>JAFIEX010000139.1 GCA_020832365.1 Crocinitomicaceae bacterium
CATGTCTTCCTTTTCGGCGCATTTGTCGCTGCTATCGCATTGCTTTACCTCGCGCTTCATCTAAAGTTTAGTAAGACAAATCAATTTTATAACATGTTTCAGAAAGGAGCCCAGCGTAAGCAATAGCACGTAGATTTGCTGCTTGGAATTTGGAGATTCGTGGCATTGTAAGAAAACAATGCTAAACAAACAAAAAGCAAACAAAAAAAAACACTAAATTTGTAATTCAAAGCGATTTACAATTATCAACATGAGCGAAACCGTCATTAAAGTTGACAATATTTCCAAAATGTACGACCTAGGTCTGGTAGGCACTGGCACCTTATCCAAAGACCTCAACCGTACCATTGCGAAATTACGTGGCAAACCCGACCCCTATGCAACCATTGCTGAACTCAATGACCGCACCCAAAGAACGAACACCAAGTCGGGTTCTGTATGGGCTTTGAAAGACATTAATTTTGAAGTAAAAAAAGGGGAAGTGCTTGGTATCATTGGAAAAAATGGTGCTGGTAAATCTACTTTATTGAAAATATTATCCCAAATTACTACCCCCACCACTGGCGACATCAAAATTAAAGGGCGTGTAGCGTCGCTGCTCGAAGTAGGTACAGGTATGCACCCTGAAATGACGGCCAGACAAAACATTTATCTCAATGGTGCCATCATGGGCATGACCCGAAAAGAAGTCACCGCCAAGCTCGATGAAATTGTGGAATTTGCCGGTATAGGTAAATACCTCGACACCCCAACCAAACGCTTTAGCTCTGGGATGACCGTACGCCTCGGTTTTGCCGTAGCCGCCTTCCTCGAACCCGAAATCTTGATTGTGGATGAAGTACTCGCTGTTGGTGATGCAGAATTCCAAAAAAAAGCCATCGGGAAAATGCAAGATGTCTCTAAAGGTGAAGGTAGAACGGTGCTGTTTGTGAGTCATAATATGGCGAGTATCCAAAAGCTTTGTAATAAAGCTTTTGTAATAGATAAAGGAACCGTTGTATTTAAGGGGGATGTAGAAGAGAGTATACAGTTCTATTTAAGACAAAATAAAGAAAATTCCGAATTAAATCTTAAAAGTAGAAAGGATAGGCAAAATGCAAAGAACTTTAAGTTTACAAAAATTGAAATCTTAAATGAAATGAATGAAAACATTGCCAATATTAATAGTGGTATGAAAGTAAAGTTTAAAATTTACTATGACTTAAAATATGAAACTAAGATTAAAGGAATTAGGGTGCTTTTCAAAGATAGCCAACAAGTTATTCGAATCCTCTCAAATACTGGACAGATAGGTTTAACCCCAAAAGTATTTAAACAATGTAATGATGGGTATGTAATTTTTGAGTATGAAAAGTTCCCTTTACCAAAAGGTGAATTTAATGTTCATTTATCATGCTACTCAGATGACGGTGTAGAAGACGATATTGAACATGCTTTTGAGTTCAACGTGGAGGGCGGTGATTTTTATGGAACGGGCAGAGAAGCTTATATAAAAGATGGTGTGTTAGTAAATTTTACAGGAGAATGCTAAATACAGGGATAGGAGCGAAGTTAGGTATTGGTAAAACCCTAGATAATTTGGAGCGAAACATTATTCCTGATTTAAAAGCTCGTGTCAATGTTAAACTTAGAAACAAACAAAAAATATTTTGTGTCGGAAGGAATAAAACAGGAACAACATCACTTGCAAAAGCCTTTGAGGAATTAGGGTTTATTGTTGGAAACCAACGAAAAGCAGAACTACTCGGTAAGGAATTTAGAAAAGGAAATTATGACACTTTAATTAAATACTGTCTTACAGCCGAAGTTTTTCAAGACTTTCCATTTTCTTATCCTCCAACGTATAGAATTATGGATAAGGCTTTTCCCAACAGTAAGTTTATTTTAACAATTCGTGATAGTGATGAACAATGGTTTAATTCCCTATTAAATTTTCACAGTAAAATTTTTGGAAATGGAAAAGAACCAACGGTAGAAGATCTTAAAAATGCTGATTATGTTGAAAAAGACTGGGTATGGGAAAATAAAAAGTACCTTTACAATATGAACGAGGATAGCTTTAAGTACGACAAACAAAAACTTACAAAACATTACAATGATTATAACGCTGAAGTTATTTCCTATTTCAAAGAAAGTAAAAACGACTTGCTTATTTTAAACCTAAGCGAGCCAAATAGCTATAAAAAACTTTGTGAATTTATCAATGTAAAGTCTACTAGAACAGATTTCCCTTGGGAAAATAAAACCGCCGATATTAAAAAATAGAAAACAGAATTAGTTAATTATTTTCATAATATTTTAAATTGCATTACATTGAAAAAAATTAAACTTTGAACAGATCTAAACACTTATGATAAGTAAACAAAAAACAAATTAACTTTTAAATGATCCCTGTAACAAAATCTTTCATTCCGCCAATAGCCGAGTACACGGCACAAGTACAGCGTGCTTATGATAATGAATGGCTCACAAACCGCGGTGAATTGGTAAAAGAGCTAGAGGAAAAACTAAGCGCTTATTTAAATTTACAGGAAAGCCAAATTTTATGCACCAATAACGGTACCACTCCGCTACAAATTGCATTAAAAGTTTTAGGCAATGGTGGTGAAATTATCACTACGCCTTTTAGCTATGTAGCTACAACTGCAGCCATCGTTTGGGAAAACTGCACACCTGTTTTTGTAGATATTCACCCGGAATATTTGACCATCGACGAAACCAAAATTGAAGCAGCGATTACCGAAAAAACGACTTGTATTTTAGCGACGCATGTGTATGGAAATCCTTGCCATGTGGAAGAAATTGAACGCATTGCAAAGAAATACCAACTAAAAGTAATTTACGATGGTGCGCATTGTTTTGGCATAAAGTACAACGGAAAATCTATTTTTGAATACGGGGATGTGAGCACTTGTAGTTTTCATGCCACTAAACTGTTTCATACAGGAGAAGGGGGCGCTTTATTTTGTAAAGACCCCATTTTATTCCAAGCATTGTATCATCACCATAATTTTGGTCATGATGGTCCTGAAAAATTTCATGGTTTGGGTATCAATGCCAAAATGAGTGAATTGAATGCCGCTATGGGGTTGGCGGTATTGCCGTATATGAATGAAATTCTACATAAAAGAGAAAACATCGTAAATACTTACGACAATTTATTAAAAGATAGTAAAGTACAAAAATTAAAGCTCAGAAATGAAAGTACTTGGAATTATAGTTACTACCCCATCATTTTTGAGGATGAAACAACTTTACTCCTTGCCCAAAATAAATTACATGAAGCCAATATTTTCCCAAGAAGATACTTCTATCCTGCGCTCAACCAATTACCTTATGTACAACAGGAAAACATGCCCATGGCAGAAAGTATTGCAAAAAGAATTTTGTGTTTACCTTTGTATATGCATTTAAAAACTGAGGAAATCGAAAAAATTTGTATGATTATCAATGGATAAAAAGCTACAACATATTATCCTTCAAGGTGAAACTGAACAGGTAGAATTTAAAAGTGCCTTTCATGACGATGTCATTGTAACGCTTGTTGCATTTGCCAATACAAAAGGAGGATGTGTCTATGTTGGTATTCATGATGACGGTTCAATAAAAGGAGTGCAAATTGGAAAGGAAACCATTCAGAAATGGATGAATGAAATCAAATCCAAGACCCAGCCTTCAATAATTCCAACCATTGAAGTTTTTTGCATGGATAAAAAAAAGGTGGTTTCGATTCATGTTCAGGAATTTCCCGTCAAACCACTTTCGTTCAAAGGAAGGTATTATAAAAGATTAAACAACGCCAATCATCAACTCTCTCCAAAAGAAATTACCGAGTTGAATCTTCAATCTTTGCAATTATCTTGGGATTCATATATTAAAGCAGGTAAAAGCATTTTAGACTTAAGTGAAGTTAAAATAGAAAAATTCATCAATCAAGTAAATCAATCCGGTCGTTTTAAATTATCAGGAGTTTGGAAGGATGACCTTGAAAAACTGGGACTCATAAAAAAGGAGAAAATCACCAATGCTGCATGGTTGTTGTTTGCAGCTAAAAACACGGAATACAATATCCATTTAGGTAGATTCAAAACTCCCTCCTTAATTATTGATGACAAAATGCTGAATACAACATTATTTGAAGCCGTTGAGGAAACCATGAATTATATAATTGGACAGATAAAAGTAGCATTCGAAATAACTGGTAAGACAACTAAACGAACCGAAATTTTTGAATATCCGCTGCCTGCTTTGCGTGAATTGGTCTTAAATGCCATTATTCACCGAGATTATTTGAGTCCAATTGATATTCAAGTTAAGATATTTGATCAAGCCATCACTTTTTACAACCCTGGTAAATTGTATGGTGATTTGACGATTGAACAATTACAAAAAGATAATTATCAAGCGAACACAAGAAATAAGCTCATTGCTGAAGCGTTCTACTTGGTTGGGGACATAGAAAAATATGGAAGTGGATTTTTGAGAATTCGTGATGAAATAAGAAACTATCCTACGATGAAGTTTGATTTTGATCATGCACCAAATGGTTTTTTAACCCAATTTTCATATCAAATTCAAAAAACGAGTATTGATTTGGGGAGAAGTGATAATGATAAACCCACAGATAAACCCACAGATAAACCCACAGATAAACCCACAGATAGCCTTTCTTCAAATCAAATTGAGATCATTAAATACCTTTCCGAAAAACCGAATTTGAGCAGCAAAGAATTGGCTGATTTATTGCACATAAGGGCAGATAGTGTTAGGGAAAATTTATCTAAATTGAAAAAGAAAGGATTAATAAAACGAATTGGACCCGCAAGAGGTGGGTATTGGCAAATAAAAAGTATAGCTAATGAACAAAATGGAAAATAGTAATACCTTCGAGCATAAGGAAAAATCAGTTGCTATCATGCAGCCCTATTTGTTCCCCTACATCGGTTACTTTCAACTCATCCAAGCTGTTGATACATTTGTATTTTATGATGATGTGAATTTTATAAAAAATAAGGGAATTAATAGAAATTATATTATGAGAAATAAAACAACTTTACTCCTTGCCCAACATAAATTAAATGAAACCAATATTTTCCCAAGAAGGTATTTCTATCCTGAGCTAAACCAATTGCCGTATGTACAGCCAGTAAATATGCCCATTGCAGAAAGTATTGCAAAAAGGATTTTGTGTTTACCTTTGTATTTAATATTAAACAAAAAAGAAGTTCTTAAGATTGTAGAACTTATAATCGATCATATAAAACCCAAACAATAAATTCAAAAAAATGATATCAATAAATTCAAAAATAAAAGTAATAGTAACAGGAGGCGCAGGTGTTACAGGGAGAGCAATAGCCCGATCTTTAAGATTAAGTAAGGAGTTTGATTATGAAATAATTGCTTCTGATATATTTGAAAACAAATATGTATCATACACTAAATTGTTCGATAAATGTATAAAACTACCTCATGTTGATGATTCAAAATACCGAAGTTCATTTCTCAAAATGGTAAAGGATATTAAACCTGATGCGATATTGTTTTTAACCGAAAAAGAAAATTTATATTGGTCAAAGCAAAATAATGAATTAATAAATTCAATAACCAACATTTCACCCTTAAATTTATCTGAAATATGTATAAGCAAGGAATCTTTATATAATTTGCTTTCTGAAACAAAATTAGTACCAAACTATACAATTTACAATCGGAATCAAGATTTATCAAAGGTATTAAATGATTTTTTCCAGAGTAAACCAGTATGGATGAGGGGGGTTGACGTTGGGTCTACTTCAGGCAAAGGAGCAATAATGGTAACGAATTTAGCAGAAGGAAAGGCATGGCTAACATTAAATTCTAAAATTAATAAATTCATGATTTCAGATGTATTACCTGGTTCAAATTATGCATGTAATTTATTGTATAATAATGGAAAACTGTTACAATATGGTATATATGAAAGACTAGAATATTTTATGCCCCACTTAGCCCCAAGTGGTATAACAGGAAACATTGCAAAAGGAAGGCTTGTGGATAATCAAGAAGTATTGAAAAACTCAATAAAATCTATTGAATATTTATCAAAAAAAACAAATGAAAGACCGAATGGAGTTTATACTGTTGATTTAAAAGGAGACGAACAGAACAAGCCTCTCATTACAGAAATAAACTTACGTCATACCGCTGCAACTAGTTCTTTTGCCCAAGCAGGACATAATATTGCTGAATATCAAGTGTTAGATATAATTGGCAAACAAAATAAGATAAATAAAAAAAACTTTTTACCTACAATAAATAATCTTATTCTAAGAGATATTGATGGTGAACCTGTCTTTATAAATGACTATGTTAATCAAAATCAAATAATTGAAACATATATTAATTAAGTTAAAAAGTCTTATAGTTCATAAATATCATATTTTTATAGTAAGGTTCAAATAATTGATCTAAACACAATTTCATCATGCAATTTATAATATCCAAAATAAACTTTAATGCCTAACCCTCTAGTTTCCATATCATGCATCACTTACAACCATGCTCTCTTCATCAGAGAATGCTTTGAGGGTTTTCTCATGCAAAAAACTAATTTTGAATTTGAAATTTTGGTGCATGATGACGCTTCTACTGATGGTACAGCAGAAATCATCAAAGAATATGAAGCAAATTACCCACATTTATTTAAGGTTATTTACCAAACAGAAAACCAATATTCCAAAGGAATAAAAACCATGAATCCAAGGTTCAACTATCCCAGAGCCCGCGGCAAATACATAGCTCTCTGCGAAGGAGACGACTACTGGACAGACCCTTACAAACTGCAAAAGCAAGTAGATTTTTTGGAGGCGAATGAGGATTATTCGATTTGTTTTCATGAAGTAAAAATTTTAAAAGAAAACGAACTAATTGACGACTACATCACACGTGAAGTCAGTGAGACCAGTACAATAAAAGATTTGGCTTATGGCAATTATATGCACACTAACACGGTTGTCTTTAGAAGACTCAAAGAAAATTACCCAGAATGGTTTTTGAAAGTAAATGCAGGAGATTACTCCTTACATTTGTATAATGCACAATTCGGGAAAATAAAAAAAATAAAAGAAGTAATGTCTGTATATCGCATACATCACTCAAATATATGGGTTAATCAAAATTCAACCGCAATGAATTCTAAAATTCATCATGACTTAAATATCATTATCGAACATCTTGATGCAGGCATCACGCCTATTTTACTAAACCGGTTTGAAAAAATTAGCCATTCGCTAATTCATAAATATACTGAAAGTCAAAAACAAAATGAGGCAAAAGAAATACTGTGCAAACTTATCGAAAAAAAGCCTGAGAAATATTTGAATATGTATATGGAAGCGATAAAACCTCCTTCCATTCGTGAGCATTTTAAAATAGGATTCAAAATGATAATGAACAAATTTAAAAAATGAAAAAATTTAAAACTGTTTACTGCATCATTGTCACCTACAACGGTATAAAATGGATTGAAAAGTGTTTAACTTCATTAAAAAACTCCAATTATCCATTAGAAGTGATCATTATAGATAATCATTCGTCCGATAACTCTTGTGAAATAATAGAAACAAAATTCCCCGAATTTAAACTTGTAAAAAGTAATGAAAATTTGGGTTTTGGAAAAGCAAATAATATTGGTATCGAAATGGCTTACAAAGCTGGCGCAGATTATTTCTTTTTATTGAATCAAGATGCTTATATTACTCCTGATACCATAAGTGTTTTAGTTCAATCTGCAATAAAAGAACCTG
>JAFIEX010000140.1 GCA_020832365.1 Crocinitomicaceae bacterium
TTACATCTATACTCAACTCACCACCAAACTTAAACTGTAATAAGTTATTCAAACTGTAAAAAGAAGTATAAGGGCGCAACTGAATCAGGGTGTTTTGTTGGATAAATCCATCGCCAAACCCCGCTATACTAGTATCGCGAATACCATAACGATAATTGTTGTAAAATACATCAAAATCCGCAGCGAGATTTGAAAGCAATAGATGATTGCTCATTCGGTACTTCCAATTGGATTGAACAGCTAGATAGTGCTCTTGTGCACGCCATAAATTGAAAGTATCATTTTTTGGCTTTCTATCGTTAATATAATGATATTTAACCCCAATTCGATAATTCAAATGGGCGGTATCTTTTTGGTGAGAATGGTAAAAAAACTCCGATTGAATATTATTGAAACGTTGGTGAATACTATCTCTTGGCGCATCAGGATTTCTAAAACCGTAATAGTGTAATCCTTGATTTCTGTAGTTAAGCGAACCACCATAAGTATAACCCCTCTCTCTTATATCTAAAAACGTATTAACATCTGTAATGTCGTATTGAGAAGGAGCAAAATCTGCTAATTGACCCCATTCAGATAAATGATTGACATTTACTCCCCAATTCATTCTTCTGTGCCTCAAAGAGCCATAATAAACTTCAGCTAAACCCATTAGACGATTTCCTGCCCCCAGTCTTGCATAGCCGTTATAAAGTTTAGAAAGATTTGGTTTGATTTTCATAATTGCAGGATCTATTTCATTAACGGCAATTTGATTTTCAGCGCGAACCGCTAATAAAGGATATAGGTTTTGCGGGGCAGGTAATACTGTGTCAAATGCTTGGGGCCTTGCCGCCACTCTATTAACTGGATCCACGCGTCGATTACTCGAAGTAATAACCTCTGCGTCTGGTCTTCCTTGGGTAAAAACAGAATGCGTTATGCTCGTTAGGAGTATAGCTATTGATAAAATAATATTTTTATTCATACCCATTGTCTTAATCTACTTCAATCACCCTTTGAGTGTCAGTTCGTTTGTTTTTTGGTGTGTTTCTCAATTGTGATATTTCGGCTTTTAATTTTTCCGCCTCCATTTTGATACCATCATCCTGAATTGGATAATTTTCCATAATCAAACTCACTGTTTCCTCCGCTTGAAACAAATCATCTTTTTTCATGAAAATTCTAGCTTGTAAAAGCAATGATTTAGCGATCCAAAAATCATAAGCGGGTTTTCTTTGCATCATTTGTTGATGTCGTTCTTCCGCTTTTTTGATATTTCCACTTCTTAAATGACACTCCGCAATAAGGTGTAAGGCCTCTGCTCCTCTTGCTGTTCCTGTATTTTTCTCAGTCCAACTTAAAAATGGCATAGCTAAATCACATTGCTGTTGATTAAAATAACTCTTACCTGCTATATAATGTGCCTCAACGGAAACCCTTTCGGTGATTAATGGATTTTCAATCACCTGTTGGGCAACAACTGCTGCATTATTGAATTGATCCAGCAAGAATTCAGTCCGCATTACGCCTACAGCACTATTATATACTACCTGTGGGTCCGCTGATAGCTGCATTAATCGTTTGTAATGCCTTAATGCATCTTCAAAGTTTTCATTATTGTAATAAAAGCGTGAAAGTCGAATCAAAGCTATTTCAGTAAACGCAGAATTAGAAAGATTAGCGATGCGCTCATATAAAGCAACAGCTTGGCCAAAATCCTCTCTTGTGTAAAAAATATCAGCTAAAGCAGCAAGCATTTGTACAAGGAACCTTCCATTTGGGAAATTAGTGATATATTTTTGAATTTCTGGAATTGCTTCATCAAATTTTTCTTTAACATAAAGTTCATTAGCAGTTGCGAAGAAGAAGTTTTCTTCATCATCTTGTGAAATATCAGCACATGGATATCGCTTCGCCAACTCTGATATTCTTTCTTGCTGGCGGGTTGTGCGGAAAATATCCTGCAACCCTTTGGTTGCAATTTTACAGCGCTCATCATCCAAATTAAACTCATTAAGTGCGCGAAGAAAATACTTTTCCGCTTCCTTAAAATCTTGTTTTTTATACAATACATCACCCAATTCAATAAGGGCGTCTTTGACTAAAATATTCTTACTATGCTCTCGAATGATCTGATTGAAAAACTTACTGGCATTGGAAAAATCATTCTCATATTTATAACTCAATCCCAACTCAAAGATTGCGGGGACTAGGTATTGAGATTGTCTATAGTTATTAACAATGTCTAGGAGTATCGGGATTTTATTGGCTCTTCTTTCTGGTATATATCCTGAAGTTTTGGCTAAATAAAAAAGTGCTCTATCTGTTGTTCGTTCTCTAAATTCAACAGCCTTTAAATAATTATTGACTGCTTGCTCAAAGTTGGGTGGTGTTTTAATAAAATAAGCATCTCCAATTCGGATGAAGGCATCAGCTAAACGCATTTTATCGTTATTATTGGGCAATAAAGTGAATGTCCTGAAACTTTCAATGGCTTGTTCAAATAACTCTTGATTAAAATAGCTGTAAGCAATGTTGTAATAAGCCAGTATTTTCATTGGTTCATTCCCAGGCAGGGTTAAAAACACCTTATATTTTTCGATGGCTTCATTATATTGCTGTTGCTGAAAGTGAGCGTCTGCAGCCCAAAAGAATGCTTTGCCTGAAATCCGAGAATCAACAGGAAACTTCTTTACTTTTTCAAATACTGTAATTGCTTTTGCGAAATCTCCTTGCTCATATAATTCCACCCCCCAGTTATAAGCCAGTATTTGGTAAGTAGTTTTCAAACGAATATCTTTGTTTTTGATATTATCCAAAGATTGAAGTGCCTCTGCATAACGCTTAGTAGAAGTATAAACATTCACAAGATAATTATACACGTCTTCTGTTCGTTTGGAATTTGGAAACTCATTCAAAAATTGCTCAAAAGCACGAATAGCTTGATTGTAAGGGTTAAAATCTGTTTCATAAGAAAGGACAGCAAAGTTAAATAGGGCATCTTCTTTTATTTTCTGGTCAGTTCCAACTTCAGAGGCCCTTCGAAACGCTGTGAGCGCTAAGTCTTTGCGACCCAACTTCATGTGTGCCTCAGCGATATGATAGGCTGCTATTTGTGCTAGGTTGTCATCTTGTTGTGTGACCCTGCCAAGCATTTGAGCCGCTTTTTCAAAATAATTGGCCTTTAGGTAAGCAAAACCTAGTTGGTATTTATCTTCTCTTGTTGGTTTGCCGCTTTTGTGAAATTGTTCTAAATAAACAATAGCCTCATCATATCGACCTACACGAAAATAAGCATCCCCAATCAACTGATTCATTTCAGGTGTTTTGAGTTTTTCTGCATTTTCAATTGCTGTAGGTGCGAAACGAATAACTTCATCGAATTGACCCAATAAATAATATATTTGGGTAATATAGTAAGGCACTTCACTTGCAAAAGCTGGGTCATCCAATAATTTTAAAAATCCTTCTAACGCAACTTGGTAAGTTTTGTTTTGATAAGCAATATGTGAGAAATAATACAAGGCTGGCGAACCATATATAGAACTATTCCCTTTTATTTCAAAGAAATCATTTCTTGCTTCACCAGTGTTGCCAAGTTGAAAATTCACATAGCCCCTTTTAAAATAAAACTCACTTCGATAAGCTGTATCTAGCTCCCTAATATTGGTTTTATTTAGCCACTCTAGCGCGTTGTCGTATCTCTTCGCTTGATAGAAGTGCAACCCTATTTGAAAATAAATGTCATTTCGGTAAATGTTTTCTGGAAATCTTTGATTAAAGTCCATCAGCTGTTGAATGGCGTCACTATTAAATAACGCCAAGGCAGAAATAGCTGCATAATACTTGGCCTTTAAATAGAAGGGGTCTTTTTCATCATTTAACTCTTTTGCAAAATCCTCAAATTTTTTTCTCGCTGCGCTAAATTGCTCCTTCTCCATCAATTCCTCTGCCTGATAATAACTTACATATTTACCATCATAACGCGCTGTTCTTTGACCAACAAGAATTATGGAATGCAATAAAAATGCAATTAACAAGTAACTGATGTTATTTTTTTGAACGTATTTCATTTTATGTTCGACTAAAATCGGTTAAAATTAAAAAAGGTTAAGCTAAAAGTTGGGAGAAGTAAGTAAAGTTATGCACCTCAAGCTGTTTATTGTATTTTTTGAATCAATACTAAAATAGGGTTTTAACCAAGATTAAAACACTTTTAATTATAACTGATATCATTAAACTTGTTACATTAATAAATGCTAGAAACTCATAAGTAAAATAAAAAAGGGGCTTTTCAAATTTTAGAAGCCCCTTTTTTATGGATTTTATAGTTTATTTCTTATTGTATTTCTTCTTGAGTTTTTTAATGTTTTTATCAAGCTTTTGGCGATTTTTATCAACTTTTGTTTGACTTTTCTTAATCTTTTCTTGCTCTCCTCTTGCTTTTTCTACATCAATTTTACCCTTTTCAATTTTCTTATCTAGGCTTGATTGCTTTTTGTCTATCTTACTTTGAGATTTGTCAATTTTGTCTTGCTTTTTAAGTAGCTTCTTCATGCTACTTTGGTACTTTTCCTCGGCCTTTTTAGCATCCTCCGCAGCTTTCTTCTCTTTTTCAGCTGCTTTTTTAGCCTTATCTGCTGCTTTTTGTTCTTTCTTCTGTTTTTTAGCATCTTTTTTGGCAGCATCTGCTTTCTTTTCAGCTGCTTTTTTATCCGCTTTAGCTGCATCTGCTTTTTTCTTTTCTTCGGCAGATTTTTTATCTGCTTCTTTCTTTACTGAGGCCTCTGATTTTTTAGCATCTTTTTCAGCTTGTTTTTTAACTTCTACGGCCGAAGCGCTTGCGGCAGCAGTACCTTGTTGCTTTTCAAGTTCTTTTAATCTTGCTTCTCGTTGCTTTGCCTCTTCCTCTCGCCTTTTAGCATCTTGCTCAGAAGACCCTAAACGAGATGCAACTTCTTTTTCTGTTTCTTTAGCGATTTTAGCAGCCTCTCTTTCAGCTGCTTGCGCATCTTTTTGTAATTGCTGTGCATCTTTTTGTGATTCAGTAGTTGCTGTTTTAGCATCAGACTCAGCCTGTCGCATTTTTTGCTCACGTTCCAAGGCTTTTTCCTTGTCCTTTTCAAACTTCGCAATGTCACTCTCAAATCTTTCTAAGTCCCGCTGTGATTTAGCAATAATTCGTTCTATCTTTGTATCAACTTCTGTAACGATTTCGCCTGAACCCTGAGACATTACAAAGTTATAACCCGCACCATCCTTTAGCAACAAGCCATTTAAAATCTGAGATTGATAGCCAGATTTTTTTAATGTCAAAACAACAGGTAAATTATTATACTCTTTCACTTGCAAACGAACATCGCCGTTTTTATTTGTAGTACCATCCGCAAGATTAGTTCTTTCTTGCGTTAAGGTTACTGTAACACCTTCCAACCCACCACTTACATCAGAAACTGTAATATTGAGTGTTATCCCCTTTAATAAAGCAAAGTTACTGCTTTCTGATGCATGAGCAGTTGAAAAAATCAGCGTTAATCCAATAATAGATAATGCTGAAAAAAATGATAGTTGTTTCATAAAGCGTATTTTAAAGTCATGCACGAATATAAGAAGAAAAAACAATCTAGCATACTAATGCATAAAGTATAAAAAATATACAGTCTTTATTAAAACATCTATAAAGTATTCATACAAAACTGATTTTGTTAAGCTAAATCATGGAGGACTAATTTACACATTCACATTCTAACGTGTTTCCATTGTCGTCAATTGGAAGAGAAGCACCAGAAAAACCATTTGATTGACAACAAGACAAACATGACTGAAAATCCATGGATTGATTGACACATACAGTTGGGTCTCCATTATTTTCATCTTTATTACATCCGATTAAAAGAACTGTAAGCAGGCTAAATACTATTAAATACTTCATATGTTTTTTTCTACAATTTTAGTAATAATTACAGCTTAATTTATTAATTGATGTTAAAGCTTGCTTAGTAACGTCTTCAAAATAACAAATATTAAGGTGCTTTAAAATCAAATAGTGGTTTTAGTCATTTATTCATTTGGATATTGCCAACAATTTGAGTTGAAAAGCAAGCCTAAACTTGCTGTAACCATTTTACACGTTTAAGGTTATAAATGATGTCAAACATAAGCTATGAAAAAGATAATATTAATTGTAACCGTCCTTTGCTATACACTTAGTGCTTTTTCACAAACTCATCTACCTAAGGCATTAAAAAAATCGTACCTGTATGTTCCATCCGGAAATGTCATCTTAGAGGAAGATACCATTTCTGTGCAATCGTTTTACATGTACAATCAAGAAGTAACAAATGCCAATTATCAAGAATTCTTGAACTGGGTCGATAAGAATGGAACGGAGGAAATGAAACAAATCACGGCTATTCATAACGAAAATTGGGCTTCCGAATTGTCTCAATTTCAGTCAGATGCATTTGCTGAAAAATACCATTCGCATAGTGCTTATTTAAACTACCCTGTAGTTAATGTTTCAAAGGATGCGGCACTTTTATATTGCCAGTGGCTAGAAGATTTTTTTGCCAGGGAATATGATCTTAACGTAAAAGTGCGCTTACCGCTGCATGCTGAGTTTATTAGAGCCGGTCAAGGAGATCATTTAGAAGCCAACTATTCCTGGAACGGACCATATCTGCGTAATTCTAAAGGTGATTTTTTAGCCAATTTCACCCGAATTCCACAAAGTACCATCTCGAGAAATGAAAACGGAGAATTAGAAATCCAAAAATGGAGTGGAACAATTGCTAAATCTAGTGATCTTGTCGCTCCTTCCATAAGTTATTTCCCATCTGAATACGGTTTTTATAACCTCAATGGAAATGTAGCAGAAATGATTGCAGAAACAGGAATTGCTGTTGGAGGCTCTTGGATGGATTACGGCTATGACATTCGTTTACAAAGTAGAAAAAAGTATGAGACTTCTTCCTGTCTTGTGGGTTTTAGACCTGTTTTTACAGTGATGAAGTAAACAACTCCTATACTTTATCGCACCAATTCAATGATGTCTATTCGACTTGTGCGTTCCAGCAGGGCAAAAGGAATTGTGCGTAAACTTATACGGATAAACCTGGGAGGCATTTTCCTTTCTTCATCTATGAAAGTCATTCTTACGCTTTCACTATTTAAAGCGGTATGTCCGATAATTTCCCCTCTTTCAGAGTAAAAGCGTAAAACATAAGGCGCATCCAACAACCGTCTTCCACTTTGTTTGGTTAATTCAGAAAGTAATTCTATTTCTAAAAAATATTCTTCACCATAACTTACGATAGACGGATCTGTCCTAGTCGTCGAGCGTATAGGGTATTTTAGAATGTGTTGAGATAGAACAGTTAAAGGAACTTCCTCAGAAGTAAATGAAAATGATGTTTCAATAGCGTCAAGACGCTCTAAAATCGAGGTCTGGGAATAAAATTGTTGTGTAAAAAGCAACGTAAACAAAGTAATAACTAAGGTAAATAATCGTTTCATGCTGTTATTTTGATGATGCAAGTTAGTAAATAAGTGGGTAAGAAAAAAGCATAGTACATTCTTGTTGAATCAAAGTCATTCGAAATGCCTTGCGAGCCTTCCAAACCAATTCACTCGAATATTTGCTTTTAGACTCTTTCGTATTAAAAATATTTCTCTCATTTCGTTGAGAAGAAAATTATTTGTGTAAATTTATA
>JAFIEX010000141.1 GCA_020832365.1 Crocinitomicaceae bacterium
TCATAAACTTGCTGAAAAAAGTCTTTGTGTTGCGCTGATATTTTCACTGCTTTTTGTTTGCAAAGATAAGCAGACATTGGGAATGATTTACTCATATCAGTCCAGAGGGTATCAAATAGAACGAAAAAGCAAATAAATTTTGGTGCAATTTTCACTTTTTGAAGACGGAATGTTGGAAAAAATCTAACAACAATGTACTATAAATCAAATCAAGGTATTACTTTTGTATCGGATGAAATGAAACATACCAATTCCATTTTTCGGATTGTATATATTTAATCCTTTAAACAATAAATTATTTTAAAATGAAAATAGGAGCAGCAAACAACTTGATTAACACGATTATCGCCAAAGTGGAGAAGGAGGGTGTTTTGGCAGAAGGTTTAATTGAAGACTTAAAAAAGCTCCGTGAGTATGCGCTAAAAGAACAAGATCCCTTGGTAACAAAGGTACTTCGTTTAACTTATGAATATTTACAAGAAAATGAAGCATTTGATGTTAAAGCGCAGTATGAAGAAGATGAGGATGGCGAATTTCCTATTGAAATTGAAGATGTAGATAATTTGTTATACTTGCTCAACTTGCTTTTAGATGCAGATCACAAAATCAATAGAGATGAAATTAAGGATTATAGAACAGCTCTAAAAGAAGCTTTATATTAATCTTAACCATCACAATTGCACAAATTTATATTTCCCCCATCAGAGAAAGTGTTTCTTTAGAGGCATTTTGTTCGGATTCTTTTTTAGAAGAACCTATTCCCCGACCGTAAGGCTGTTTATTTAATAACACCTCTGTTTCGTATATCCAACCATTTGACATGTGAGTTTCAGAAATGATTTTAAAATCTATTTGAATTTTATTCTTTTGTGCCCAAATAAATAGCTTACTTTTAAAATCTATATCGTTTTCCAAAACTTCAGCTATGTCTAAGTGTAATCTAAAAACATGTCTTATTATTGCCTTTTTTGTAACATCATAACCACCATCTAAGAATAAAGCACCAACAAGAGCTTCAAAAGCATTTCCCTCCAAGGTAGACAAACGAAGAGACCTACTTTCTTTATATTCTAAAATATCCCTAAGCTGCATTTTATGAGCAATGGATTCTAATGTTTTTCTGCTGACAATAATAGATTTAATCTTCGTGAGGTAACCCTCATCTTCTTCTTTGAATTTTTCATAGAGAAATTCAGCAACAATGGAGTCTAGAATAGCATCACCTAGAAACTCTAGTCTTTCATTCGAGAGAATTTGTTCTTTATTTTCAAGAACTGATTTATGGCGTAAGGCCTGTGTAAATAAATAAAGCTTTTTTGGTCTGTAACCAAATTGCTTGATGATAAAGCGGATGATTTTTAATTCCGATTTGTTTTTTGCCGCTGATCCAGTAAAGAAACGCTTTAAAAAGTTCAAACGAAATTACTTTAGTTTTTTGAATATTACAGAGGTATTATGCCCCCCAAAACCAAAAGTATTTGATAATGCTACATTCACTGTTCTAGCTTGTGCTTTGTGAAAAGTGAAATTCAAGCGATTATCCAACTCTGGGTCATCATTGAAGTGGTTAATTGTAGGTGGTACTAAGTCATTCTTAACAGCCAAAACACTCGCAATTGCTTCTATTGCTCCCGCTGCGCCAAGCAAATGTCCTGTCATTGATTTAGTAGAACTAATATTTAGTTTGTAAGCATGCTCCCCGAAAACTTGTTGTATAGCTTTTGTTTCTGCAATGTCACCTAACGGAGTAGAGGTTCCATGTACATTTACATAATCTACTTCATTAGGTTGCATTTCAGCATCTTCTAATGCAGTAATCATTACATTTCTTGCCCCAATTCCTTCAGGGTGTGGAGCAGTCATGTGATAAGCATCGCCCGACATACCTCCACCAGCTACTTCAGCGTAAATTTTAGCTCCTCTAGCTATGGCATGTTCGTATTCTTCTAAAATCAAGGCTCCTGCACCTTCACCTAAAACAAAACCGTCTCTGTCTTTATCAAAAGGACGAGAGGCTGTTTCTGGTGAGTCGTTTCGCATCGAAAGTGCGCGCAATGCGTTGAACCCGCCAACCCCCATTTCAGTTACAGCAGCTTCAGAGCCACCAGTTACAATAGCATCTGCTTTGCCTAATCGAATCAAATTAAAAGCATCAATAATGGCATTCGTAGAGGATGCACATGCGGATACCGTTACATAATTTGGCCCTCTTAGACCATATTGAATTGAAATATGCCCTGCTGCAATATCAGCAATCATTTTTGGAATAAAGAATGGATTGAATTTCGGTATGCGATTATTTAAAATAAAATTTTCACATTCTTCTTGAAAGGTTCTTAAACCCCCAATTCCTGACCCCCAAATAACACCAACACGATCTAAATTCGGCTCGCTTTCCATCAAAGCAGAATCTGCCATGGCTTCAGCTGCTGAAACCATGGCAAATTGAGAAAATCTATCTAATTTTCTTGCCTCCTTTCTGTCGAGGTGCTCGTTAACATCAAAATTTTTAACCTCACAAGCAAATTGGGTTTTAAAATGTGTCGCATCAAACTGTTTTATTGGCGCCGCACCACTCACACCAGATGTTAGTCCCTGCCAATAGGCTTCAACAGTATTTCCAATAGGAGTAAGAGCCCCAAGTCCAGTAACAACAACACGTTTCAATTCCATGATAATACTTATTAAGTTTAACTACCCGAAATTTGCTTATTTCGCGTTTTCCTCGATGTAAGATACCGCTTGACCTACAGTTTGGATATTCTCCGCTTGGTCATCTGGAATAGCAATGTTAAATTCTTTTTCAAATTCCATGATCAATTCCACTGTATCCAAAGAATCAGCTCCAAGATCATTTGTAAAAGACGCTTCTAGTGTAACTTCCGCTTCTTCTACACCCAACTTATCAACAATAATTGATACAACTCTTGACTTAATATCAGACATTTTTAATCTTTTAAAGGGTTAATTCAGCTCGCAAAGAAACAAATTTATAGTATATAAATCAAAATTCTAATAAAAAAAATTGTGCGACGTAGTTTTTTGGACGCTTGAACCTGAGTTCATTCGAAGTATTTTGAAGTTACAACGACTTGTTGACTGCTTGCAAACGTATTCTGACTTTTAGGAAAATGACGGTGAGCAGCTATTTCATTTACAAATTTGGCTTAACTTTTTAAAAAGTAGTTTTCTAATACAAAAACCCAAACAACCACAATGGAATAGTAGTATCATTCCCATATTCAATGTTATCTGAAACCACAAAACTGTTTTGGGTGTTTTTAAGTTGTTTTTTGCTTTTGTTTTTTCCACCCACTTCAAATGTGTATTTCCCTTCTACAAGAAAATCACTGACGGGACTACTTTTAACATCGTAAATGTTGTTCACTTGGTTATAAAAAAAACTTTCTCGAATCGCTCCAATCTCAAAATGCTTTTTATTAATCGCATAGGCAATATTCGGATGATGCAAATACACTTTTTCGGGCTTTGCTAAATGGGCATCTGAAGAACTATTGCTGTGTAATAAATTGATGATTTTTGAATCTTCTAAATAATTCAAATAAAGCATGACTGTATTTCTTGCCACTTCAATATCTCCCGCCAACTTTGATACATTGGGTTGAAACGGGACTGCATGTGCTATAAAATGGATTAACTTTTTTAATTTATGAATGTACTTTACTTCAACATGTCTTAAATACGGCAGGTCAACTTCCAGCATGAGGTAAATGGTATTCATTAACTTTCGATGATAGGAAGTTTTGCTTTCCAAGTAAAATGGATAATAACCATATTCTAAATAGTCTTCAAAAAATGCCAGGGGTCGAATTTCTTTTACGATTTCTTTAGCAATCGCTTCGTGATTCTCTATGATGTGATTCAACGTATATGTTGAAAAGGTTTTTCCTGTTTCGATTTGTACAAACTCCCTAAAGGAAAGACCATTCATAGTATAAACAACAGCCCTCCTACTCAAATCTGCTTTACCTGAATAAATATGTAAAAGCGATGAGCCCGTAAAAACGACCTTTAGTTTCTTGTAGAGATCATAGATGTTTTTTAACTCCTGCGACCAATTGGGATATTTGTGGATTTCATCTAAAAAAAGATGTGTGCCGCCTCGTTTCAACCAATCTCCTGCAAATTCTACTAGTGAATGAGAAGAAAAGTAAATATCATCTAAACTAACATAAATTGCCTTTGCTTCTTTAGAAAGTTTATGCTTGATATGATTTAATAAATAAGTAGTTTTCCCCACACCACGAGCTCCTGTAACGCCAATTAATCGGTCGTTCCAATCAATATCCGTGTTGCGATCAAAACGACAGTCTAACTCTTCAATTTGTCTGGTATGATTATCTATTAACTCGTTCATGACACCTTTATTTTACACAAATATACATATTTTGACACACAAACAAAACAATTTAATCCATATTTTGCAATCTTTATATTGCAATTATGCTGTGTTTTTGATGATTTAAGTTGTCAATTTAAATTTAATACGGATTAATGGAGCGAAAGCTTTTGTGGGATGGAGATATTATATTCCAAAAAATTAATGACAATATAAACCTCTACTTTAAAATGTCATGATTTATTAAAGTACTGGGGTCAAATAAAAAGAGCTGGGGTCAAATAATAAATAGAAATATTTAGTGGAAATGTAAAATATGCTAATTTACCAACTATCATCAAGCAAAAATTCAACAATATTCCTCCATTTAATTCCACTTCTGGATGTTTCAAAACCTTGATCCAGTGAAAGCACGTATTTAGGAAAGCTGTCTTTTATCAATTCCAATGAACGATACTCGCGTTCTATAACTTTTTCATTAGTCAGTTCCGTGCAGACTTGAAGATATATTTTCTCATTTCCTTTGGAAGCAATAAAATCTATCTCCAGATCATCAATTTTACCAATTGTAACGGTATAATCTCTTGATTTTAAAGCTAAATAAATGATGTTTTCTAACTGGGCTGAAATGGATTGAGGTGTATAGCCCAACGTAGCAAATCTCAAGCCGATGTCTGACATATAATATTTTTCGTAGGTTTCCAACAAGCGTTTTCCCTTCAAATCATATCGGGCTACCTTCTCAAATAACAATGCGTCACAACTGAATCGAATATAGTTGAGGACAGTATCCACAGAAACCTTTCTTTTTTGAGACTTCATAAAGTCACTTATCCCTTTTGCACTGGTTATTTTCCCGCTATTATCGATCAAATATTTACTGATAACGTCTAACATTGCTGCATCTCGTATATTATTTCTAACAATTATATCTTTTAACAATACGCTATTGTAAATCGATTGTAAATATTGACGAATTATGGTATCATCTAATTCCATGTGATGCAAGCCAGGGAATCCTCCAAACTTTAAAAAATGGTCAAATTCCTTATTAATATCAAGCACATTTTCTTTAGCTTTCCTAAAAGCTAAGAATTCAGAAAAACCTAATGAGTACATTTTAAACTCAACATACCTTCCAGAAAGAAGAGAGGCTAATTCAGATGAGAGCAATTTTGCATTTGAACCAGAAATATAAATGTCACTTTTTTCTTCCGCTAATAAGGAATTAATTGCTTTTTCCCACCCTTCTACTTCCTGTACCTCATCGATAAAAACATAGTAATTGCCGTTTGCATTTGTTTGTCTGTTTTGAATAAAAGCATATAAATCTTTATAATTTTTCAAATGATCAAATTCCATCAACTCCATATTGATATGGATGATTTGTTCGGGTGCAACATTTCTATTTTCTAATAATTGTATCATCTGCTTTAGTAAGGTGCTTTTACCACAACGGCGAATTCCAGTTACTACCTTAATCACAGGCTTTCCAATAAATGGAACCAGCTTTTCTATATATCTTTTTCTTTCTATCATAATCGAACATTTTTACAAATTTACAAATAAGTTCGATTATAGTCGAATGTTTTTACAAAAAAGTATATCTATTCGAGTATAGTAGAAATCAACATCCTAAATTATGCTACAACCAGCGCTCCATTACCTTCAATTATATTAAATAATTCCTATGAAACGATTTCTCTAATCTTTAAAATGTTTCGTGTATAGACGAAAAAAATGAGTTTTTGAGTAGATTATTCGTTTGTGCATGAAAAAATTCAATTGGAGATCAAAAAAACGTATAGTTTCTTCCATATTATTCCTTTAGTTTTAGAAGTAACTAACCACTTAAATAACCTTGTAAATTGAAACCCATATTTTCAATTTGTAAGGTTAAAGTCGTTTTTAGTGTTTTGAACTATTTAAGGCAAGTCAATGAAGATAACAGTAAATAGTGTTATTTAGCCAATTTGATAGCTAAAAATCATAATATTTGGCTGTTTGAAAATAAAGTTTCGTATATTTACCTAGAATTCAATAATTATTTTTCTGGAATGAAAGTGGAACGCATTTTAAAAAATACACTGATCGATCAAATCCATAGTGGAAAAGCGATTGTCCTTATAGGACCGAGACAGGTTGGAAAATCAACATTGATCAACGACATCTTGAAGCAAAAGGATTTCTTGTTTCTTGACGGTGATGATTTCTTAGTTCAACAGCAATTGTCCGAGCCTAACACAAGCTACTTAAGAAGACTTATAGGGGACAAAAAAATCGTGTTTATTGATGAAGCCCAGCGCATAAAAAACATTGGTGTTACTTCTAAAATAATTATTGACCAATTTAAGGATGTGCAATTATTACTGAGCGGTTCTTCGGCTTTTGAGTTGAATCACGAAATCAATGAGCCCCTAACCGGCAGGAAATGGGAATATAATATGTACCCAATTTCGTTTGAAGAATTAGAAAAAACAATTGGATTTTCTGAGGTCAGCAAACAACTGGAACAACGCATCATCTATGGGATGTATCCTGATGTGTTAAATCACCCGGGAAAGGAAAAAGAGGTGCTGGAAAACTTGATAAATAGTTATTTGTACAAAGATATTCTGATGCTTTCCGGTATTAAGAAAGCAGATGTGTTACAAAAACTTACTCAGGCCCTAGCGTTACAAATCGGCAATGAGGTATCGTACAACGAGCTTGCCCAATTGATAGGGGTCAATAAAGAGACCATTAGCAGTTACATTGATTTATTGGAGAAAGCGTATGTATTGTTTAGGGTAAATCCATTCAGTAGAAACCTGAGAAATGAGATAAAAACAAACCGTAAAATATACTTTTACGATACTGGTTTGCGTAATGCCTTAATTGCAAATTATAATTCATTAGACCTTAGACTAGACAAAGGCGCGCTTTGGGAAAATTTTTTAATCAGTGAACGAATAAAATATTTGAAGTACCATAAACTATATACAAAAACCTACTTTTGGCGCACTACACAACAGCAAGAAATCGATTGGATAGAAGAAATCGATGGAAATATTACCGCCTACGAATTCAAGTGGAAATCAAAAAAGAAAGTCAAATTTCCTCAACAATTTATTGATGCTTACCAAGCAGAGGTTAAGGTTGTTGATTCGGATAATTATTTTGAGTTTGTTGGGGAGTAATAGC
>JAFIEX010000142.1 GCA_020832365.1 Crocinitomicaceae bacterium
GCTAAAGATTTCGTTTTCAAAACAGCCAAAGTACTATCTCGAACTTCTACCATTAAATGATTAATTGCACAAGTTGATTCATCTGGACAATCATCACATTTCTCATAAAAATTTAAACTAACACATGGCAACATGGCAATGGGGCCTTCTAAACAGCGAATTACATCACTCATCCAAATTTCGTTAGGATCTTTTAATAAATAATATCCCCCTCCTTTGCCTTTTTTAGCACTTAAAAAACCACCTTTACGCAAGGTAAGCATGATCGCTTCTAAAAATTTGTGCGAAATATTTTCACTTTCTGCAATAGCCAAGGTTTGTACTTTTTTACCTTGTTCTTGTTTGGCTAAAAAAACCAATGCCTTAATACCGTATTTTGTTTTTCTAGATAGCATCTTACGAAGATAAGCAAAGTTGCAGTTAAAAAATATTTTTCAGCAAAGTATGCGAAGTAAGCGGATGAAAATTTTTTAAAAACCGAAATTCATCTCCTTCTTTTTTCATAATATGGTGAGCCCTTTCTCCATCACATAATCATTCATAAAGAAACCTCCTCCTATGTCAATATCTTCTGATCGTGTGATTTGCATTCCCATACCAAGGTAAAACTGAACTGCTGCATTAAATCTATTGACATTCAGATAAACAGCTAGCGCACTTTTTTGCGAAGCATAAGCTAGTGCATGTAAAAACATTTGTTTTCCAAGTCCCTTACCTTGATGTGTTGGCAACAAGTAAAGCTTGTGAATTTTTACTTTTTTAATTTCTTCCTGTAATTCTAAACCAATAAAGCCTATTGGACGGTCCAAATGGTAAAGTAAAAAAAAATCATGCCCATCGTCCATTTGATTGACCAAAGTTTCCACATTATACATCCAATCTAACATGTACTGAATTTGATTTTCAGTCAAAATTTCTTTAAAAGTAGATGGCCAAATGGCACGGGCGAGATCTCGAATCGTTGCCGAATCAGACTTTCCAGCTTTTTTTATTTCAAAATTATTTACCACCAAAAAAATAAAAATTAATTTGAACTAATTGAACTTTTTCACTAACTTAGGTAACATAAACCTTTAAAAACCTTTTACAATGTTAGTAAAAACTTATGGATCTGCCGTGTTCGGCATTGATGCAACAACCATCACGATTGAAGTGAATATCGACAAAGGCGTCAACTTTGTTCTGGTGGGGCTACCAGATTCCGCTGTTAAAGAAAGTCAGCAAAGAATCAAAGCCGCTCTTGGCAATAATGGGTTGAAATACCCCGGTAAAGAAATCACAATTAACATGGCTCCTGCGGATATTCGCAAGGAAGGCTCGACTTTTGATTTGCCCATTGCTATTGGTATTTTGGCTGCCAGCGAACAACTGGCTTTAGAAAAATTAGAAGATTACATGTTGCTCGGTGAACTTTCACTAGATGGCGGTCTGAACCCAATGAAAGGTATTCTCCCCATTGCGCTTAAGGCAAAAAAAGAAGGATTCAAGGGGATTATCTTACCAAAAGTAAATGCCAAAGAAGCGGCAATTGTTGGGGATATTCAAGTTTATGGTGTAGACTCTATACAAGAAGTCATTGCTTTTTTAAATGATGAAATACAACTTGAAGCGACGGAAATTGATATTCAAAAAGAATTTTTACAAAAACTTGATGAATTTACCGTGGATTTCAAAGATGTAAAAGGACAACAAAACATCAAAAGAGCATTTGAAATTGCTGCTTCAGGTGGACATAATGTCATTTTAATTGGCCCTCCTGGTGCTGGAAAATCAATGCTAGCCAAGCGCTTGCCGACAATTCTTCCTCCAATGAGTTTAGATGAATCATTGGAAACAACAAAAATTCATTCGGTCGCTGGAAAAGTAGAGGCAGGATATGGACTAGTTACCAATCGTCCATTCAGAAAGCCACACCACACCATATCAGATGTGGCACTCGTTGGTGGGGGTGGCTATCCGCAGCCTGGAGAAATTTCATTGGCACATAATGGCGTATTATTTTTAGATGAACTTCCAGAATATAAAAGAGCCGTTTTGGAAGTGATGCGTCAACCAATTGAAGATAGAGTAGTTACTATTTCAAGAGCCAAATTTACAGTAGATTATCCAGCATCTTTCATGTTGATTGCTGCCATGAATCCATGCCCCTGTGGTTACTACAATCATCCCGATAAAGAATGTATTTGCGGCCCTGGGGTGGTTAAAAAATACCTCAACAAAGTATCTGGCCCACTTTTCGACAGAATAGATTTACACGTGGAAGTAACACCAGTAAATTTCGAAGAGTTGGCACATCATCAACCTGATGAGGGAAGTAAAGAAATCCGAGAAAGAGTTGTTCGAGCAAGATTAATTCAAGAAAAAAGATACGAAAACTCCCCTGGCACCCATTGCAACGCTCAAATGAGTAGTAAAGAGATTCGAAAGTATTGCGAGATTAATACAGCTGGAAACGCACTTCTGAAGCAAGCGATGGATACACTAGGGCTTTCAGCAAGAGCTTACGATAGGATACTCAAAGTAGCACGAACAATTGCCGACTTGGAGCAAAGCACGACAATTCAAACAGAACACATTGCTGAGGCCATTCAATTTAGGAGTTTGGATAAAGATAGTTGGGGTGATTAAAAATATTTTAGCCAAAGAAGCTAGACTTTAGAAGGCATTTTAGCGTATTATTACATGCTCGAAAAGTTCACTTAGGATTTACAAGATGCTAGTTTGCTGAGCAATTATAGCGCAGCATATCTTATTATCGAAACACCGCCTTTAACTTTTGCTAAAGGCGGTATAAATCAACATTCGCTCAGAAAAAACACTAACCGGCAAGCTGGATATGCTCATCAAGTGATTGCAGCGCATGTGTTGCGATTAACTGATGAAAATCTTCTTTTTCATGATTCACTTGAACAGCTTCCAAAGCACGAAAGTATTTCAACTTTTGCTCAAAATCTCCCTTTAAATTGACAATGGTATAACCATTCTGCAATAAAATTAAATTCATTATTAACCTTGAGGTTCTGCCATTGCCATCGATGAAAGGGTGAATGGTAACCAAACGTTCGTGCATTTCTGCAGCCAAAACAACTGGATGTAATTGATCTTTTTGTGTCTCATAAAATAAAAAATAATCTTCCATCAACTTTTCAATCAAGTATGGCTCTGGTGGAACATGTTCACTTCCAGAAATCCTTACTGGAACACTTCGATACACTCCAGCATTGCGCTTATCAATTCCATTCAAAACGATTGAGTGTATTTGCTTTAAATAATAGGCGTTCAAATGAATTTTTTGCTGAACTAATTCTAAAATTAATGCAATCGCCTCCTGATGATTAATGACCTCCAAATGCTCTCGCATGCTTTTGCCGCCAATGGTAACACCTTCGTTAATTACTAAATGGGTTTCGCTAAGCGTAAGTGTATTCCCCTCAATACGGTTACTTTCAAAGGTGTAAGCTGTGTGAAAATAGTCACGCATTTTTTCTAACTGAATAGCTTCTAAAGGCTTTTTGGCTTCCCAAATTAATCTTTTGTCATTGAGCTCATCCAACATGCTTTTTAAAGCAGGTGTAAACTCCACAACTTCTAATCTGTTTTTGCCAGACAAATAAGCAATCCGCTCTTCTGCAACTTCTAAAACACTTGACGCAATAGGCGCATAGGGTTTTAATAAGTTTACAATCTCCTCACTTAAATAGGCTTGTAAAAGTACATGATGATCAATCTCAAGCACCTCACTTAATCGCTTTAATTGGACTTTGGACGGTTTTCGTTGACCCGAGATAATCCTGCTCATCAAACTGGCATCCACCCCAATTTTTTTAGCTAAATCATTCACTTTATAGCCTAATGCTAATCTTTTGTCATTGATTAAAGTTTTCATTTTACTTTTTTTGTCATGACAAATTTAGTCATTTTTATTTGTTTTTATCATATTTGAATGAAAATTCAATAGACAAATAATTGATTTTTCCATCAGCTGACTAATAAACCGCTGTAGGCTGAAAAATGCCATAGGTTTAGGTGAGGGTAAAATTGTACAATTTACATAAAGAATCAGATGATAGGTGTTAGACAAAGTCTAATAGCTATTGTCTGATAAGATTTTTAAAAGCTAAAGCAAGATACACTGCAATGTTTCGTTTTAACTATTTTCAAAATCATTTATTAAGACAAACGAATAAGATTAAAAGCAATTGATTTCAAATCGTTTTCTGTTGTTGATTCAACTTGTTCAGGGGTGATTAGCGGGTGAATTGTAACCTTCACTAGCCCGGGCCTTGCGCTTTTAAAAAAGTGTTCTGGATCGGAAAAAAGTGCATAATTATTATGAAAAGTAATTGGAACAATTCCTATTCCAACCGACTTAGCGAGTTTAAAAGCACCTTCTTTAAAAGGAATTGTCGTTGGGTTGTGATCAGGGATTCTACCTTCTGGAAAAATAACTATACTCCAACCTTTTTTTATTTCGCGCTTCGCTTGAATAAAAGCCTTGGCAGCTTTTAAACGATCTCCTCTGAAAACCGGAATATTCAATCGTTTAAAAAAAGTCTTTACTAAAGGATAGGATAGAATTTCTGATTTTCCCATAAATAAAAATCTTGTATTGGGCAAAATAGAGTTCATTAAAAAGATGTCCAAATAACTGGTATGGTTTGCGATAATGACAAAAGCATCCTTGGATTTTGGCACTTCACCATCAACCTCAACGGCATAAAGACAAAGCATGCGCATCACTCTCGACCAAAGTGTATTGATTGGAAAAGAATATTTTTTCCAACTTTCTTTTTGAAGCACCAAGAATAAAAAAGGATAAAAGAGTACTAAGCTAACACAAAACATCATGCCGATATGCAGCTTCCAAGCATTATAAAAAATTGCGCTTACTATTTTCATCAATTCCTGATTGCCACAAATTTACAACAGTAGGCGCAACTATATACTATTATTTGTTAACTATTGAAAATAATTTAATACGCCAAGAAACCAACGCATTTTACACAGTAGCAAATGAGTAATGATGAAAAAGATGGCTACATTGCATTAGCAGCTTTGATCACCATTTCAGTTGCATCAAGGCGCTCATCAATAAAATAAAAATTTCTTTTTTCAACAATATGGGAGAAACCATTTTCTGTGGCTACTTTAGTAATAGCGGCTTGAATTTTCTCATTCAGTGGAGCAAGTAGCTCTTGCTCTTTGCGCATTAATTTTTGTTGGAATTCATTTTGTAGCTTTTCCAGTTCTTTGCGCATTCCTTGCACTTTAATCGCTTGCTCATCTTTCTCCTCATCCGTCATTTTGGCTTCCTTAGACAAGTAATTATCCACAGCCGCATCTAACTCCAATGACTTCAGTTCGAACTCGGAAACCAACTGCTTTTGATAGGCCTCTAGCAATTTAACTGACTTAGCATATTCTTGCATATTCACCAAAACACTATCGTAGGTGATGTGGGCTATCAATTGAACATGCTCACTTTCAGACTTGCCTTTTTTTTGTGAGAAAACAGCTGTAGAACTAATGCCTAAAGCAAAAAACAAAATAGTTACAATAAATTTCATGTTACAAAGATATTAAAAATGTTTTATGCTTCATCGATTAAACAGCGCATGACGCACAAAACACATCCACACTTAACTCCTGATTGAAAGCTGTTTTACCATTGAATAACCACAATGCCGTTTGATCCATTACCTCCAAACTGAGAGCCCCCTTCACCATAAACAACTGAAGCGTTATATGATGCCGTAAAGTCGCGAGCTGATGCTCCTGGCATTGTTGTAATTGTACCAGAATTAGGTGTCCGACCAACATAAGAACTAGCTCCAAAAAGTAACCCAATAAAATTTGAGCCTCCAGCAGAACAACAACCTGTTGTGCCATTCTGACCATCAATACCCGTTCCAAAGGCTGTTCCTCCCGGTAAACCGTCTCCATTACCATTTGACCCCCTTCTTGCTCCGCCACCGCCACCAGCAGCAGCAATCCATGTACCAGTATGACTACCTCTTTTAATATACGAGCCGCCACCACCAACTGCATGAGAAGTATTTGTGTATCCTTGTCCACCAGCTCCAACTCGCAAATAAAGTGTTTCACCTGGCACAACTTCAAAGTCTCCTGTTACAATACCAGCACTTCCTCCAGTATTTCTCTGATTATCACCATTGTGACCTCCGCCACCGCCACCAACGAGGAAAACTCTAATGCGCGTCACACCAACAGGTACAACCCATGTAGCATTTCCTGTGGCTGTTCTCACAAATGTTCCTGAGTTAAAAAATGTTTGGTTTACTGTACCCGATGCACCACTAGCTGGAACCTCCCAAGTAGCAGTACCATCAGCGGCCGACGTCAATACTTTACCCGCACCTGGCGCCCCGCCACGGATACGAATTTGTCCGTCAATATCTAGTTTTTGTGTTGGTGCCGTTGTACCTATACCAACATTACCTAAGTCGGGGGCGATAACGACACGATCTAAATTTTGAAATCCACCTGCATCATTGATGTGTGCACGAATAATATCTTTGGTGTCATTACCTAATGGTGTTCCATGCGTTTCTTTAAATGACCAAAAAGCTTCATTGCGATAACGTCCAAAAACAATATCAGGTGACCACCACGACATTCCGGGGACTGTACCATCTGATACACTTGGGTTCCGAAAGTTAATAAACTGGTTGTCATCCTGATTGTTTTTACCACCTATCCATAACAAACCCTGGGCAGCTTCACCCGGTTGTGACAAATTCTGATTCAATCCAGACACATGCAATCTCGCGGAGGGGTTATTCAATCCAACACCAACTTGTCCAACTTGGTTAATACGCATCCGCTCGGTACTTGTGGTTGAAAAACCTAAAATATCTGCTCCTATGCGATACATCCCCATGGTTTGACCTGTTCCACCATTAAAAGCATAAGCTGGTTGCCCTGCTGTCCCATCAACATGTGCTCGAAGTCTACCGTTATTCGTAAATGTGAAACGTATGCTGTTATTGGTTCTTACGGACAAACTTTGGTTATCTGTGGTACCAATAAAATTAGTTGCGGGATTCGTACCAGCATTACCCAACAATTCCCAAGCATCACCACTTGTTGAGGGTGCCCCTCCTGGCGACATCAAGTGTATCCATTCGGCTCCATCCCAATAATAGAAACCACGTCCAGTAGTCGTATTGGTGTTATACACCAACATACTTTCTGTTGCCGGCCCAGAAATTGGGGCATAATTGCTTAAATCAGCAATATCTACCCGCGGAATAAGTAATCCCTTATCTTCAAATTCAATATCTAGGGCTGCTCCAGCATTTGCGGGCACACCACTCGTGTTAATACCAATGTTTTGCGAATAAGCGTTGGAAAATATTATAACAAAAATCAACGCTAGGATCATTTTTAAAGAATCCAATAGACTGAAAGTCAGATGGGTGCTAGTAGAATAGTATCGCATAAAAAAATTTTATACAAAGTTAA
>JAFIEX010000143.1 GCA_020832365.1 Crocinitomicaceae bacterium
AAGAAGCAGAGGAAGAAGTAGAAGAAGGCGGGAAATTACCAGCTAGGCAGGGGGGCAGAGATAGAAAAAATGAATAGCCTCTGCTTTAGTAAAGATTAAGTATTTTTAATCTGCTCCGCTAGTCGCTTTTGATAAGTTTTCCCAATAGGTATGTATTCCCCATTATCCATCCGAACACCAGAATTACCTTCAATAGCGCTTACTTTTTTTAAGTTTACACTAAATGACCTATGAATTCTTACAAAAACATTTGGTTCATTTACCAAATTTAAAAAGTTGTTCATAGATAGCAATGTAAGTACTTTTGGTTTATCTGAAAGATAAATCTCTACATATTCCCTTGCGCTTTTTATATAGATAATGTCAGATTTATAAATTTTAACTAAATCGTAACCAGACTTAACAAGAATATAGGAGTCTTTTAAGATAGGTTGTAATGGTTCGCTCTCTGATACATGATTAGCATTAGTTGATGCGGTGAGCTTTTTGTTTTTATTCGCTTTTCGTTTGTAAAAAAACCACGCCAAAAGACTTACCAAAACTGAAAAACCGATAACCCAAAACCAAAAGTAATTTTCTGAAGATTTTATTACAAAAGAAAACTCTTCAATAGTAAGCCAATGGTTTTCATCGAATGAGTACTGTACCTCCCAGTGATTTCTTCCATTAGGCAGGCCATTAATGGGTATATTTATAAAAGTATTTCCACTTTTTATTAATTGATTGTTATTAGATTCTCTATGTTTTAAGCGGAGCTTGGGTGGTGATGTATAGCTTAGTGTTAGAAAATTTAATTCAACCCTTAATGTGTCCTTTGTTAAGACCGTATTTGTATTGATTAAGTTTTTGCCTTTCCAATGAAAATTTGCGATAACCGTTGGCTTCTGAAAATACATTTCTAATTGTTGGAGGTTTAATTGTCGTAATTCTTCTAAGTGATAAAAAAGAATAAGAGAATCCTTGTGTAAATGGGTTTGGTATTTGCCAACCTCTATTAAATGTTGAAACTCTTCAGTATCTGGAATATAACGATAAAGTTTGTCTTCAGTTAATAGGTACGCATTGTTTTGATAAACTATAAAATCTATAAAAGATTCTGAGCCAGGAGCCAGAGGTATATTTTTAATGGACGAAGAACTCTGGAAAATAGAAAAGCTGTTTTTAGATTTAAAAACAAGCCCAAATTCAGGAACTCCCTTGAAAAATTTAATTAAACTATTATTTTCTTTAATTTTTTTTGGTTTTTCATCAATAATTGCAAAAAGGGATTTCGCATCTGAAACATAAATTGTGTCTTTGTATTCTGATATGAGATACAACGGCGGTGAAGTTTGCGCCAAAAGAAGCTCTCTTTCAAAAATATTATCTTGGTTTAAAAAAAAACGAACAAGACCGTTATAACCAACTGCATATAGTTCATTCTCATTAGCATGAGAGAAAACAAAGTCGCGTATGGAAATGTCATGAATTTGAAGTTTTTCATTTCTAAAAGTGAAAGCTCTCTCATCGATAAGTTTTCCAAAAAACCAGCCATTTGGATGCTGGCGGATAAAATGAATTTCTCCTGTAAGATTATTATTTGCTAACTGTTCATAAATTGCGCTAGATAAATTGTTGGAGCCTAAAATAACTCTATTATTTAGGACGATAAAATCTTCAAAACTCAGTTTGTTTTCATTCCTCTTAATTAAAGAAATGTTTTGGAAGTAGGATGGACATTCTATAAATAGTCCGTGTTGATGTGTTCCAATAAACAAAACGCCCGTGTAGGTTAAATAAAGATTTGTGATACTTTTATCGTGATGGTATGATCCGGAATATTTCCATACACCATCATTCAACTGATATATATAATACCCTTTTTTAGTGGACAAACCCACTGTTTTTTTATCCAGAAAATTGACATGATTAAGAATTCCTTTCGCTAGGTTGTGCTCTAATTGTTGTGTTTTACCATCAGATGCTTGGAAAATAATTTCTTTGTCATTTACAAAAACTAATTCTTTTTGGAAGTTGTCAAATAACAAAATTTCATTTTTACTTATTGGCGTTCGTACGTTTAAGAATTCATCGCTTTTAACTACCCCTAAAGCAGTAACAAGATAAATATTACCACCTGAAACATAGGCTCCCATTACCTTATTAAAGCCATTAAGAAATGGATTTTTGTAACGAATTAATTCGCCATTTCTGCGGAGATGAATATACCCTTCTGTTTCTGTTCCTAGATAGTAATCACCGTCTTTTTTTTCTTGATAGACAAACCTGAAAAACAGATCTGTGGATAACTGATCGATTGGAGTGTTGTAACGCTCTTTCAAGAATTTTTGATTTTGCATCAAACGGACTCCTCCTGAAAAATCTAAAATCCACAGTATATTGTTATGGTCTTCGTAAAGATGTAAAACAGGGCTCTCTTCATTACCTTCAGTTTCAACTGGATTTAAACTAAAGCCATTAAAAATTAGAAGTCCAGAGTTCGACCCTATATAGACAAACCCATTATGACCTTGAGTAATTTTATAGGTGGTCTTTGGGCTATCTATATGAATATAGTTTAATTCATTATGATTAAGACTTTCAGCCCTCAGAAAGAATGTAAAGGTGATTAACAGAAATATAGCAAGACGCTTTTTGTACAATTTTATCTCTTTTACTTAATGCAAAGTTAGAAAATTAAACGTTATGTTTTTGAAATATATGCAATCACGGAAATATTGAAATTGTTTTGAATAATTAAATCGCAGGCAGTATTTTACTATAAAAAATAGCACATATAAAGTCGGACAAAATGTTTTGTGAAAAATTATTCTTTAATACACCGAACTGTGCCTCCGAAAGCTCTATCAATCCTTGTTACTGTGGCAAAACCATTTGCAAAATAGAGAACGAAAGGCATGCCAGAAGCATTGTCTATTGTTTGAGACCAGTAAAGTCCTTCAACGCCTTCATTTATAATATCTCCTGCGCTGCTGCCAGTGCTAGTTCGATAACCAGCAAGCGTGAGAGATAAATCCGACAAGAATGCACCAAAGGCATTTTGATTAGCACCCCAAGAGCTCATTTCCGCGAACCATTCTATTTCGGTTGGTAGCCTCCAACCAGAAGGACAGGGATTATTGATGTTTACTCCAGACACTATATTCCATAAGTCGTTATTCGAAGGGTTTAACCAGTCCGTGAAATCCACAATAAATCGACCATCCCAAGGATTTCCAAGACTTGGAGTAGGTGTATTTGCTTGAAACTTTATAATTGGAGAAAGTCTAAACTGGTGCTCATCCGAAAATCTACCCCATTGATATAAATCGCCAAATGAATCAGGGTCTTTATCTGAACTGGGTAATTCGATAGCTCCTAGGTTTCTATCTAACCAGCACCGTTTTCCGAGTTCATCGTATGGGCTAGGCAGGGAGCTGTAATCTCTTTCAATGGTTCCATTAGTTACCATTACCCCATTGTAAATAAAGCTCACTGGACCACCACAATCAAAAATGGGCTCACCACACATTTCTACCCATACTCCATCTGATGAAAAGTAATTCAGACAGTCAGTGTCTAAATTGTAAATCAATAGGGAAATATCAGGATTGCTTATTGCGTTTCTTTGAGCAGTAGACATTCTAGGCGGTAGAAAACCTTTTTGAATACTTTTTATATCCAATTGCGCTGAGGGATGTGCTTTGCTTCCGTCGTTATTGATTCCAATTCCTTGAGAGTAAGAGCTTGCTACCATAAAATAGAAGCAGATGAACCATGTCCATTTTTTACAAATAATTACAGCTTTATGTATAGATAAAATTTGTTTCATATTATTAATTTTTAATACATCTTACTGCGTGACCGTAGGCCCTAAAACCATTACCCGTTACAATTGCATTGCTTGTAGAGGCGTTATTAAAAATCAATCTATAGGCATTGGTTCCATTTGTAGTGCTACTCCAGTAATTCCCTGTGCTTCCAACAGTGTTTAGCCCCCCGTCGTTTCGCCTCCATCCCGCAACTGGTAAACGAAGTGATGAATTAATAGCGCCTGTTGCATTGTCATTAACACCCCAACTGACCACCTCGGCCTCCCACTCTTCTTTTGTTGGAACTCGCCAACCTGAAGGGCAAGGATTGTTTATTCCAGTTCCATTTTCTTCCCATAATAAATCGTTCTGAGGAGCCCTCCAATCTACAGGAAGTGTTCCAAGTCTAATAAAATCGCCGTGTCCTGGGTTGTCAGTTGATGATGTTTGACCAAGTGGTGTCAAGGCAGAGTTTCTATTTTGATGTCCATCAACCAACCTGCCCCACTGAAAAAGGTCGCCATATGCATCTTCATCTGTAGAGAAATCAGCTTGTTTTGTTGCCCCTAGATTCCTATCCATCCAACACTTTGTACCAATGGCATTGTATGGTGGCGGTAAACTACTGTAATCTTTTTCTACTGTACCATAAATTTTGGTGTTTCCTGCATAGTTGAATGTGATTAGGTCTCCACAGTCTTGGAATGGGGGAGGGGGAATCGGAGGCTCCTCTTTTCCACATGCCTCTACCCAAATACCAGAGGAAGAATAGTAGTTAATGCATTCTGAGTCTAAATTGTAAATCATTAATCCTATCGCCGGGGTCGCGATAGCATCCCTATTAGCCTCTGACATTCTTGGTATAAGCATTCCTCTGTTTGTACTACTCACATCTAGAGCCGCTGAGGAGTGTGGTAGATCCCCATCATCATTAATAGCAATTCCTTGGCTTAAAGCAATGGAAAGACCTAATAAAGTTATTGTAAAAATTATAAAAATACGCATCATTTTATTGTTAAGGTGTGAAACACAACTCAACCCAACTTTCATCTGATAAACGATAATAATTGAAGCAGTCTGAGTCTATATTGTAGATTATTAGACCTTCTGCAGGAGAAAGAATATTGTCTCTTTCCGCTCTTGTCATTCTTGGCAACAACCAACCTTTTTCATCACTTTTGATTTCTAAAATTGCAGACTTATCTGGTAAACTTGCGTCTTTATTTATGGCGATTTCTTGTGCGTTAATTTTACCAACAATGCATAAAATAAAAAATATAAAAACTTTTTTTTTCATTAACCCAAGTTTAGAAGTTCAATTGGTAAAAGAACTGATTATACTATATAATTCAACGAAAAGCGCATGTTTCTCTACGAAAAATCATTTAACGGCTTAATTATATCTACGAAAATAATTTACTCAGTCTTTAATACAACGAATTGATAGCCAGCGGGATTGATTAAAGTTGTCCCTCCGGACTCCATTTTCGGTATTTTGTAATCTTCTGTAAAGAGCATTAGATCCACTTCCTGTTGTCGTCCAAAAATAAGCGCTAGTATTCGCTAAAAAACTAAAATTGGTTGCTGTGCCACCACCACTTCCAAGAGCATTAAAGCCACTGCTATTTGTTCCGCCAAAAGAAGTTGCTTTTAATTGTTGCCCGACATTACCAGAGGTTCTAAGGCCAGTAGAAGTTTGTCCTGTAGTCATTCCAAGGTGTTCTTCTAGCTCTATCCACTCTGCATCACTTGGCACATGCCACCCTTCAGGACAAACCCCTTGTACACCGCTAGGATTTAAATTGCTAGTTCCAGCGCCATCCATTGTAATTGTCCAAGAATAAAGCCTTCCTGTAGCATTACAGTTTGAGGGATCATTTGCAAAACAATAACTGCCGGAAGCATCATAGTTTAAGTTTTCAGCAAACCAGCATTGATTGCCAATTGCTACAGTTGTATATTCGTTGCCATCTCTGATGTCTGTCCAAACATCACCACAACTGAAGCTTGCAGAAGGTGGAGGCCCAGCAGAAAGGTCGCACAAATCAATCCATAATGTAGCATTATAAAAATTTATACATTTAGTATCTAAGTTGTATATGACTAAGCCCTCTGCTGGATTAGGAATTAAATCTCTTTCAACTGTTGTTAGTCTGGGGGGTAGAAAACCTTTATTAGAACTTTCTAATTCTAATATTGCAGTTGCATCAGGATTAGTTCCATTTTCACTTATTTTAATTCCTTGCGCATGCAAAGAATAATTTAAAAATAAAGCGAATAAAGCAGCGAAAAAGATTTTCATAACATAAATTTTTCATCGAATATGATTTAAAAAAGAGAAGAGTTAAGGGATTAAAAATAGTAATCCACGACCAATCAATGAATTCACATTCTTTATCAATGAATGGAAATATTAGTATTCATTTTTTGTTCTTGATAAATTAATCTTTGATACACCTCACCGATCCTCCATATCCTCTAAATCCGTCTAGGTTATTTTGAACAGTTGTTCCAAAAAACTCTATTGCTATTGAGCGGTTACTCCCAAAAGTACTGCTTGTCCAGTAAAAGCCCCCTCTTCCTTCCGAAACAATTAAAGCGGCGTTATATATTCTTAAGCCCGCAAGAGGAAGCTTAAGAGTGGAATTAAACGCTCCAGCCGCTCCCGAAGGCACCCAAGTGGTAATTTCTTCAGTCATTTCTATTTTAGTTGGTAAGCGAAAACCACTTGGACAAAGATTATTAGTTCCGTTTACACCTTGCCAAAGATTTGCATTATGAGGTGAGCGCCAGTCGAAGTCTGGTCCAACGGTAATAATATGTTCATTGTGGAGAGGTTGATCTACTTAGCTAATGGTTGTTGTGGTAATAGAAGTTCGACATTGGTGACCATCACTTCTTCGCCCCCATTGGTATAAATCTCCATAGGCGGCTGCATCAGTAGAACTCGTAGCTGCTTGCGAAGCGCCCAGATTACGATCCATCCAAACTTTTCCAGTTCCCGGACTGATTACTTCCTCTACGATAGTAGACCCTGCATCACAGAATACTGTTCCTGCTGGAAATGTTGGGGGGTTATTTCCACACGCATCGAACCAAACAGAACCATTCCACCATTGTAAACAATTAGTAGTAGTGTTATATATTAAGAGTCCATCTGACGGGGATAGAATTAAGTCTCGCTCTGTTGTGCTCATCCTAGTTGGCAGAAAACCCTTGTTTGAACTTTCCAATTCTAAAATTGCCGAAGCTTCTGGGGTCGTCCCAGATTCGCTAATCTTAATACCTTGTCCAAAGCCACTATAACTAAAAAGAAAAACTGCAATTATTACACGCATACATCAATTTTTGAAAAACGAATTTCGTATAAATTAAATTCGCCCTGTTTTTAAATTGTTTGAAATCAATAATTCATCCATGAATAAGTTGAGTTAGTCAATGAATGATGATTAAGCATCTATCAATGGAATATTGGCATTAAATACAATTTTGAAAAACAGTAATGGCAATTTGAATTGAACCATTACTTAATTAACACAATTTATCATTTCAAGGCTTTTTACAATTGTTAATACTATAAATAGTTTTCACCACATTCAATAAATATGTAGATTTGTAGCAACGATGAATGTTCAAGAAATAAAGGCGC
>JAFIEX010000144.1 GCA_020832365.1 Crocinitomicaceae bacterium
GCGCTGTTTTTGAACCATGAAGGCATAAAGATGATGAAGTAGTTTCAGCTTAATGGTTTAATCGCTAAACCTACTTTTCAAACCATCATGCGCTGTTTTTGAACCATTAAGGCATGAAGATGATGAAGGGGTTTTCAACTTATTCAATGATAAAAATAGTAAAGCCCCTAGTTACTTCGGTTGATTTTTTGGTGGTATTTTAGCCATTGCCCGCTCTGTAATAGCCGTAATAGACAAACTCGGATTAACACCGATATTCGCTGAAATCATGCTTCCGTCACAAACCATTAAATTGTCGTAATTAAAAACGCTATTGTTGGCATCAATAACGCCTTCTGCTGCATTTGCGCCCATACATGCACCACCAAGTATATGTGCTGTAGAAGGAATCCCAAATAAGGTTTCATGACTCATTACCATGGCTTTGCCATTTACGATTTTTTCGGTCTTTCTGGCAATTTCCTGAGCAATAGGATTAAATGCAGTTGGGGCTTCACCAGCAGATAATTCTGTTTTACTGCCAAATAAACTTGATCGCTTCATGCGTAAAGTGCTATCGATGCTTTCCATGTAAAGCAAAATGTGCGTTCTTTTGCTCCAATCATCTATAAAAAAAGCTTTGAAATTACGCACAGGATGAGTGATTAAATCTTTAATGATGTTGAATAACCTCCCGAAAAAGGATTTTCCGCTGACCATCGGAGACATAAAGATGCGCCAAAAACCAGAACCTTTGGAGTATTTTACAGGTTCAACATGCCTGTTTTCATCGATATTCACTAAAGAACCTATCGCAATGCCTTTTGAAAAGTCTTTTGCTTTATCGAAGCTCGTAACACCAATCAAACTTTCAGAATTCGTTCGTACACCATAGCCTAGCATGGGAGATAAATTAGGCAAACTGCTTTCTTTGAGTTGCAACAGCAATTTCATTGTGCCGAGCACTCCGCCAGCAAATATGACTTTTTTAGTCCTCAACTGCTTTTTTCGACCAAAATAAGCAGAGGTTTTTTTATATACAACATTATACCCATGCTGGCCTTTTTCACCAATAGGTTTAATGTCAATTACTTCTGACTCCGCAAGAATTTCACACCCCAGTTGTTGTGCCAAGTACAAGTAATTTTTATCTAGCGTGTTTTTGGCATTGTACCTGCAACCGAGCATACAACCACCACATTCAATACATCCTGTTCGAGTAGGTCCTTTACCACCAAAATAAGGGTCTTCAACTGTTTTTCCGCGTTCCCCAAAATAAACAGCAACATCCGTTTTTTCAAAGCTTTCTGGTCGGTTCATTTGCTTGGCAACTTCTTGCATCACATCTTCACTTAAGCTGTGATAGGGATAAGTAGTAGCTCCCAACATCTGCTTTGCAAGCGTATAATAGGGTTTTAATTCTTCTTCCCAGTTGGCCAATCCTTTCCAAGAACCAGAATTAAAGAACGGTTTTTTGGGAACAGGCAGCGTATTGGCATATACCAGAGAACCGCCACCAACTCCAACTCCGCTTAACACCGCAACATGTCGAAAGAATGACAAATTAAACAGACCCTTCCATCCTAATTTTGGCATCCACATCCACTTGCGCAAGTGCCAATTCGTCTTAGGGAAATCTTCTGCTTTTTTAAACCACTTGCCCTTCTCTATGACCAATACTTTGTAGCCCTTTTCAGATAGCCGCAAGGCACTGACACTCCCACCAAACCCACTGCCAATAATGATGACATCATAATCGAATATGTCTTTGTTGCTTTTCATTACTCTAAACTCACCCCTTTTGCTGTGGCTTTATACTTATCGATGGCTTTGTGCATGACCTTGAACCACAATGGCGGGATCAGTGCTAAAAGCATCATTCCTGGATAGCCTGTTGGCATTTGAGGGCTTTCATCAAAATGTCTTAACACCGGATATTTTCTACTTGCGATGTAATGGTGGTCTGAGTGTCTGGAAAGTTCTAGCAAAAGTAATCGACCAAAAGGATGGTTAGAGTTCCATGAGTGAATAGGCAAAGTCCTTTCATAACCGTTATCTTTTTTCTTTCTGCGAAGTCCATAATGCTCGATGTAATTTACCGTTTCCAACAATAAAAAGCCAATAACGGCCGCAAAAACAAAAGCTAATAGAGCAGCTGTTCCAAATATAAAGAAAATGGCAGCTAACAAAAGGATTTGGATAATTTGAAAACGCAACATTTCATTTTTAAGTGACCAAAATGCCTCACTTGTTCTCTCTAACCTTTCTTTTTCTAAGTGCCATGCAGATAACCAAGAGCCAATTACGGAACGAAAATAAAAAGCGAAAACAGTTTCTCCATACTTTGCTGAGGCAGGGTCTTCATCTGTAGAAACATTTTTGTGGTGACCGCGATTATGCTCTATAAAAAAATGCATGTATAAGGAGGTCAACAATAAGGCTTTACTCATATTTTGTTCTTGCTTTGTTAACCGATGCCCCAATTCATGAGCTGCGTTGATTCCGATTACGCCACAAGACAATCCAAATGCAATGACATTTCCTAACCACTCGTAAAATGGTAAGTCTTGTTGCATCACAAATAAGAAATAAACCAACAACAAGTATTGTACTGGAACTAAACCATACAACATCCAATCATATGTTTTATCTTGAAGTATCACTTCTTCTTCCGCTTTTGAGACATTAACAGTTGAACCATTGGAAAACAATTCAATAGCGGGTAAAATACCAAAAAGCACAATCAAAGCAGTGTAAGACCACCAACCTGGTAAATACATTGACAAAGCAACCAGAGCAGGAGTAAGGTAAACCGCTAAATATTTCCATTTACGCATCATGATATTCTGTTTTAGTTCTTTCCTCAAAGTAAAAGAAATTTAAGCGATTTTTTTAGACGGAAGCGTACAAAAGTGAGCGTGGGAGTTGATATTTGATAAGGAACAAAACCTTAAATGCTTAATTACCCACTAATTTCTCAGCAATTTCACAGTGTTTTGCAGGTTATTTAAATATTGCATCAACCATTTTACGTTAAAGGAATTTGGTTGTACTTGTAGGTAAAAGTTTTCAATCGTGAGGTGTAAAATCATTTTAGCTGCGAAAAGGTCTTGCTCTAAACCAATAGCCTTGGCAAAAACGGGCAATAAAGCATTTTCTACTTGCTTGTGGGAGTCGGTAATGGTCTTTTCAAAAAGGGGTTGTTGTCTGTGCACGCGCAACTCACGTTGAAAGAAAATATCATTTTTAACAGATAATAAAAAGTGAATTAATGCCTTACTATCTTTAGGGAGCACTGTTGCATTTTTAGCAATCTCTGACGCTCTTTGGACATGGTAGAGGCATAATTCTTCTAAAAACAGGTTCAGATCAGCAAAGAAATGGTAAAAAGAAGATTTACTTTTCCCAATGCGTTTAGCGAGTATTTCAACTTTAATGGCCCTATGTCCTTCAAAAGCGAAAACACTATAAGCTTCCTCAATCCAGATATCCTTTCCCTTTACCAATTGATTTTTCATGTGAAGATAGGAGTTCTTTTGAAAATGTATATTAGAATTGAAGATTAATGGAACATTTAAGTTACTAACCAAATCAAAAAACCAATAAGCACGATCAAATAAACAGAATAACGCAGAATGGTTGTCCATTTTGGAAAAATCGCGCGGTGCTTTTGGAAATCGAATTTAAACATGGTTGAAGCCTACAAAAAAGGGTGCCTTGTGAGACACCCTTTGATATTTTGAGATATAATATTGAAAACTGCTGCGAAAGCAAAAATCAGCAAGGTGTGCTTATTTTTTACTGCTCACAATTGCCTTTCCGTATTCTCTGTTCATTCTTGCGATATTGTCTAAAGAAATGCCTTTAGGGCATTCTACTTCACAAGCGCCTGTGTTGGTACAGTTACCAAAACCTTCTGCATCCATTTGTTTCACCATGTTAAGCACCCGGTCTTTGGCTTCCACTTCACCTTGTGGTAAAAGTGCAAATTGAGAAACTTTAGCGGAAACATACAACATGGCAGAACTGTTCTTACAGGTCGCAACGCATGCACCACATCCAATACAAGTAGCTGCATCAAATGCTGCGTCTGCATTTTCCTTACGAATAGGAATGGCGTTGGCATCTTGCGTATTTCCGGATGTGTTCACCGAAATAAACCCTCCTGCATGTTGCACACGGTCGAAGGCACTTCTGTCCACAACTAAATCCTTAACAACTGGGAACGCTTTAGCTCTAAAAGGTTCTATATAAATGGTATCGCCATCTTTGAACTTACGCATGTGCAACTGACAAGTCGTAACCATTCTATCTGGTCCATGTGCCTCCCCATTGATAAACAAAGAACACATACCACAGATACCTTCTCTACAGTCGTGGTCAAAAGCTACTGGCTCTTCTCCTTGCTCTATAAGCTGGTTGTTGAGTACATCTAACATTTCTAAGAAAGACATATCTGGTGATATTCCATCAATTGGATAATCTACCATTTTGCCTTTTTCGTTGGCGTTTTTTTGTCGCCATATTTTTAATAATAACTTCATCGCTTCCGTATTATTTGTAACTTCTAGTAATTAACTTAACATTTTCAAAAACAAGCTCTTCTTTGTGTAGCTTTGCTTGTCCGGGGTCACCCGTATATTCCCATGCAGATACATAGGTGTAGTTTTCATCATCTCTTTTGGCTTCACCATCTTCTGTTTGAGATTCCTCACGGAAGTGTCCACCGCATGATTCGTTTCTTTCCAATGCATCAACTGCGAACAACTCACCGAGCTCCAAGAAATCAGCCACTCTTCCAGCTTTCGCCAACTCTTCGTTGTACTCGAACATTCCACCAGGCACGCGAACATCTTTCCAAAACTCTTCTCTAAGTGCGCGAATTTCTTCAATAGCTGACTTTAATCCTTCAGTATTTCTAGCCATACCACACTTGTCCCACATGATTTTCCCTAATCTTCTATGGAAATAATCCACAGAGTGAGTACCTTTGTTGTTGATAAAGAATTCAAATTTTTCCTTTACCTCTTTCTCAGCTGCTTCAAATTCTGGCGTATCTGTTGGAATACGTCCTGTTCTAATATCAGCTGATAAATAGTCTCCAATGGTGTAAGGTAAAACAAAATAACCATCCGCTAAACCTTGCATAAGTGCTGAGGCACCTAATCTGTTCGCTCCATGGTCAGAGAAGTTCGCCTCTCCTATGGCATATAATCCAGGAACTGTTGTCATCAAGTTATAATCTACCCAAATTCCGCCCATGGTATAATGCACAGCAGGGTAAATCATCATAGGTGTTTCATACGGATTATCATCAACGATTTTCTCATACATTTGGAATAAGTTACCATACTTATTAGCAACTACCTCTTTCCCTAATTTTTGAACCAACTGATGATCTTCTGGGTTGAGTCCTTTAATAACTGCTTGTTCTTTACCATATCTTGTGATGGCAGATGCAAAATCAAGGTAAACTGCTTCACCAGTGGCGTTAACACCGTAGCCTGCGTCACATCTTTCTTTGGCAGCTCTTGAAGCAACGTCACGCGGCACCAAGTTACCAAAAGCAGGATACCTGCGTTCCAAGTAATAATCTCTATCTTCTTCTTTAATTTGAGTAGGCTTCAATTTCCCTGCTCGAATCGCTTCAGCATCTTCTTTTTTCGCTGGCACCCAGATTCTTCCATCATTTCGAAGTGACTCAGACATCAAAGTTAATTTCGCTTGCAACTCCCCAGAAACAGGAATACAAGTGGGGTGAATTTGTGTAAAACAAGGGTTAGCAAAATAAGCACCTCTTTTGTGCGCCTTCCATGCTGCACTTACGTTACTTCCCATTGCATTGGTGGACAAGAAGAATACGTTACCGTAACCACCTGTTCCTAGTACAACAGCATGGGCACTGTGCCTTTCAATTTCGCCAGTTACTAAGTTCCTTGCGATAATTCCACGCGCTTTACCATCCACGACTACTACATCCATCATTTCATGACGGTTGTACATTTTTATTTTACCTCTACCAATTTGGCGGTTCATTGCTGAATAAGCACCCAACAATAACTGCTGACCTGTTTGTCCTTTAGCATAAAATGTTCTTGAAACCAATACCCCTCCAAAAGAACGGTTGTCTAATAATCCACCGTAATCTCTTGCAAAAGGAACACCTTGCGCCACACATTGGTCGATGATATTCGCCGAAACTTCTGCTAAGCGGTAAACGTTTGCCTCTCTCGAACGGTAATCACCACCTTTAATCGTGTCATAAAACAAACGGTAAACAGAGTCACCGTCACCTTGGTAGTTTTTAGCTGCGTTGATCCCCCCTTGCGCTGCAATTGAGTGTGCTCTTCTTGGAGAATCTTGGAAACAAAATGCTTTTACATTGTACCCTAATTCTGAAAGCGTAGCAGCTGCAGAACCACCGGCCAATCCTGTACCCACAACGATTACATCAATTAATCGTTTGTTGGCAGGGTTAACAAGGTTAATATTGTTTTTATGCTTTGTCCATTTTTCCGCTAATGGACCTGCTGGTATTTTTGCGTCTAATGTTGCCATAATTCAAAAAATTTATTGGATGAGGTGAAGGTAAATTGCGATAAAAATGAATCCTGCTGGAACTGCTATCGAATAGATTACACCAAATTTCTTCAATCCCTGTACTAATTTCCCGTTTTGTCCCATGGACTGAAATGCAGACCCAAATCCATGTAGCAAGTGCAATGCTAAAAGTATAAATGAGATGCAATAGATAGCGACTCTGATCGGGTCTTCAAATTTGTGTAAGACGTGCGGATAATACTTCGTGGTATCGTCCCAAATGCCATGCACAAACTTGTCTGCAATTTCAGGAATCCAAAAATCATAAAAATGAAGTCCTAAAAACGCCAAAATTACAGCACCACTGATGATCATGTTTCTTGACATCCAGGATGCATTGGCGCCACCGTTGTACTTCACATACTTGTTAGGTCTTGCAGCACGATTTTGTAATTCTAATACAAATCCCATCACAAAGTGAAAAACAACTGCAAAAATCAAAATAGGCTGTGCGATAAACTGTACCGCAAAATTGGTGCCCATGAAATGAGATAATTCGTTGAATGTGTCTGGACTGAACACTGCTGTAATGTTAATTGCTAAGTGCTGTAGCAAAAAAATCATTAGGAATAAAGCCGATAAAGCCATCGCAACCTTTCTACCTATTGACGATTTTAGTAAACCTGTCTTGCTCATAGTTTTTTGTTCTGTATATTTTAAACAACAAAATTAAAGCATAGTTTGACTTTTACGACATAGAATTATTATTTAGAATGTTTTTAGATAAGATTTGGCTAAACTTTCTCCTTAAATGACAATTTAGCGACAAGATTCACCAAGATTAATTCTTCACCAATCGGAAAATTTTATCTTCAATAATTAGCATATAAACGCC
>JAFIEX010000145.1 GCA_020832365.1 Crocinitomicaceae bacterium
CTTCTGAAATTGATAGCCTCGTGCAAAAAAAACACCACTTTGCCATTATTGATGAGGTCGATTCAGTATTGATTGATGATGCACGAACACCTTTGATTATTTCTGGACCTACGCCACGCGGTGACCAACAGGAATATGTTGCGTTGAAACCAAATGTGGAGAGAGTGGTACAAGCCCAAAGGCAGCTGATTAACAAAGTTTTAGCGGAGGCCAAAAAAGAATTAGAAGTAATTAACGCTCCTTTAGAAGACAGAAAAGAGCAAAAAAGAAGATTAGATGAAGGTGGGATTAAACTCTTAAGAGCTTACCGTGGATTACCTAAAAACAAGGCCCTTATCAAGTTTCTATCTGAGCCTGGAATAAAAGCGCATTTACAGAAAACGGAAAACTTTTACATGGCGGAGCAAAATAAGCAAATGCCCATCATTGATAAAGAACTCTACTTTGTAATCGACGAAAAAAATAATACCATTGACCTCACTGATAAAGGCATAGACTTGATTTCAGGTAAGGATGACCCGAAATTCTACGTAATGCCCGATATTGGCACGGAGTTAGCCAATTTAGAAAAGGAAATTTCCGAGAAAGAGGAATTGGTGCGCCGCAAAGATGAGTTAATCCGTGACTATAGTGTCAAATCTGAAAGAATTCATTCCATAAACCAGTTACTAAAGGCATATACGCTTTTTGAAAAAGAAGTGGAGTACGTGATTGTGGACGGTAAAGTCAAAATTGTGGATGAGTCTACTGGACGTATAATGGAAGGAAGACGCTATTCTGATGGACTTCACCAAGCAATCGAAGCCAAAGAAAATGTTAAGGTAGAAGCTGCAACGCAAACTTATGCGAGCATTTCCTTGCAAAACTACTTCAGAATGTACCATAAGTTAGCGGGTATGACCGGTACTGCTGAAACTGAAGCAAAGGAGTTTTGGGATATTTATGAGTTAGATGTCGTGGTCATACCAACCAATAAACCAATTGCCAGACACGATTTGGAAGACATGGTTTATAAAACAGCTAGAGAGAAATACAACGCAGTTATTGCGGAAATTGAACGTTTGGTGCAACAAGGCCGACCTGTGTTGGTGGGTACTACAACAGTTGAAATTTCGGAGTTATTGAGTAGAATGTTGAAAATGAAAAACATTCCTCACAATGTTTTGAATGCCAAGCACCACCAAAGAGAATCGGAAATTGTTGCGGAGGCAGGTAAGTCTGGTGCGGTGACCATCGCCACAAACATGGCTGGTCGTGGTACAGATATTAAACTAAGAGAAGGCGTTAAAGAAGTTGGAGGTTTGGCAATTGTCGGTACAGAAAGACACGATTCGCGCCGCGTTGACAGACAGTTGAGAGGTCGTGCTGGTCGTCAAGGTGATCCAGGTTCTTCTCAGTTTTTTGTAGCCCTGGAAGATGATTTGATGCGAAAATTTGGCTCAGAAAGAATTGCCAAATTGATGGATAGAATGGGGTTAAAAGAGGGAGAGGTAATTCAGCACAGAATGATTTCTAAATCGATTGAAAGAGCCCAGAAGAAAGTAGAAGAAAATAACTTTGGAAGCAGAAAGCATCTCTTGGAATATGATGATGTAATGAACGCCCAAAGGAAGGCAATTTACAAAAAGAGAAAAAATGCGCTGTATGGTGAACGTTTAGGTTTGGACATTGCCAATATGTTCTATGATACTGCTGAGTTGATTGTTTCCAAGTACAATGGTAAAGATGATTTCGAAGACTTTGAATTAGAACTTATACGTGTGCTTGGAATTCAAGCACCTGTTTCAATGGAAGAGTTTGCTTCAAAACCTCAAAATGAAACAGTAGAAATGGTCTATAATGCGGCATTGGATAAATATGAGCAGAAAAATAAAAATTTCGCAAACCTTGTTTATCAAAACGTTGTGCCATTGTATAGCCAGCCAGAAAATCGGAAAAGACATATTCGTGTACCTTTTACGGATGGTAAACGTGGATTAGAAGTATCTACAACCATTGAAGAAGGTTATTCTACTAATGGTCGTTCTATCATTGCTAATTTTGAAAAATCAATTGTATTGGGATTGATTGACAATGAATGGAAAGAACACTTGAGAGAAATGGATGATTTGCGACAGTCTGTGCAGCAAGCACGCCACGAACAAAAAGATCCATTATTGGTGTATAAATTAGAGTCTTTCAACCTTTTCCGGGATATGCTGGATAGGCTCAATCAAGACACCGTAGAGTTTTTGGTTAAAGGAATTATTCCAATGCAAACGAATCAACCGCAAGTGCAAAATCAAGCGGCAAGGCAGCAGGATAGCTATGCGAGCGCTCAAGTAGCTTCTAGCGCAAGTTCAACAACTGGTGCGCCTGAACAGTTTGTCGGATCTGAAGGATACAATGAAGCAATGGCTCAGTCGCAAAGACAAAGTATGCCAAAACAACAACCTATTGTCGCAGAGAAAAAAATCAACCGAAATGATCCTTGCCCTTGCGGAAGTGGCAAGAAATACAAGCAGTGTCATGGGAAAAGTTAGTTTTTGAACTAATCACTTCCTCACTTGTTAAGGTTTGAGATGAAAAAAGCGATTGTTATTGGAGCTGGTGTAGGTGGCCTAGGTGCTGCTGTTAGATTGGCAAATCTTGGTTACCAAGTTAAGGTTTTTGAAGCAAATGGTCATGCTGGTGGTAAAATGAATAACCTACAGTTGGGTGACTTTCGCTTTGACATGGGACCTTCGATTTTTACTGGACCAGAGTATGTAAAGGAGTTATATGACCTTTGCGGTGAACCTTTTAACCAATTTCCTTATCAAAAACTCGAACAGCCTTTCAATTACTTTTTCGAGGATGGAACAACCATCAACCTTAAAGCAGATAAGGTCGAATTAGTAAATGAGCTTAGCGAAAAACTTGGTGAATCGAAAAAAAAGTTACGCAACTATCTTAAGAAGTGTGAAAAAAATTATCAAAGAATAGCGCCCCTATTTATTGAAAAATCTTTACATCGTTGGCAACATCTTTTGAATAAGAAGCTTTGGAAAGCGCTGGTAGGAATTCCAAGATATAAGCTGCACCAAACCATGCATCAAGAAAATGCTGCAACTTTTAACAACCCTAAAACCCATCAGATTTTTAACCGTTTCGCTACCTATAATGGCTCCAACCCCTATCAGGCGCCTGCTATGCTAAATATGATTCAGCATTTGGAAATGAATGTTGGGGTATTTCTTCCAGAAAACGGAATGGTGCAAATAGCAAGAAGCTTGCAAGGCTTAGCTCAAAAGCAAGGTGCCCTCTTTCACTTTCAGGAAAAAGTGAAGGAAATTCATTTAGACAATAACAAGGTGGTTGCTGTTTCCACAGACAAAGGAAGATACGAGGCTGATGTGGTTTACAGCAACATGGATGTGCACTTGACTTATGATCGCCTATTACCAAATTTTGAAAAGGTACCTAAGAAAATCTTGAATCAAGAACGATCTAGTTCAGCGATAGTGTTTTATTGGGGGATCAATGATGTCTTTCCGGAACTAACCGTGCACAACTTATTTTTCTCTGACGAATATGAAAAGGAATTCAAAGATATTTTTGAATATAAAACAATAGGGGAGGACCCATCTATTTATGTGCATATTACTTCTAAAATAAAATCAAAAGATGCTCCTAAAAATGCCGAGAATTGGTTTGTGATGATCAATGCGCCTATTGATATTGGTCAAGATTGGGAAGTGCTTAAAGTGAAGACTAAAGAGGTGATAATTAATAAGTTAGAACGAGTTTTAAAAAGAGATATTCGTAATAAAATTGTTGAAGAATTTGTGATGGACGCACCATTCATTGCTGATACTTACAGTGGGAAAAATGGAAGTATTTATGGCAATGCGTCCAATAATGCTTTTGCTGCCTTTTATCGCCACCCCAATTTTAGTAAAAACATTGAAGGGTTATATTTTGTGGGAGTATCTGTGCATCCAGGAGGAGGAATTCCATTAGCTTTAAACTCTGCAAAAATCGCTGTGACTTGCATGCTGGAAGACCAGAGGAAAAAATAGTAGTTTTGGTTTTTTAAGACTAATTACATTCAAAAATTAACAAATTAATCTTATCCTCCATGTTTGCTATAAACAACGAGCAAAATACCGATGAATAATACAATAAATCCTTTACGAACTAATTAAAAGATCAAAAATGGAGAAATATTAATCTCCTCGAACAATAACTTCTAGCTCTTTTTTTGATAATCGTATTGTTCCAATTCTTGGAAACTTGCCCATCACCCTCACTTGAACTAAAATAATTATTCCTCCATCGGATGTTTTTGTCATATCTGCGGCATAAAATGGGACATTCTGACCAATAGTATGGACGACTTTACGTTCTTCATTCTCAAAGAAATATACGCTTAATTCATTACTCCATGTAGAAGCCATAAAAGAGATGTAGTTTGTGTCTCCAATCATTATTGGCTGAATTATTGATGGTAGCGCAGGGTTGAGTTCGGCATAACCTTGTGCAGGAATGTTATTGGCCATCGTAATAGTGTTTGGGTTTAAACTTATAACTGGCTGAAAATATAGATGTTGGAAGGTAAAACGTGATAATGCGAAAAAATCATTGCCAAGCGGTAATAGGTTACTTATGCTTCCGTCATAATGTGCGCCATTATATACACCAGTTAAATTCATGTTTTCATCTAAAAATAAGGTTGAAAAACTGTAATTATAAAAACATCCCATTACGATATGAGACATTTCTGGAGTTGTTCTTACGAAAAATGGCATTCTTCTCCCCATAAATGTGACATGTTCAATTATTCTGTTTTCAACATCTGTATTGACATTGAAATTTGCAGATGTTGCGACTGCAGATAAATTGCCATTCAACTTGTTTAACACTGTTCTTCGACTATTCCTATCATAACTCTGAATATAAAAGTTTTGACCATTGCTGAATGCATAGATTGGGTAGCTAATATTCGTGAAGTGTTGCATTTCATTGACATTACTTGCGCTTACATCAATCTCTAACAAATAGGTGGTTAAACCAATTTGATCCATACAAACAACGTAATTTTTATTGTTGTGTTGTAAAATGTTAGGAGTAGCATTCACATATTTTTCAGGAAGTTCAATTTTCCATTGAAATTCACCAAGTTCATCAATTTTTAATAATAGAATTTGCCAACCTTTGTGCGCACTAAGGATAAGATATCCGCCATCTGCCGTTTCAATAATGCTCAAGGGCGTATATTCATTACTGCCATTTACATCATCATATATCTTTATAAAAGACTCATGAGGCGCTACTTTATTTTTTTTACAGGCCCCACAAAAAAGAACCATAAACGCTAAAAACACAATATAATTTACTAACCTCATTTAGTTTCTGGATTTCTTTAAAATACTTAATTTCACCGATGTGTCAATAGGGAAGACTGCTGTCAGTTGCAGAGCTAAACTACCCATTCTTAACTGGTCTAAAACATCGAAATATTGAAGGGTGAACCCCGTGTAATCTTTATACCTGTGCTCATCATTAACTATTTTTCTCAATCCGAAACTAACATTTGTTTCAAAACTAAGTGTGAAATAATTAGAGTAGTAAGAAACACCTGCACCAGAAAGAAATCCAAAGTTGAAATGATTAAAGTGTTTTTTAGCATTTACGTTACCCGAAGTTCCTTTACTATTTCGAATGTCCACTTCACCATCAATGACATCATCAAAATAAATAGCTTTATTTGCATCTTGCAAAAAGTGCAATTGTGGTCCAAAATGCGCGTATGGTGAAATTTGATTAATAGTAAAATCATACCGAACCGATATAGGAACAATAATGGAATTGATTTTTTGTTGGTGAAGTATTTCACGTTCAACACCCAAATTAATGAGTGTATCCGCCCAATTATAACTGGTTAAATACCTGAACTGATTCACTTGGAAACTTGGATTGGAAACTACAGAAATATGACGAGCAATACCATATTTAAAGTATAAACCTATTTGACCTCCGGCGTTGCTACCCATTTTCCCATATTGCTTATTTCTTTCCTCTTCGTCGGTTATACTATTCATTGGGGTCAAAACATGGTGATGTGCTGTAACATTTACAAAAGAAAAATTTGCACCTCCAGATAACCCTAAGAACATCTGTCGTTTTCTATCCACATAGTATTTCTGTCCTATGGAATGGCAAGTTATACTAATCAAAACTAAGAAGAGTAAACAGCGCAACATACTATTTATTTAATATTAATTTTTCAGTAATTATATTACTGTTATTTATAATCATCACAACGAAATACATACCATTAGGTTGGTTGTGTAAAGCAATTGGAAGTTCATGATGGCCTTCCGAAAAATGTTGTTGTTCGATTTTCAAAATTGAGCGACTATTCATATCTCGTATTTCAAATCGAATATCTGCGCTACTACTGGAATAGAAAGAAACAGTAAAATTTTCTTCTGATGGATTGGGATAACACTTTAAATGTAAGTTTTTAGTAAATAGTTCTGAAACATTAAGTTCTTTACAATGCACGTAATCAACTCTTTGAGAAATCCAATCCTCAAATTTTATTGCTTCAATCGCATTTTGTGAAGCGCCAAACCAATCTTTAATTACTGAGGCGAAAACTTGCCGATAATCGTGTTCCATGGGAACGTTTTGCAGATTTAAATTTGTTAAATCTGGGCTGTTACCATAAACACCAGCATTGATACAAGTGCCATATACTAACATGGGGGCAGCATTGCCATGATCCGTTCCATAACTTGCATTCGATTTCACCCTTCGGCCAAACTCCGAAAAGGTCATTGTTAATACCCGATCTGCAAGTCCTAAGTTTTTCAAGTCATCGTAGAAAGCTTTAACCGCTGAGGAAATATGATAAAGTAACGCAGCATGTCCACCCATTGTTGTGTTATTGTTTAACACTTGATTAGCATGTGTATCAAAACCTCCAATTCTACATAAAAAAATTTTTGTTCCAATACCGCCACTGATCAAACGGGAAATTATCTTCAGTTGCGGTGATAGTGGATTGTTTACTGCTCCTGCTGGCGCAATAAATGGATACATCGTCGGATAGATGGTGTTGGAATTATTTCCTGCATCATATACTTGCTTTAACCGACCAGCATATAAGTTAGACTGTTCCTCCATCTGCATAATATATTCAATTTCATCTCCTGCATAGGTATTAGGAACACTTATGGGTGTATGCCCCCCAACACTATTAATTAAATTATAGAATGCGGTTGGATTCTGAACAGAAAGTCCCATTGGTATTCCTTCATTTCGATGAAAGGCTAATGAAACGCCTGTGCCTATTTCAATAGCTAAGGGGTCTGGAACATCATTGTTGGGGAAGTTTTCTGGGTATCCAGGATATTGACTCTCTAAGTATCTTCCCATCCAACC
>JAFIEX010000146.1 GCA_020832365.1 Crocinitomicaceae bacterium
TGAAAAATTTCGAGATGGATGCTTCCTTCCTTTACGTGGTAGGCGGAGAACGTACAGACACGAATTTGGAACAAGGATTCTCAGGGCGATGGTATTCCACTGCTTTTATTCCGGGCCTTTCCTTGCGATATAAGTTTTAACAATTAATTTATACATTTATGAAAAAAGTTTATCTTTTAGGTTTAGCTGTAGCAACTTACTTTAGTTCGATAGCGCAATTTAATTGTACTGGAGGTAGGTACGATGTGGAAGTATTCCCTAATTTGGACATTACAACTGATGTGCAATATGGTAGCAACCTTAACAACAATGGCAATAACACGCAGCTGTTAGTCGATATTTATGAACCAAGTGGAGATACTGAAAGCAGCCGTCCATTGATCATTTTTATGCATGGTGGAACCTTCATCGCAGGAAGCAAAGATGGTGATGATGTTAAGCCCCTGGCTGAAATGTTTGCCAAGAAAGGTTATGTAACTGCTTCAATCAGCTATCGCCTAGGAATGGACAACTTATTATCAATTACTGGTCCTAGTGAAGGAGATGCTTCTGAAGCGGTTTTTAGAGCCACACAAGACGCCAGAGCTGCTGTTCGTTTTTTCAGAAAGTCAGTTGCGGATGAAGGAAACCCTTACGGAATCGATCCAGACAACATCTATTTGGTTGGTTCTTCTGCTGGTGGTTTTATGGCCTTGCATTTGGCTTATTTGACAGACCCAGCGAATATCCCCTCTTCTATTAACTTTAATAAGCCTGGATTAACAGGAGGTCTAGAAGGTGACTCTGGAAGTCCTGGTTTCCCTTCTGACGTAAAGGCTATTGTCAATCTTGCAGGTGCGCTTGGAGACGCCAACTGGATGCAGGCTGGAGATACTCCTGTTTTAAGTTTGCATGGTGATCAGGATGAAACGGTACCATTTGGAACAGACATGATCAGTGTAGTGATTTTTGATATCATTGTAGTAGATGGTAGTTTAACCGTTCATACAAAAGCAGAGGGCTTAGGTTTGAAACATTGTTTTAAACCTTTCTTTGGTGCAGGCCACGTTCCCCATGTTAACAACCAAGCTTACACAGACACGACTGAACTATATATTACTGAATTTTTATTGTCATTTGTTTGCGGACAAGCAGATTACTGTCCTTGTGGAACTGCAGCAGATCCTGTAGATTGCTTTGAATTCCAAGGTCTGTCGTTGGATGAACTTCTTGTAAATGATGTTAATCTCTATCCTAATCCAGCAAGTAATGTATTTACAATTGATGCAAATGCACCAATTTTAGATTATACTATTTACAGTTTGGGTGGTCAGTTGGTGACTTCTGCTGATGGAAACTTTAAGGAAACTATTAAAGTTGATTGTTCACATTATCCTAACGGAATGTACCTTGTTCAGGTAAGAACAGAGAGAGGTTTATTACAGAAGAAATTAATTATTGAATAAAGTTAACGCTCAATTGAATATTGAAAAAAAGGGGGGATTTGATATCCTCCCTTTTTTGATGAAGATTTTAGCTCGGAGAAATTAATTATTTTGTATTGAGAAGAAATAATGGTTTTTTTGATGAACTGAAATATAATATTTAATATTGTGTTATTATAAACCACAATTAATTTAAATATTTTTGCTTAATGCAATTTAAGAAGTTATACGTCACTTTTGCCTTTTTAGCAATTTTTCAATGTAATTATTTATTTGGGCAGGGCTGGATGCCTCAAGGTGCAAGATCTGCTGGAATTTCTCATGCCAGCGTTACCATGGTTGATTTATTTTCTTTTCACCATAATCCTGGTGCTTTGGCATTCATGGAAAATGGAGGAGCCGCTGTTTCTTACGAAGCTAGATTTTTGTTGCGAGAGTTACAAACACAATCATTTATTGTCGCAAGCCCTGTAAGTAATGGTATGATTTCGTTTGGAGGGCAGTTTTATGGTTATGAATCATTCCGAACAAACAGAGTAGGGGGAGGGTATAGCATATTGTTAGCGGATAATCTCGCTGCTGGTGTGCAAATGAATTACATGAGTTTAAGGTTAGACCCCTTTTATGGCGTAAAACACTCTTTTTCTGGTGAATTAGGGATGATGGCACAGTTAAATGAACAGATTGATTTTGGTTTTTCTGTCTTTAACATTGGTCGAGCTAGGCTATCCGATTTTAACGATGATCGTTTTGCCACCATTCTTAGACTAGGTGCAGGAGTCAGAGTGATGGAAGATTTAAAACTGTATTCTGAAATTAGCCAAGAAGTAACCGAGCAAACGAGTCTAAGATTTGGAGTTGAATATCAGCCAAATGATGTTTTGTACATTAGATGCGGCGGACAAGGCGGACCTGTAGCGTTTAGTTTTGGGACAGGGATTAATCTGAGTCATTTTAGAATAGATCTCGCAACTAGTTATGACCAAATTTTAGGTTGGACACCTTCTGCTGCCTTTTTGTGGCATTTTAATGCAAAAACTAAAGATTAGGAAATTGTTGAAAAAGTTAAATGTAATATTCTTTCTTGTCTTGTTTTCGTTTAGTGTTTATTCCCAACGAAAAAATGATATCATTCAACAAAGAATTGAATTTATAGCAGAAGATTTAGAGTTAGAAGACATCTCTTTAGAAGATGTTTTCGACGTACTTTACTACTATTACGATAATCCAATTAATTTAAATACTGCAACTTCCGACGATTTACATGAACTATTGTTGCTTTCAGATTTTCAAATTAATGAATTGCTCGCTAGAATCAGACAACAAGGTTATTTTGAGTCTGTTTATCAGTTGCAAGAAATGGACAATTGGGATTTAATGACAATTGACTTAGTGTTACCTTTTATTGTTGTTATTCCGCCTGGTGATGAGAAAATTAAAAAGAAAGGGTTGATTCAGAAAATGCGTGATGGAAATCTCGAAGTGTTTGGACGATGGATTCGAGGTATTGAAGAAAGAGCTGGATATGCAGACGTTCCTGACTCGGTTCGCTTGAATAGCAATCAATATTACTGGGGTTCCCCCGACAGAGTATATTCAAGATGGAGATATACTTATAGCCGAACATTGAGTATGGGTATTACCATGGAAAAAGATCCTGGTGAGGAAATTTTTGGAACAACCCAGCCTTATGGCTTTGACTTTTACTCCCCACATTTTTATTACCAGCGCAATGACCGTTTTGTTAGAAAAATTGCTCTAGGTGATTATCAAATGGAGTTAGGTCAAGGACTTGCAATGTGGACGGGCTTTGCATTTAATAAAACGATTGAAGCGACTAAGGTCAGAAGAAATGCTAGAGGGGTAAGACCATATACATCTGTTGATGAAACAAGATTTTTAAGAGGTGCTGCTGTTGAATTAGGAGCTGGTCCTGTTACACTAACTACGTTTGCATCCAGAAAGATGGTGAATGGATCTGTTCAAATTTTGGATACTTTGGAAGGAGGAGAAGATGCAAGATTTGCCTCATCCATTAACTTATCTGGATTGCATAGAACTACTGGAGAATTGGCCCGAAAAAATTCGATTACCGAAACTATTGCAGGGGGTAATTTGAACTTTCAAAACAATGGATTTCAAGCTGGGATTTCAACTGTTTATCAGAATTATGACACACCTTTACAAAGAGCAAATCGACCCTCTAATCAATATGAATTCAGCGGAACTGATTTAATTAATTACAGTGTTGATTATAGCTACGTGTATAGAAATTTTAGTGTTTTTGGCGAAGGAGCAATGAGCAGCTCAAGCGGAAGTATAGCTTACGTACAAGGCTTGGTTTTCGCCCCAAGTAAAAGAGCTTCTTTCGCTGCTGTCCACAGAAATTATCCAAAGGATTATCATACTTTCTATGCGCGTGGTTTTGGAGAGTCTGCAAGAACAATAAATGAACAAGGGACATATTTAGGCGCTACATTTAAAATCAATGATGCTTGGAGTTTCAATGCTTATGGAGATGTTTTCCAAACTCCTTGGCTCACTTTTAGAGCAGACTCCCCAACTAATGGCCACGAGTTTTTAGGTCAATTAAAATATCGTCCTAATCCTAGACTAGAAGTTTTCTTTAGAGCAAGGGAACAAAGAAAAATGCAAAATGCCAGAAATTTTCAAGGAATAATGCGACCAGTCGAAGATTACTATCAAAGGGTATATCGAATGAATTTCAATTATCAAGTTACAAAAACAGTGCAATGGAAGTCTAGGGTTGACTATGTCACGGATGAAAGAATTTCTACGGGGTTACAAAGGGGTTTTTCTATGGCCCAAGATATTGCTTTTAAAAGTAAGAACTCTCCATTACAACTTACTGCGCGCTATGCAATATTTGATACGGATGGATTTGATGCACGAATTTATGCTTTTGAAAGTCACATGCAGAACGTTTTTTCAATACCTGTATATTTTAATCAGGGAAGTCGTTTTTATGCCCTAATGAAATATACATTTTTCGACGGAAAGTGTGACTTATGGTTGCGGTACGCGGCATTTGTTTTTGCCAATCAAACTACCATTGGTTCTGGCCCTGAGCTAATTCAGGGAAGCGTTCGGAGTGAGGTTGGCGCACAAGTTAGATTACGTTTATAGAAAATTATGTTTTTAGATCATTTTTATTGTCTATTTTCGGGCTGAATATTTATATTTTTTAGATGAAAAGAAAAATTAGAAATGGAATAACTTTTTTACTATTATCATTCAGTCTTGTTTTTGTAGGTTGTGATAATACTGACCCGAATTGCATTTGTATAGAGCTACATTTGAAAGAGAAACCATTGTCTGATTTATGTAAGTCCTATTTGGATGGGAAATCGGATGAAGAAATAAAAGAAGATGCAAGGAAGTGCTTTGGAGATGATTTGGAAGACTTTTACAATGTTTTAAAATTCTAAAGTAATGAGGTTAACTATTTCTCTTTTTACGCTTTTATTAAGTCCTTTTTATTTATTTAGCTGGGGTGTAACAGGTCATAGAGTTATTGGTACAATTGCAGAATGGCATATGACTGATGCTGCAAAACACAGGGTCATGGGAGTTTTGCATGGAGCAACGGTTGCGGAAGTTGGAAATTGGATGGATGATATTAAGTCTGATCCAACGTATGATTCCTTATATAATTGGCATTTTGTTACAATTCCTGATGGTTTTACATACGAGCAGAGTGAAAAGAATCCTAATGGTGATGTCATTAAAGGAATTAATTTCTTAATTGATGCCCTAAAAACAGATGAGTTAAAGAAGCAAATAGAAGAGGCTTATTTAAAAATGCTTATTCATATGGTAGCGGACGTGCATCAACCTTTGCATGTTGGAAGGCCAGAGGACAAAGGAGGAAATACCATCAAGGTTGAATGGTTTTGGTCAAAATCAAATTTGCACCGTGTCTGGGATAGTGGTTTGATTGATAGTCAACAATACAGCTTTTCTGAATTAGCACCAATTGTTAATAGAGATGCGACAAATAAAAACGTAAATGAATGGCAAAACAGCAACGCTGTTGATTGGGCTCATGAGTCTATGTCGTTTAGGAAAGCTATTTACAATATTCCAACAGATGGTAAAATAAATTATAAATATCGATTCGATCATTGGGATACGGTTAAGCTGAGACTTTTGCAGGCAGGTATCAGGCTAGCTGGAGTCCTTAATGAAATCTATGGATGATTTAAGTTATAAATCGGTTTGCAACTTTGGTTACGATAATAAGTTGCATTTATTTAAAAGAATTGAGTAATTTTGAATTTTAATTGTAATAAATAAATTATGGCAGTAGAAATAACAGATGCAAATTTCGATGAATTGGTATTGAAGGCTGATAAGCCTGTTGTAGTAGATTTTTGGGCTGCATGGTGTGGTCCATGTAGAATGGTAGGGCCAATTATTGATGAAATGCACGAAGAGTACCAAGGAAAAGCAATTGTGGGTAAAGTAGATGTTGACCAAAACCCTGGTGTTTCGGCAAAGTTTGGAGTGAGAAATATTCCAACTATTCTTTTTATTAAAAATGGAGAAGTTGTTGATAAATCTGTCGGTGCAGTTCCAAAAACACAGTTAACTGCAAAGCTTGATGTGATTTTGTAAATAATAGATTTGTAAAAAAAAGGGGCTTTAAAGCCCCTTTTTTTTGTGAGTGAAACTTTTTCTTTTTTTTGAAGAATAGTTTTTTCAAACTGAAATAAGTGCCTTATTTAGAATGAATATAAATTAATTCGATTTATTTCTAATTTGTCATAAAACTGTCATCCAATTCGGACAATATTTTAATTTTGCTCTCGACAAGAAGTGTTATAAACACATTTTTAAAGAAATTATGATGAAAATGTCTAGTATTCAGATGTTTAGAACAAGAGTCACTTGGTGGAAGAGTTGTTTGTTCTTACTTTTCACAATGAGTCTGTGGAGTGTGAACGCGCAAGACGGTGCTGCGTTATTTAGATCACAGTGTGCAACATGCCACCAGCCGCATAGAGACGGTACTGGTCCTAAGTTGTTTGAGGTGCGTCAAAAATGGGAGAGAGGTGGAGCTCAAGAAGGCTCTATTTATCAGTGGGTGCGCAATTGGCAAGTTGCAGCCGCAAATGATCCATATGCAATGGAGGCTTCTCAGTGGTCGCCAACTGCAATGTCCTTGTTTCCGAATTTGACTGATGATGAAATCGATGCTATTTTTGATTACGTTGATGCGCAACCATTGCCTGGTGCTTCAACTGCCGATGTAAGTGGTGGGGGCGGTGTTGCAGAACAACAAGCGGAAGATGATTTTTCATGGATTTGGATTATTCTAGGCGCAATTTTTACTGTAATTATTCTTTCGGTTGGCGGTGTCCGTCGTCAATTGAAATCAATTAATGCACCTGATGGTGAAGAGCCTCAGACTTACGCAGACGAGATTAAACAATTCATATGGAATTACCGAAAAGTGTTCGGCGTTGTTACGGTAGGTTTAGTGCTATCAGTTGTAGTATCTTTATTCTTAGTGTTATACGATATTGGGGTAGTAACAGCTAATCAGACATCACAGACAATTGAGTATCCTCATTCTGTTCACGCTGGTACTAACGGTATTGATTGTAAATACTGTCACCATTCTGTTGAAAAATCTAAGTCTGCGGGAATTCCTACAGTTAATGTTTGTATGAATTGTCACAAGCAAGTTCAAGGTGATGATGATCATGATATTAAACAAATTTCAAAAATCTATCATGCAGCAGGGTTTTCTCCAGATGGAGGAGGTCAGTATAGCGGAACTACCGAAAATATTGTTTGGAATAAAGTGCATGCACTTCCAGATCATGTTTACTTTAGCCATGCACAGCATGTTAACGTTGGAGGTATTGATTGTAAACAATGTCACGGTGATATGACTAAGCAAAAAGAACTTCCCAGAGTTGTTCCAGTAGAAGAGCTAAATGAAATAGACGGTAATAT
>JAFIEX010000147.1 GCA_020832365.1 Crocinitomicaceae bacterium
CATTATGACAGTTTTTAGTTTTTACGAATTCGTAGTTCCTAAAGGAGTAGAATGGATAATTCTATTAATAATAGGCGTATTCACGCAATTTGCGCAAATTTTAATGACAAAGGCACTGCACGCTGAAAATACGGCAACGGTTACACCATTTAAATATTTTGGGTCAATTTATGCTTTTTTTATAGGGTTATTTCTCTTTGATGAAATGATATCAATGGTTGGGATTTTGGGGATTGTTTTTATCCTGATTGGCGTTCTGGGAAATACCTATTTCAGAGTTAGAAAAAAGGACATTTAATGCAAGCTCAAGATAAGTCCACGAATGCTTGAAAACACCTTAACTGTACCCCGTTTGAATAGAAGCATGTAACAATTGTTACGCATTAATTGATCTATCTCCACTATATTTAAAAAAATTAAAGAATGCTATGGAGAAGAAATTTCAAGTACTAATTATCGGTGCAGGAACTGGAGGTATTATGGTAGCTTCACAACTCAATAAAAAATACCCAGACATTAATGTCGGTATCATTGATCCTGCAGAATACCATTATTATCAACCAGCTTGGACACTAGTTGGAGCAGGGACTTACAGTTTCGAAAAAACCAAAAAAGCAATGAAAGATCTTATTCCGCCGAAATCAACGTGGATAAAAGATAAAGTGAACAAAATAAATGCGCAGGAAAATAAATTGTTTACCGATCAACAGGGTGAAATCTCCTACGATTATCTAATCGTTTCACCAGGACTTGTTTATGATTATACAAAAGTGCCTGGATTAAAAGAAGTTTTGGAGGACCCTAAAAGCATGGCAAATAGTGTATATACTGATCCAGAAAAAACTTGGAGAGATATTCAAAACTTCAAAGGAGGTGTTGCACTTTTTACCCAACCAACCACTCCTATTAAATGTGGAGGTGCTCCTCAGAAAATAATGTACCTAGCAGAAGCAGCTTTGAAAAAACAAGGTGTCAGAGACAAAACAAAAGTAGTCTTTGCTACCAACGGAGGAGTGATCTTCGGAATAACACCTATTAAAAAGACCTTGATGGAAGTGGTAAACCGAAAAAACATACAGCTTAAATTTGGTCACCAACTCATTAAAATTGATCCAACTGAAAAAATTGCTTGGTATAAATTAGGAGACAACGAAGGTATTCATAATGAAAATGTAAACGTAGAAACGATCAAAAAGGATGGCCTTATAGGAATTAAATATGATTTCTTACACACCGCGCCACCGTCTGTCGCACCGAAATTCATTCAGGAATCGGACCTTGTGAATGAGGGTGGTTGGTTAGATGTAAACATACACACTTTACAGAGTAATAAATATGAAAATGTTTTTGGGTTAGGAGACGTAGCAGCATTACCCACTGCTAAAACAGGAGCGGCTATTCGAAAACAAGTTCCTGTATTAATCGACCACTTGATGAGCAGCATAAATGGCGAGCAATCAAGCAGTAAAAGCTATAACGGATACAGTTCCTGTCCACTGCTTACTGATTATGGTAAAATGGTATTGGCTGAATTTGATTACGAAGGGAACTTTACGCCGGACCCAAAACTGAAACGAATGCTAGTCTTTAACTCTCATAAAGAACACTGGAGACTTTGGATGTTAAAGAAATATGGCCTTCCATATCTGTATTGGAACAAAATGATGAAAGGGGTGGATGTTTAAATAAAAATCAAATGAAAGAATTTTGGAACGAACGATATGCAGCCGAAGAATTCGCTTACGGTGAGGCACCAAACGATTTTTTTGCGGAAGAATTAAAAAAAATCAAAACACCTGGAAAACTTTTATTACCCATGGAAGGGCAGGGGCGTAACGCTGTGTATGCAGCCAAACTGGGTTGGGAGGTAGTAGCCTTCGATTATTCGGAAGAGGCAAAAAGATCAGCACTACAATTGGCAAAAAAACATAAAGTTACCATTGATTACCACATTTCAACAATGGAAGACTTTGATGCAGGAGAAGAAATGTTTGATGCTGTAGCGATGATTTATGCTCATTTACCAGTAGAAATAAGAAAACCTAGCCATCAGAAACTAATGGATGCCTTAAAAAAGGGAGGGGTTTTTATCATTGAAGGATTTGAAAAAAAACAACTCAATTATAACTCTGGGGGTCCAAAAAATGAAGACATGCTCTATACTGTTGAAATGCTATCTAAAGATTTTAAGGGTACAGAAATTGCTGTTTGTGAAGCAAGGATTCTCGATTTGAGAGAGGGTAAGTATCATGTTGGCGAAGCAGCAGTAGTGCGATTGGTTACTAAAAAATGACCCAAAATGATGAGTCATTTCAAAAAATGACGATGAAGCCCAAAGCCAAGACTTATTAACAACATACCTCCTTCTCCAATATCCGGAGTTAACTTGTGATAATTTGGTCTAGTATATAAAAATTGTAAGCGACCAAACAGTGCGTATTTTCTTCTGTTTTTTATGAAAAAGTCTTCGTAATTTTTCTTTCTATCATCTTCATACATGGTGTCAAAATCAACATTTAGTATAAAAACTGGAGCATTGCTTTTCAACGACGGATAATTTATGGGGTTCTCTTCAAATTCTTCGTTAAGTCCTTTCAAATTACTTGATATGATACCAACTTTTGGTGCAAAAGAAATAACAGGGCTCGCAAGTATTCGATAGCCTAAAGATGCGCTCCAGTTCATTAAGCCATAAGAAGTTTTTTCCTTGTGTAGCACATCATCGTATTCAAATGGCTCTTTCACATTGCCAAAAACTAAGTTGTATTGAAGATTCAACATTAACTGCTCATAGCCTAAAGAAAAGCCAAGCGGAACTTCAAAGTAAGTTCTTAAATTATCGCGAAGTTCATCTGTTAAAATTAGATGGCCAAAATTCACATAAAATTCAAAATTCATTGGCATTGCCTCTCTAGCCTCAAATTCATCTATTTTCTTTTTATTTTCTGTAGTTGAGAAGTACGCATGATCAAATTGGTTTACTATAGCATCTTGCGATTTGATACTATCACCTAAAAATAAATAAAAAAAGGTGCAGAATAGAAGGCTTCGTTTTTGATAGGAGCAATTTATACATTTTGGGAGGTAAGTCATTATTATTTTAAATTAAGGCTATTTCACATAATCTTGTTTATGTACCAGAAAATACCTCCCATCATCCGTTTTCATATAACCACGATCATAACAAAAATAATAAGTAGCGCCCTTTTGTGTTTCAAAAGTATTGGTATAATAATGAAAGTTAAACCCTTCTTCTGCCAAAGTAATAGCATCTACTGTTTTTTTACCATCAGGATTTAGCAAATCTAAAATGCGACGGTTTTTTCTCAAAATATTATTTATTCGTCGCATATAATTATTGATATCCTCGTTCTGCCGATTGTTGTATGCGTTTCTGCAATAATCAGAACAAAATTTTTGATCTTTTCTGCCTCTCAATGGAGCACTGCACTCTAAACACTTCCTTTCTATTTTTAGATCTGTTTCCATCTATTCCTGTATTTTCTGACGAGCAACAATTATATCACCCAAATCTGGATGTTGGTATTTTGTAAATTCCAGCACTCGTTTACCATTCAACAATATTAGCCACACTTTAAAATTAGCATCTGAAAAATACCTTGTATTTGACACATTACTAAGATCGTCTGTTATTCCTTCTAGCTGCTTAGATGAACCACTAAATATTATATGACCAGGTTCCGCTTTATTCTCCGTGCCAAGAATCAACAAATCATCTGTGCTTAATAAGGTATCTCCTTTCAAATGCTCATTGCGAAATATACCATTCTCCAATACATTAGAAAACACAAACAGGTAGCTGTCAACAGCTGCAATCGGATCGTGCGAAGCGGCTAAGGGAGTTATTTCTTTATCATTGTCTGATGTAGAGCAACTCAAGAAGCAAAAACTACTTAGAATAAACAATACTTCCTTCATCAACCAATTCATCTCCTCTCATTTTTAAAAATAACTGGATTAAAGCTGCCACATCTTTTTCACAATACACTTTTATCCGATCTAAATCGCCTTCTTCATAATACACTCTCGCTACATCAGCACCGGAAATATCATCTTTTGGTGTTGGGATTTTAAAAATATGACACAAGAGCGGTAAAGAAGTAAAATGCTTATAATCTCCAAACTTCCACAACTCTAAGGTGTCTAAGTGATTTACTTCCCAAGGTTTCTTTCCTGCTAAATTGAGCGTATCTGGCAATGTAACACCATTAATTAACATTCTTCTGGCGATATAAGGAAAATCAAACTCTTTAGCATTGTGTCCGCAAAGCACATGTGCAGGGGTGTTGAAATGTTCGTTAACCAGTGCTGCAAATTTTTTTAGTAAGGTCTCCTCATCATCATGAGCAAATGAAGTTAACCTAATTTCTCGCCCCGTTCTAGTTTCACGCACAAAACCACATGAAATGCAAACTATTTTACCAAATTCTGCGAGTATTCCTGCTCTCTCTTGATAAATCTCCTCTATTGCTTTACCGTCTTTTTGTTGAAATCTCGTTTTATGCTCAAAAAGAGCTGCTGTGGTTTGGTCGACCTCTTCCCATAGGTAAGTTTGCGGTACTGTCTCAATGTCTAGAAAAAGTACTTTGTCTAAATTTATTTTTTGTAACATGGTTTAAGTTTGAATAATAAATATAGCTTTTTTTAGTAAAATAAAATACTTGACTTCAATTTTTATTTTGATTAATTGAATTAAAAATCATAATCATCTGCACAAAACTCTCAAATCATGCAAAATAAGTCAATCGTGTAATTTGGTTAAGTTATTACTATTGGAGTAAAACATATGGTGTTTATTTGACAGAAAAACGAGAATCATAGGTATTTTAATAGAATGAAAAATGTTTTGAATAACTAAAACTATATAATGATTTAATTAAAGCCGAATTGATGAGGTAGTAAAACTTCCAATAGAGCTATATAAACTGAAATGGTTAATCTTTAATTTTAGTAGAAAAATAAAGGTATTTTTATTAATTTTACCCAACAATAGAGAAGTAGTACATGTCAAAAAAAATATTGGTTATAGATGATGAAGAGGAAATTAGAGAGCTTCTTTTATATAATTTAAAAAAAGAAAATTTTGAGGTATTCGAAGGGAGCAGCGGTGCAGAGGCTTTGTCATTTCTGTCTAAAAATCATGTTGATTTAATCCTACTTGACATAATGATGCCGGACATGGATGGCATCGAGGTTTGTGAAAAAATTAGATTATTGCCCAATCATGAAAACACAATCATTTGTTTTTTAACAGCTCGGAATGAAGATTATAGTCAAATTGCAGGCTTCGATGCTGGCGCAGATGACTATATTGCAAAACCAATCCGTCCAAGAGTACTTATAAGTAGAATTCAAGCGATACTAAGAAGGACAGAAAGTATTGCAGCAGAAACTACAGAGCAAACTTTTGACGATATTAAGATTGACAGGGAAAAATACATTGTCTCTGTAAAAGGTGAAGCCATTCATTTACCAAGAAAAGAATTTGAACTACTCGCGTTATTAGCAACAAAACCCGATCACGTGTTTGAGAGAAATCATATATTAGAGCATGTTTGGGGCAACGAAATAGTAGTTGGAGACAGAACTATAGACGTTCATATAAGAAAACTTAGAGAAAAAATTGGCAGTACTTATATCAAAACAATTAAAGGTGTTGGATATAAGTTTGTTCAGAACAACTAGAATTTGGTATTTTGTTGTTAGTCATCATCTTCAGGAACAAACCTGTCAGAAACTTTGATTACCTCCAAGAAAGGAGAGAATTCAATTTCAGTAATCATTTCTGATGGAGGTTGTACCTGATTGTTCACCCAATGAAATATTAAATTATAACCAATTAATCTACCATTTACCTCCACCATATTGAGTGGTGCAAAGTGCGTAACTTCTCTTTGATTGTATCGATTCATCAAATGACGCATCGCAATGTATTTTGTTAATGTCACATAATTCACAGAATTCATAGATTGCGCGATCTGCATCAAAGACAAGGTATGTCTCATAAAAGTTTGTAACTCTGGAGAACCAATTAATTCTGTCTCTCTCTCTTTAAAAAATCGGATGAAATCCAACTCTGCATCCGAAATATAACTATCCCTTCTGGTAATAAAGTGAAGTTCAAAAAGATAATTGATAGCCATGTTTTTCATTGCACTTGGGAAAGTATAATGATAAAACCGCGTATGCATAATAACAGAATCGCTACTGTTTAAAACTACGAAGTCATGGTGAACTGCAACACTATCACCATCGGGTATATGAACTAAATAAATATGTTCCATTTCAAACAACAGTTCATGTTCTCTAGCTCGAGCTTTTCGCTGCTGTTCCGCGATAATTTTTTCCATGCCTGACTTACGAAAAGTACGCATATTGTTTTCCTCAATAAGTCGGTACTTTACATCAAAAAGGGAGTCCAACAATAAATGATCATCTGTTTTATAAATGATTAGTGGCCCAAAGGCAAGCGACTCGTAACGATTGGCTATATTCTCTTTACGAATTGACCGTCTAACATGATCTTCCACAGCTCTTTCTCTGAGAAACTGACGTTCTTCAAGTGTTGGAAGAGGAACAAAATTAACACTGCATGAAAAAAGAAACGATACAGAGACGTATATCAATAAATACCGCATCAATAGAAATGCCAAACCGCTATATGCAGCATTATATTTCAAATCTTCAATTATTTAATTACCAAAGGCATTACTAACATTAATATATCTTCGTCATTATTATCATGCTCAGCTGGCTTGATAATTCCTGCCCTATTAGGCTGACTCATCATGATTCTAATTTCAGAAGCATCCAAATTATTCAACATCTCAATCATGAATTTTGAATTAAACGCTATTTCCATATCCTCTCCATCGTATGAGCAAGTCATCCTCTCTGCTGCTTCGTTAGCAAAATCAATATCTTCAGCAGAAATTTGTAACTCAAAACCAGTCATTTTAAGTTTAACCTGGTGAGTAGTCTTATTTGAAAAAATTGAAACACGTTTCATAGAACTCAAGAAGTTCTGTCTATCCACGGTTAAAACATTTGGGTTTTCAGAAGGAATGACCGCCTCATAATTCGGATATTTCCCATCAATCAAGCGACATACAAGCACTATATCGTTAAAATTAAATACTGCATTTGACTCGTTGTAAGTAACCAAAACATCCTCCTCCCCTTTCAAATTAGTTTTCAATAAGTTTAGTGCTTTTTTAGGCAGAATGAAAGACGAACTATTGGTGGCCATCGAATCCATTCTTCTATACCTCACCAATTTATGTGCATCCGTTCCTACAAA
>JAFIEX010000148.1 GCA_020832365.1 Crocinitomicaceae bacterium
CACTAAAATAAGAAATATGATTTATATTCACTTATCATCTTGAATGTAAAAATGTAAAGTATGAAAGTCTGTCTCGCAGGTTAACAGGGACGATATTCAGCGCACGAATCATTTTCATACGACACCTTTAGTCCTGAAAGGACGACATCCATCAACATTGGGTGTCACCCGATGTTGATGAAAAACCACCCCATCCGAATAGTCCTGAAAGGACGGAATACAAAGCAATAGTCCTCTCTAGCATAAACTTCTTTTCGCTAAAAGAATAGATTAATCCCATACATACTTTTCGTCATAAACAATATTATACTTGTTTAGAAAATCTCTATATTCATCCTGAAATGTCTTTTTCCTATGATGTTCTTTTTGATTTGTGATATAATTAGCAACAATTTCAACTTCAGCAGGGTTCACAGAAAATGCACCGTAACCATCTTGCCAGTAAAAATTGTGGTACCTCTCCGCTTTTGTTTTTAATCGCTTTTTTGTGGATAATCAATTCTTTTCCTAAATTAGCACAAAAGCAACATATCTAAAGATGAGAGTAAAAAACAAAGTGGTGGTAATAACTGGCGGGGGCGCAGGAATAGGAAGGCATCTTGCTCTTAAAATGCTGAATAACGGGGCTAAAGTTGCAATTTGTGATATCAATGTGAACTATATGGAGGAAACCTTAGCGCTTAGCAACCATCACCCTCATTTATCTTTGCATCAATTAGACATTACCGACAAACATCGGGTAGAGGTCTTACCAAAAGAAATAATAACACAGCACGGTGCTATTGATATTCTAGTTAATAATGCTGGAATTATTCAACCATTTGTTCCTATCTCACAACTGGATGAGAATATCATAAGAAAAATGATGGAGGTCAATTATTTTGGTAATGTAAACATGATTAAAGCATTTTTACCAATTCTAAGAGAAAGACCAAGCGCACAAATAATAAATATTGGCAGTATGGGTGGGTTCATTCCTTTTCCTGGTCAAACCGCATATTGTGCAGCAAAAGCCGCCTTAAAAATGTTAACCGAGGGTTTAAATGTAGAACTAATGGATACAAATGTTAAAGTCAGTTTAATACAACCAGGTGGGGTCGCAACAGAAATTACTAAAAACAGTGGGGTTGAAATCCAACAAACTAACAACGATAAACAGCAAACACAAAGTTTACTTTCTCCTGAAAAAGCAGCTGAGCAAATAATTCAAGCAATTGAAAAAGAACAGTTCCGTGTTTTGGTTGGTAAGGATGCTAAAATGCTGTATTTCTTGTATCGCTTTTTCCCAACATGGATATCAAAGCAAATTGCTAAAAAAATGAAACAGCTGTAAAAAGCCTAAAGAGGATTACTCCTCTCTAAGCTTTTATTATTTACTACTTTTTCTGATATTCAAATAAAATGCCTCCAAGCAGCGGGATTTGCATCCTTAATTGCAGCCTGGATCTTTCTAAAGTAACAATCTCTATACTTTGCGTTTCACCATCATTGTCTTTATAAACGAGTGTTTCTCCGTCATCAGTAACTTTATAACGAATAGTTTCTGAGCCTTCGTTATCTGCTATCGTTACATCACAAAACTCCTCGCTTCTTAAACGACAATTAGAAAACTTCAATGTATGGAAGTCCTCACTACTTTCTGAAATAGTAAAGCCAGCAGCACTAACTACCTTCCATTCTCCACTTAATCTTCTAACAGCCCTTTGATCTTTATTACAAGCAACCGAAGTAGCTAACAAAAGGATAACCAATCCTCCTAAAAAAAAGTTTTTCATAAATTAGATTTTTATATTTTATGACTAAATTAAAACATTTTTTAAAACAACAAAATTATTTTAGGACTAATTGATTAACAGCAAAAAAAGTAGTTTTGCAACAATGGAAGAAACACCACACATTGTTGTCATTATTCCTGCTTTCAATGAAGCAGATGCCATCGAAAAAGTGATTGCTAAAATCCCAGCATTTGTGGAAGAAATAATTGTTGTAAGTAATGGCTCTACTGATGCCACAGTTCAAAATGCTACAAATGCCGGCGCAACGGTACTCAATGAGCCACGCAAAGGATATGGTTACGCTTGTTTGAAAGGTTTGGACTACATTGGATCAAAAACACACAAACCAAACATCGTTGTTTTTTTGGATGGTGATTACTCAGACCACCCTGAGGAATTAACCAAAATTATTGCACCCATCATAGAAAAAAACATTGATTTGGTTATCGGTGCCCGAGTAAAAAAATTACGAGAAAAAGGGGCCTTAACGCCCCAACAAATATTTGGAAATTGGCTAGCAACTCGTTTAATGCGTTTGTTTTTTGGCGCAAAATTTTCTGACTTAGGTCCTTTTCGGGCTATTAGATATAACGCTTTGTTAAGTTTAGAAATGGAAGACCGTACTTATGGTTGGACCGTTGAAATGCAGTTAAAAGCAATCAAGCGAAAACTTACCTACACAGAGGTACCCGTTAGTTATCGCAATCGTATCGGCGTATCAAAAGTATCAGGAACGGTTAAAGGAACAATTATGGCAGGTATAAAAATATTGACTTGGATTTTTAAATACACCTTTAAAAAATGATTTTTGTAGTTGTTGTTTGTCTCGTGCTCTATTTTCTCGCATTGTTGTTCATTTTTTGTTACGCACTAGTTCAGACCAACCTCACGTATCACTATTTAAAAAGTAAAAAGCAATCACAAGTTGAACCATCTAAGCCTAATAAGTTGCCGTTTATTACCATTCAACTGCCCATCTACAATGAACCCCAAGTTGTTGAACGCCTTTTAGAAACCATCTCCGCTTTAACTTATCCTCAAGATCAGCTTGAAATTCAAATTTTAGATGATTCAACAGACGAAACCTCTGATTTAATTGACCAAAAACTAGCAGAAATAGGGGATAAAAGCCTTTCAATTCAAGTGGTTAGAAGAAAACATCGAACTCATTTTAAAGCCGGGGCATTAAAAGAAGGATTAAAAACAGCCAAAGGAGATTTAATTGCGATTTTTGATGCAGACTTTTTGCCCGAAAAAGACTGGCTGCTTCAGGTTGTGCTCTACTTCAATGATGAAAAAACTGGTGTTGTTCAAACCAGGTGGGGACACTTGAATCGGGATTATTCTTGGCTAACCCAAGCTCAAGCCTTTGCCCTAGACTACCATTTTCGCATCGAGCAAGTGGGTAGAAGTAGGGCTGGACATTTCATTAACTTTAATGGCACGGCAGGAATTTGGAGAAAATCTTGCATAGAAGACGCAGAAAACTGGAGCGGTGATACCTTAACAGAAGACCTTGATTTAAGTTATCGGGCGCAATTAAAAGGTTGGAAAATTAAATATTTGGAAGATGTTGTTGCTCCCGCCGAACTCCCTATTACGGTTGAAGCTGCTCACTCTCAACAGTTTCGGTGGAATAAAGGTGGAGCTGAAAATTTTCAGAAAAATATGTTGAAAATAGTAAAAGCAAAAAACCTACCCTTTGGAACGAAAGTCCATGCTTTTTTTCACTTACTCAATAGCTCTGTTTTTTTAGCAATATCAACTATTGCCTTGCTCAGTGTACCGCTACTTTTCCTTCCTATTTACTATCCACAATTTCAATTCGCTGTGGAATGGATGGGTTTTTTTATCACCAGTACCCTACTATTTCTCTTTTGCTATTGGGTCGCCTATAGGCAAAATCACAGAGGTGGTTTGACTAGTTTTTTGCGGTTTTTAACGGTGTTTTTAACTTTCTTCGTAATTGCAATTGGTATGACATTGAACAATGCCAAAGCCGTATTGGAAGGACATTTTGGAAAAAAGAGCCCTTTTATTAGAACTCCCAAGTTTAACGTGAAGACAAAAGAGGATGTCGTAATTAGCTCCAGCAGTTTGAAAGCAAAAAATAAAAAAACTTATTGGCAAGCCGAGGGTTTTGGGATGCTCATTTTTGGATGCTGTATCCTTTTTGCTGTCTGGTCTGAAAAATCGACTGTTTCTGTTTCACTGTTGATTTTTCATATAGTGCTATTTTCTGGTTTTGCCTATGTGTTCTTAAATGGGTTTCAATACTTCAATAAAAATGCAAGAAACAGGGTTTTTTTATAACAATAATAAATGGGTGGCATCACTACTCGCTGTTGCAAGTTGTGTCGGCTACTTCTGTTTTAGCTATGGCTTCGAAAGAGTAGATTTTTGGTCGCTATGGTTACTCTATTCTTTCCTGTTTCTCTGCTTTGGAGGATTATATTTTACGCAAAAAAACCAATTTTTACGCTTAGCGGCAATAGGTGTTTTAATGAGAATCATTCTTTTATTCAGTTTTCCGCATCTCTCCCAGGATTTTTATCGCTTCATTTGGGACGGGCAGCTTATTTTAAATGGAATAAATCCTTATTTATATACCCCTAATTCGCTCCTAGAACATGCTACCATTCCGCTAAATAATGGCGCAGCATTGCTTCAAGGGATGGGTGAACTAAGCGCGAATAACTTCAGCAACTACCCTCCTGTTAATCAGTTAAGTTTTTTGGCGGCCTCGTTTTTTGGCGGCAGCAGTATTTTAGGCAATGTTGTGGCTTTGCGCATTCAGTTAATTTTAGCTGACATAGGTGTTTTATGGCTCGGAACAAAAATTTTGCATAAACTTCAGCTATCTCCACACTTCATTTTTTTGTATTTCCTTAATCCTTTTATCATCATAGAATTAACAGGCAACTTACATTTCGAAGGCCTCATGATGTGCTACTTCATAGCAAGTCTTTATTTATTGATGCAAAAAAGAATTATTCTAGCCTCGGTTCTATTAGGTGCTGCCATTTCGGTAAAGCTGTTGCCTTTGCTGCTGTTGCCTTTGTTTTTTCAACAGTTGCGCGGGTCAAGACTTATACTTTTTTATAGCATTACCTTGGTCACTTTTTGTTTGTCTTTCTTGCCTTTTATTGAAATTCAGGTATTTAACAACTACACCCAAACAATTGGGCTATGGTTCAACCAATTTGAGTTTAACGCTAGTTTTTACTACATAGCCAGAAAAATAGGGTATGCTTTAAGCGGCTACAATCAAATTGGTATTATTGGTCAATTCATTCCTTTGATTGTTGTATTAGTCGTTTTGGGCTTTGCTTTTTTACGCAGCAATAAAACTTTTACGCAGCTACTTACCAATATGCTCTTCGTTTTGACCATTTATTTTTTACTTAGCACTACTGTCCACCCTTGGTACCTCACCAGTTTAGTTTTACTAGCTCCGTTTACCCCTTTCCGTTTTCCAATAATCTGGAGTTACCTTATCTTTTTAAGTTATCATGCCTACCGCTACCCCATTTTCCAAGAGAATACTGCTTTTTTAATCTTGCAATATGGTCTTGTGTTTGGCTGGATAATTTGGGAATTGATTAATAAAAAACCATTTCGAAAAAACAAACCCCTCTAATTTAATGTTCAGTATTTATATTTGAGGAAAAAAAGATGAGCAATTATTACGACAGTAAAGATTTAAAAAAATTTGGTGAAATAAGCGATTGGAACGAAGAGCTAGGCAAGCAATTCTTCGCTTATTATGAAAGTGTTTTTGCGGAAGGCAAACTCACCGCTAGGGAAAAATCACTTATTGCGTTGGCTGTTGCACACACTGAACAGTGTCCTTATTGTATTGATGCCTACACTCAAGACGGCTTACAGCGAGGCATTACCAAAGAAGAAATGATGGAGGCTTTGCATGTTGGGGCAGCTATAAAAAGTGGTGCAACTTTGGTACATGGCGTGCAAATGATGAACAAGTACAATAAATTGAGTATGTAACAAATGAAAAAATCACTTTTGGCAAGGAACAGCAAGTTAGCTGACCCAAAAAAACAAATTAATTATTTAAATGCTGGTGTTTTTGAAAATGGTGAGTTACCAACCTTTGAAAAAAAACTAACCGATCTTGGTGCTTTTCCACTTCGTCCAAAAGCCATAGAAATTTTGCAAATTAATTTAGGGTATATGTGTAACCAAGTTTGCGCGCATTGCCATGTTGACGCCGGACCAGACCGCAAAGAAATAATGACTAGGGAAACCATGCAGCATTGTTTAGAGGTGCTTCAAAACAGCAAGGTGAACACTTTAGACCTTACGGGTGGGGCTCCCGAAATGCATCCAGATTTTAGATGGTTTGTTACAGAAGCTAATAAAATAGGCGTTAAAGACTTTATTGTGCGTTCTAATTTAACCATTCTGAAAGCCAATAAAACATTTGAGACATTCCCTGAATTTTTTAAAGAAAATAAGATTCATGTGGTGTCTTCTTTGCCGCATTACACCAAAGACAATACCGACAGGCAAAGGGGCAGCGGTGTTTTCCAAAAATCCATTGAAGCACTTCAAAGCCTTAATGCCTTAGGTTATGGGAAAGCGGATTCTGGTTTACAATTGGACTTGGTGTATAACCCTGTTGGTGCTTTTCTTCCAGGGAATCAAGCGGCACTCGAAACAGATTTTAAAAAAGCACTTTGGAGGGATTTTGGCATCGTTTTTAACTCCCTGTTTACCATTACCAACCTCCCAATTAGTCGGTATTTAGAATACTTAATTGCCTCAGATAATTATGAAGATTACATGCATACCCTTGTTAATGCTTTTAACCCTGCAACCTTGCAGAATGTGATGTGCACCAATACACTGTCTGTTAGTTGGGAGGGTTATCTTTATGATTGCGATTTCAATCAAATGTTGGACTTAAAAGTATCCAGTAGCGCCAAACACATCAAAGATTTTAATGAGGAAATACTCAATAATAGAAATATTGTTACATGGCAACATTGCTACGGGTGTACCGCGGGGTCGGGAAGTAGTTGCCAAGGCGCAGTAGTTTGATTGATGGTTTGAAAAGCAGTGCTAGGGGTTAAACCATTGAGCAATTAAGGGACATTAAGTTGAAACCCCTTCATTATCTTCATGCCTAAATGGTTCAAAAACAGCGCTTCATGGTTTTGGAAAGTAGGTTTAAAGGTTAAACCATTAAGCAATTAAGGAACATTAAGTTGAAACCTCTTCATCATCTTAATGCCTTAATGGTTCAAAAGCCGTGCTTGATGGTCTTGGAAAGTAGGTTTAGGGGTTAAACCATTAAGCAATTAAGAGACATTAAGTTGAAATCCCTTCATCACCTTAATGCCTTAATGGTTCAAAAACAGTGCTTCACGGTTTGGAAAGTAGGTTTAGCGATTAAACCATTAAGCAATTAAGAGACATTAAGTTGAAACCTCTTCATTTTCTTCATGCCTTAATGGTTCAAAAACAGCGCTTCATGGTTTTAATAGTAGTGTTA
>JAFIEX010000149.1 GCA_020832365.1 Crocinitomicaceae bacterium
TTAAACCATTAAGCAATTAAGGGACATTAAGTTGAAACCTCTTCATTTTCTTCATGCCTTAATGGTTCAAAACAGTGCTTCATGGTTTGGAAAGTAGTTATATGGGTTAAACCATTAAGCAATTAAGGGACATTAAGTTGAAATCTCTTCATTGTCTTCATGCCTTAATGGTTCAAAACAGTTCTTCATGGTTTTGGAAAGTAAGTTTAGGGGTTAAACCATTAAGCAATTAAGGGACATTAAGCCGAAATCCCTTCATCATCTTAATGCCTTAATGGTTCAAAAGCCGTGCTTGATGGTCTTGGAAAGTAGATTTAGCGATTAAGCAATTAAGAGTCATTAAGTTGTTTTCCTTCATCAACAAGAATAAATAAAAAACTACCTTTGTTTTTCATTAATTCACAACATGGATAATTATGTAAGGCCACATTTCCAACAAACAGAGTTAGAAGCATTGGCACAATGTGTAAACTGGCCGATTCAGTCAGTTTTTTATTATAACTGGATAAATACGAGCGCTGAAAAAGCCTTTCAATTTGTTTATGCAGTAGAATTGAATTTTAAAAACAACTTCAGCTTGCTAATCACATCAGGTGATCCTGATGAAACACCTAAGCTTTGCTTTAATGCTGTTGATATTGCAATGGAAAAAATGGATGTAGACAAGTCATTTAATGGATTGTTGACCATTGAGAGTGAAGAAGTCACACAAAAGGAACCTTGGTCAGAATGGGTGGGTAAGGAAATTGACCTAGTAGAATTAGATTTTGATAAAGAAAAAAAGTTGTATTTTGCAGATTATATGATGCTAAAACAGGCAGATAATTATTTACTGATTAGAACTGGTCAAAGTGGAGATGGTGTGGATGTTATGATTATTGATAAAGATCAAATGCAATCAAAATAAATAAAGAAGTGCTGCGCAAAGGGATAGTTTGGATTTTTGTTTTGCCGATTAAGTTATATCAGTGGTTGATTTCTCCATTACTTGGCCAAAATTGTAGACACGAACCAACCTGTTCTCATTATGCGGTGGAGGCAATTAAAATTTGGGGACCATTTAAAGGAATTTGGTTGGGCATAAAAAGAATTTCAAAATGTCATCCTTGGGGAACATTTGGTTATGATCCAGTGCCAGAGAAGAAAAATAAAATCAAAAAATAATGCAGGCAATTAGAATATTTATTTCGTTACTTCCCACCGTTTTAGCGGTGATATTGGGATACTTCTTATATGGGGCATTTGGTTCAACCCCTGTGTTATTTCTTGTTTTACTCTTGATTTTTACGGGCGTAATGTTCAGTTTTATTTTGTGGAAAAACAAAGAAAATATACTATCCAAAGAAAAAATCCCCCTTATAGCACTTCCAACTCCAGACGATAGTCTTATTTATGTTAGCCCACAAGATTTTGCAGAAAAAGCTGAAAAAACAGAAGGAAAGCTAGCCATTGCTGGTGTTATTGAGTCTGGAAGACAAAGTGTCTTAACAAATGTTGCTTACCATAAGCTATTGGACGAAACAGTACTTACTTTTTCTCCTAGTCTAGAAATAAAGCTTAAAGGTATGGCAACAATTGGCGTCGGCGACTATCACTTTGCGGTTTTTGGATTTCAAGATGTCAAGGTGTTTGAAGATAGAAAATACACAACCACCTTGACTTGGACCGACCCATATTTAACCATACACAACAAAGCATTAACCAAAGTTAAGTTAGAAGATGGCACACCATCTATTGTTTTTTCTTGGGAAGACGAGGTATAAGGCAGTCTATTTATTCTCCTCCTCCTTATTTGCAGCAAATTTATCTCTAAAGGCGTGAATGATTTTATCCCATTTTCTGGCCACAATCAGCAAAACAATACAAGCGACAACAAAAATTAACGCTTCCGTTGATTCCCAGATGTTGATACCTCGATCTGAGCCCCTGTCCACATTTTGCGGTGTTTGACCAAAACTCAAGAAAGCAACAAATAAAGCAAAAATATTAAAGATAGTTTTCATATTCTAAAGATACAAATAATTGCTTATTTAGAACACTTCAAAATTGTTAAACAATTAAAAATAACAAAACACTAAGGGCTGTTATTCGACTTTTGAATGTATCAAATATTCACAGACAAGGCATTATTACTATTAGGTACAATCCCGAAATTGTATTAGCTTTGTTTGATAAAAACAATCTATGCGAATTTGTCATTTGACAACTGTCCATCCAAGAAATGATGTAAGGATTCTACATAAGCAATGTGTATTTGCTGCAAAAGCAGGAATAGATGTTGTGTTGTTGGTGGCAGATGGTCAAGGGAATAATGTTTTCGAACAGGTAAATATTCAAGATATTGGCAATTATAGGTTAAGTCGCCTAAAGCGCTTGACAAAAGCAAAGCGGAAAATATTCAATTTGGCTTTAAAAAATGATGCGGATATTTATCAATTGCATGATCCTGAGCTAATTAGCGTGGGTTTAAAACTAAAGAAGCTAGGGAAGAAAGTAGTTTTTGATAGTCACGAAGATGTTCCCAAACAAATTCTTTACAAAACTTGGTTAGGCCCAATGTCGATTAGAAAGCTAATCGCTAAGCGATACAATGCTTATGAAAAAAAAGCGGTTGCGAAGTTTGACGGCTTAATTTCTGTTATTGATGAAATCACGAATAAGTTTAATTGTACCCATCAAATTACTTTAAAAAACTACCCGATAACGAATGTGTATGCGGAGCATGTTCTGCCATTTACTGAGAAAAAGAAGCAGTTTGTTTATGTTGGTAGCTTAACTTTTCAAAGAGGCATTAAGGATTGTATTGAAGCGATGCGATTTTTCCCCGAGGAATATCGATTGATTTTGATTGGTAGTTTTCCGTCGCAACAGTTTTATGAAGATTGTCAAGGATTAAAGGATTGGGAACGCGTTGACTACTTGGGATTTTTAAGTATGGAAAAAGTTGCTCCTATTATTGGGGAGTCATTAGCAGGTTTGTCTGTGCTGCATGCAGAAGCCAACTATTTAACGAGTCTGCCAACCAAAGGTTTTGAGTACATGGCAGCTGGAACCCCTGTTGTGTTGAGCGATTTCGAATATTGGCATCCCTATTTTAAAGACTGTGGTGTTTTTATTGAACCTGGTGATTCCCAAGCAATTGCAAATGGTTTGAAGTTGGTCATTGCCGAAGAACTTTATGAGAACCTACAAAAACAATGTATTACTACTGCAAAAAAGTTTAGCTGGGAAGCAGAAGCGGATAAAATGGTGGCTTTTTATCAAAAGATTTTAAAATTATCTTCAGAATCATGAAGCTGTCTATCGTCATACCTTGCTTGAACGAGGAAAAATACATTACCAGTTGTATTCATTCTATTTGGCAAAATGATTTCCCCAAGGATCAGTATGAAATTATTGTGGTCGATGGGGGATCTATGGATAATACTTTAGCTATTTTAAAGGAACTGCAATCAAAGGCTCCTGTGCCAATGCATTTATTGCATAATCCATTGAAAATCCCGCCAACTGCTATGAATATTGGCATCGAAAAAGCAGCGGGGGAGTTAATCATGCGACTAGACACGCACGCCGCTTATCCAACGAATTACATTTCAACTTTGGTCGCTTACAAGGAAAAATTGCAAGCTGACAATATTGGTGCTGTAGCGATAACGGAAGTTCTGAATGAAACCAAAACAAGTGTAGCAATTAAAAAGGTTTTGTCCCATAAATTTGGCGTAGGGGGTGGTCTTTTCCGAACGGGTACTGATAAAATTACGGAAGTAGACACCGTTCCTTTTGGCTGTTACAGTAAATCATGCTTATTAGCGCTCGGTGGTTACGATGAACGGCTTAAACGTAATCAAGACATTGAGTTAAATAAACGCTTAATTGCTAGCGGAGGAAAAATTTTACTTGTACCATTTACGCATTGCGTTTACTTTGCTCGAGAGAAATGGAGAAAGTTTGCCAAAAACAATTTTGATAATGGTAAGTGGAATCTAATTACGGCTTATTATACTAAAAACTTAGCGTCGCTAAGTTTGCGTCACTTTATCCCTTTATTTTTTGTGCTCTCATTGATTTTACCTGCATTGTTGAGCTTGGTATTTTGGCCATTTATTTTTTTCTCTTTGCTTTCTATTGGTTTATACTTCTTAACTTTGATAGTGGTTATCAGTAAAATGGATAGAAAAGGAACTACTTTTTTTCACTTGCTTTGGACTTTTGTGGTACTACACATCTCCTATGGTATGGGCTCTTTTATCGGACTTTTTCATTTTACAAAGTATTTTCAACGATGAAACACAGAGAAGCATATATCCAGCGAATTTCAGATTGGTTAAGTGTGCAGCCCGGACAAATTGAGCTTTATTGGAAAGGGCGTGTTGGTTTGTACGCACTGCTTAAGGCTTTTGGTGTGAAGGAAGGTGATGAAGTAATACTGCCAGCATTTACTTGTGTCGTAGTGCCTAATGCAATTATCTACTGCGGTGCAAAACCAATTTATGTTGATATTTCACCAAAAACACTGAACACGACTTTGGACCATATTAAGCAGGCAATAACCGAGCAAACGAAAGTGATAATGGTTCAAAACACCTTCGGCTTGTCGAATGAAGTCGATGAAATTACGGCTTATGCCAAATCTAAAGGTATTTTAACAATTGAAGATTGCACGCATGGTTTTGGTGGTACTTTCAAGGATGCACCCAATGGCAGCTATTGTGATGCCGCGTTTTATTCTACCCAATGGAACAAACCGTTTTCTACAGGAATTGGTGGTTTTGCAGCACTCAATAACGTCAACTATACGCAGCAGTTCAGAGAAGTGAATAGTAAGTTAGCAACACCATCGAGAAAAGACAGGTATGTTTTGGCAAGTTTGATCCAAGCAAAAAAATATTTACTACACGATAGCACTTATTGGGCTGCCTTGCGTTTGTATCGTTCGCTGAGCAAGTCTGGCCTAGTTGTTGGTTCTTCAAAGGGAGAAGAACTGGTGGATGCGAAGATGCCGAAAAACTATTTTTTGAGAGCGGTAAAGGTTCAGGAAAAAGTGGGAGAAAAAGCACTTTTAAATCTTGCTCAGGCCTTGGAAAATCGCCAACAAAATGGATTGCAATACAACCAATTTTTGAAAGAATTGGGGAAGTGGCATTATGCCGAGGAGGATTTATTGAACCATTCATTTTTAAACTTCCCCATTTTCGTTAAGGATAAAAAAGCCTTTCAAGCAGCAGCTGAAAAAGAGAAAATTAGATTGGGCGATTGGTTTGTATCTCCAATTCATCCCGTGATGGAAAATTTTGAGCTTTGGCACTTACAGCCCAATGATTTCCCTGTTGCCTTGGAAAAATCAAACCATATTCTAAACCTGCCAACGGAACCAAGTAATATCCATCAGGTGTTAGATTTTTTGCAAAATCAAGCGGATAATTTATTATGAAACAGCCCGTAAAAAGATTTTTCAGCGAGTTAGCAAAATTGAAAGTGTTGGATTGGGCTATCCTTTTCAATGCTGTTGCCATTTTGAATTTAAAAGCCGTACCATGGTTCCTAACCTTATTGCTATTAGCCTTGGCAGTAGCCTTCCTGCTCAAACAAGCCAAATGGGGCCAGTTAGAGTTAAAAACGCTTTTGATTTTAACCGTTCCTTTTTGTTTGGGATTGATTGGTTTATTGGTCTCGGAAAATCAAAATAAAGGATTAGAGGAGTTATCGAGGTTGTTGCCTTTTTTAATATTTCCGGTTGTACTCAATTGCTGGAAACCCTCCAATAAGTTGTTTTTTATCCGTTTGGCGCTAGGCGTGTTTGTTTCAGCATTATTGGTATTGTTGTTCATTAACTTTTATGAGTCGCTTGTTTTATATCAACAAACGGGTAGAACCTATCATTTCTTTTACACACATTTTGTAAAAGACATCAACATCGTTTCTTTTTTCATTCTTTTTGGGCTTTTAGTGTTGTTAGAATATTTCCTTAAAACAAAGTTGATGCTGAAGTGGTTGCCTTTATTGTTGCCGCCATTTTTATTGCTTTTAGTAGCTTTGATTTTATTGGAAGGAAGGATCGTGATTGCAGGTTTTTGGGTGGCGCTCTTATTTTTGTTTTTTTATTACCGCACTACAGTTAAAAAATGGGTGATTTTGCCTTTGCTTGCAATTTCCATCGGTGTGTTTTTTCTACCAAGTTTTCAATCGCGATTCAGTAAAATTTCTAGCAACCTTGCGAAAGAGTCGGTTTCAGAAAGCCAACAAGCTGAGGACACTCAAAAAAACGATGCGCCTGGTTCAATTTCCCTTCATGAGCTTCCATTACCCAATGAGTTTGGTGTGCCGATATCTCCCAAGTCATTTCAGTGGAAAGATTTTCAACCTTTTATTTTATGGCTTGTTGCAGCAGTGCTATTGATTGCCGTTTTGGCTTACTTGCTTCCGCTGCATCGTGTGTTGCTGTTTGGTTTAATAACTTATGCTGCGATTGCAACTGTTTTTCATTTCACAATACCACATGATGGCAGCTACTTAAAAGCAAAGGAACTAGTAGCACAGCAGGATGCCGGTGAACTTTATACAAAATCGAATGTCGCATCAGAAAAGTATCGACTAAATGCACTCATGGTTACTTTGGAATTAATTCAGAAAAAACCATTGGTAGGATATGGCACTGGAGATTGGCGAGATGCCATGACACTTCGCTATTTAGATAATGGTATGATAGCCAACTTCATTGAGCAGACAGCACCGCATAACCAATACGTTCGCACTTGGTTAAGACATGGCGCAATCGGTTGGGTTGTTTTTATGGGTTACTTGCTTTTTCTAGCTAAAACTGCATGGCGAAGTCAACAAACGGGTATTGTTGCTTTTGTATTGTGTTTATTACTTTGTGCAATAGGATATGACATTTTTGATGTTGGTGGTTCCATCCCATTTATTGCTTTTTTCTCTACTTTGTTTTTGGTGGGCGAAAATACCCCCAGTCGTTCAAGCTAGCAAAACTCAACAAATAAAATTATAAGCGTTTTAGGGATGGTCTATTTGTCTTTTAGACAGCTTAATGCTTTTTCAACCATTAGTTTTGACCCAATATAAAGTCCACAACGCTGGTGTAGTTGATTTGGCTCAATATCTAAAATGTTATGTTTTCCATCTGAAGCCAGTCCTCCCGCCTGTTCTACTATAAAAGCCAATGGAT
>JAFIEX010000150.1 GCA_020832365.1 Crocinitomicaceae bacterium
TTTTTATTTTTTTACCATATTTGTAGTTCAAAAATTAAAAATATGAAAGCATATGTTTTTCCCGGACAAGGGGCGCAATTTTCAGGAATGGGTAAGGATTTGTTCGAGAACAGTATCCGAGCAAAAGAGATGTTTCTTCAGGCCAATGAAATACTTGGATTCGATATTACAAAAATTATGTTTGAGGGTTCTGATGAGGAATTAAAAGAGACCAAAGTCACCCAACCCGCTATTTTTTTGCACTCTGTAATTTTAGCAGCTGTATTAGGTGATGATTTTGAACCAGACATGGTGGCTGGACACTCATTGGGGGAGTTCTCTGCCCTTGTAGCTAGTAAAGTTCTAACTTTCGAAGACGGATTAAAATTGGTTTATAAAAGAGCATTGGCCATGCAAAAAGCTTGTGAAGCTGCACCATCAACTATGGCAGCTATTTTAGGTTTAGAGGACTCCATCGTAGAAGAGCTTTGTGCCGATGTAGATGGGATTGTCGTTCCAGCCAATTACAATTGTCCGGGTCAACTCGTTATTTCTGGAGAAATTGCCGCAGTAGAAAAAGCTTGTCAGTTAGCTACAGAAAAAGGTGCCAAAAGAGCGCTTATACTCCAAGTTGGTGGTGCTTTTCATTCCCCATTAATGGAACCAGCAAGAGCGGAACTTGCTGCGGCGATTGAAGCAACTACTTTCTATGATGGTATGTGTCCAATCTACCAAAACGTAAACGCAAAGGCAACAACAGACAAAGCAATAATCCAACAAAACTTAATTGACCAATTAACAGCGCCTGTTAGATGGACACAAACCATGGAACAAATGATTGCAGATGGCTGCAATGAAGTAGTAGAAGTTGGACCTGGAAAAGTATTACAAGGTTTATTCAAGAAAGTAGACCGCAAATTTGCAACTGCTAGTGCAGAAGTTAAGTCAGCAGAATAAAACCAGTTAAAAATTAGCATAATTTAGAAGCTTTGGTGGTTGAATTCAAAAAAAATCAGTTAACTTCGTCCATATTTAAATAGATAAAATATGTCACCAATTGGAATAGTTATTGGCGTTGTAGCCATATTAGTTATATGGATTATTGCCATTTATAACGGTTTAGTAAGACTAAAGAACAACAGAGAAAACGCTTTCGCAGATATCGATGTGCAGTTAAAGCAACGACATGACCTAGTGCCACAGTTAATTGGTGCAGTTAAAGGATACATGGAGCATGAAAGAGGCACATTAGATTCTGTAACACAAGCGAGACAAAAAGCAATGAGCGCTGGATCTGTAAATGATAAAATTGCAGCAGAAAAAGAATTAAGCACCGCCTTGGCTGGTTTAAGCATTCAAGTCGAGGCATACCCTGATTTAAAAGCGAGTCAGAATTTCATGCAGTTGCAAAACGAGCTTTCTGATATTGAGAACAAATTAGCAGCTGTAAGAAGGTTTTTTAACTCTGCTACAAAAGAGTTGAATATTTCCGTACAAAAGTTTCCTAATGTTATTTTTGCAGGAATGTTTGGTTTCAAAACGGAACCTATGTTTGATCTCGGAGAAGATCGTCAATCGATGGATAAAGCACCTGAGGTTAAGTTCTAAATAAATAGCCGAAAATATTGACATCCATCGTTCTTTTGAGCGGTGGATTTTTTATAAGTGAAAAGGAAATGAAATACATTGGAATTCAAGAACAAATATCTAGCAACAATAGAAAATCTATATTGCTATTGCTCGCATTCCCCTTACTAATACTAGCGGTGGTATGGGCAGTAATTTTCTTTTTTAATTTTACGGATGACGGCCCTCCTTCAGCGAATACGGTACTAGAAATTTTCATCCCCACGATTCCGGTTGTTTTAACCATTGTTGGAATTTGGTTTTTTATAGCCTATTTCGCCAACTCAGCAATGATTAATGCTACAGCAGGCTCTGAAACACTGTCCCGAAAAGAAAACATGCGCGTTTACAATTTAACGGAGAACTTGTGCATGAGTATAGGAATGAAAATGCCGATGTTGCGCATCATTGAGAGTCCTGCGCTAAACGCTTTTGCAAGTGGTATTAATGAGAAAACCTACACTGTTACTTTGACAAGAGGAATCATTGAAAAATTAAATGATGAAGAACTAGAGGGTGTCATAGCACACGAGCTGATGCACATTCGCAATAAAGATGTTCGGCTTTTGATTATTACGATCGTATTCGTTGGTATCTTCTCTTTTTTAGTGCAAATTGCTTTTAGAAGTGTTTTATATGGCAGTATGACTGGGGGACGTAAAAAAGACGACAACAAAGGAATGATCATCATCTTAGTAATCGCCATTGTGGCTTATTTACTTTCTATTCTATTTAAATTTGCACTGAGCAGAAAAAGAGAATACCTCGCTGATACAGGTGCAGCACAGATGACCCGTAACCCTAGGGCATTAGCTAATGCCTTGCGAAAAATATCGAATAATCACCACGTTGAAAAAGTACAAAGTGAAGATATTCAACAAATGTTTATTGAAAATGCTCCAGAAGACACATCTATGAATTTTTTAGGTGGATTAGGAGGTTTGTTTGCTACCCACCCACCTATTGAAAAACGGATAAAGATTTTGGAACAGTTTTAAAACCCCTAAATCTAATTTGAGTTATTTTTTTGCTTTAGGAACGCAATATTAAGCGTAGTTTTTGTAACTTTTCGACTGTCTCGTTTACAATATTTTTTTTAAGTTTACCAACGTAAAATAAAACTGGCACAAAATGAAAATAGGCATAGTTCTTTATCCTACATATGGAGGTAGTGGCGTTTTAGCAACAGAGTTAGGTAAAGCATTAGCCAGGAAAGGTCATCAAATTCACTTCATTACATATTCACAGCCCGTTCGGTTAGGCTCTTTCAGAGAAAACATCTTTTACCATGAAGTAGCCATTAGCAATTACCCCTTATTTGACTATCAACCTTATGAAACAGAATTGACCAGTAAGCTGGTTGATGTTGTAAAATATGAAAAACTAGATTTGCTACATGTGCATTATGCTATTCCACATGCTTCGGCAGCCTATCTAGCGAAGCAAATCCTATTGGCGCAAGGTATTAACATACCTTTTATCACGACCTTACACGGTACAGACATCACGCTGGTTGGAAAAGATAAATCGTTCGAGCCAGTTATCACTTTTTGCATCAATCAATCTGATGCTGTAACAGCAGTTTCTGAAAGCTTAAAAGAAGACACTTATTACCATTTTGATACACATAGACCCATTGAAGTAATTCCTAACTTTGTAAGTATTTGTCCTGACAACAAGCCTGTAAACATGGAATTCAGACGTAAATATGCCAATGACGATGAACGTATTTTGTGTCATGCATCTAACTTCCGCCCTGTTAAGCGTGTTGAAGATGTGGTTCGGGTATTTTACGAGGTTCATAAAGAAATTCCTTCAAAACTTTTGCTGATTGGGGATGGACCAGATCGTCACAATGTAGAAAGGCTATGCCGAGATTTAGGCACTTGTAATCGCGTGATAACAGTAGGAAAAATAAGAGATACCGCCAATTTAATGAAAATAAGTGACTTATTTTTACTACCATCAGAAACGGAAAGCTTTGGGTTAGCAGCGTTGGAGGCTATGTCGGTTGGAGTACCTGTAGTTAGCTCTAATACTGGAGGTATCCCAGAGGTTAACAAACAAGGGTTTTCTGGTTATTTATCCAATGTTGGTGACATCGAAGATATGGCGCAAAATGCTATCAAAATCTTATCGGACCATTCTATACTTAACCAGTTTAAGCAACAGGCCAAAACGCAATCCAAGTTGTTTGACATTGATAAAATCCTGCCACAATACGAAGCTTTATACCAAGAAGTCGTTGAAAAATCAAAAAAATCTTTTACTGAGAAGTACGGAGATTTCGGAATGTAGTAGTACAGGAAATTAATCTTTTTAAAACTCAAAGGTTGTTTCAAACGGAATCCGCTGAGACAAACTTCGACCAAGACTTATTTCATCGGCATAATGCAACTCTGCACCCACAGATATTCCTCGCGTAATCGTAGTCACCTTAATGTTGAAAGGCTGGATTTTCTTATAAAGGTAAAAGTTGGTGGTATCTCCTTCCATGGAAGTATTTAACGCCAGAATCACTTCATTTACAGCGTCGGTTTTGATTTTATCCAGCAAAGCGGAAATATTGAGTTCTTCAGGGCCGATTCCATCCATTGGAGAGATTACACCACCCAAAACGTGGTAAACTCCATTGTACATCGTAGTCGCCTCAATAGCCAATATATCTCTTAGGTCTTCCACAACACAAACGGTTTGATGGTCTCTTTTGGGGTCTGCGCAAATGGAACAAATAATTGAGTCCGATAAATTACCGCATTTTTGACAAGTTTTGACTTCCGACTTTAACGTCATAAATGCATTGGAGAATCGCGCTACCTCATCCTCTGGTCGTTTTAAAATATCCAAAACCAAACGCAGCGCCGTTCTTTTTCCAATCCCTGGCAACGTGGACAACTGTTCCACAGCTTCTCTCAAATATCTAGAGGGTAATTCCATAAGTCTCTTCTCTACAAAGTTAGGGATTTTATCGTGATAACAACCATTTTAATATGTCGCTTTCAATGCAAAGACAATGATAATAATGCACAAGTATATTATTTATCGAAACATGTTCAATGTAAAATCATTAGAATTTTAAATGCCGCATTTTTATATCTTCGCTAAAAAAATTCACGTATGTTTTTTTATTTATCCAAAGCATTTTATTTTTTGTTGCATCCTTTTAGTTGGATAATACTACTTCTATTAGGCTACATATTCACGAAGCACCCTATTTGGAAAAAAAGATGGAAAGTGAGCTTAATTATTGTTGCGCTGTTTTTTTCAAATACATTTATCTTCAAAATCTTTATGCATCAATGGGAGGAGCACAGTACTCCAACCCAAGAAATTGGCACATATGACGTTGCTATTGTTTTAGGTGGAATGTTTGAAATGGACAATGATGCAGAAAGACTTACCGTTCGCAGAGGAGCTGATCGAATATGGCAAGCTTTAGACTTATATCACAGCAAAAGAGTAAAGAAAATTTTAATTTCAGGCGATAGTGGCTACATAACAGATAGGGGGCTACATGAAGCCGAACAAACGAAAGAAGTGTTGGTTGGATGGGGCATCCCAGCGGAAGATATTTTAGTAGAACCCTACTCACGTAATACTTATGAAAATGCGGTAGAGTCCGTGAAAATTTTAAAAGAACATGAGCTAGACAAAGCACGTTTGTTATTGATAACCTCAGCCTCACACATGAAAAGAGCTGCCGCATGCTTTACTAAACAGAGGGTTAATTTCACGCCATTCTCAACAGATCAATATACTGGGGCTAAATTATCCTTGCATTGGGATGAATACTTCGTGCCAAGTGGCGGGACCTTAGTGAATTGGTTTGTGTTGATCAAAGAATGGGTTGGGTATTTGTCCTACAAAATAGCTGGCTACATCTAATGGACTTGTTTTCAACGGACAAAATACCAATCCAGTTAAAAGATGCTGAGGCACACTATTACCCTGATTTTTTAACATCAAGAGAATCAGATGATTTGTTAGCATTAGCCCTAAATGAATTTCCATGGCAAGGAGGAGAGATCAAAATTTTTGGAAAAACCTTTGATATTCCAAGAAGGGAAGTATATTTCGGTGATGAAGGAAAGCATTATAGCTATTCTGGTAAAACACTTTCGCTTATTCCTTGGCAAAAAGATATTTTTCAATTAAAAACAACTCTAGAAAAAACATTTGAATTAACACTAAATGCGTGCTTAGCGAACCTTTATCGAGATGGCTTGGATAGCAATGGATGGCACGCAGATGACGAGCCAGAGCTTGGGGAGCACCCTATTATTGCCTCCATTAGTTTGGGAGCAACTAGGAAATTTCAAATCAAACACAAGCAAACGGATGAAAAGACAGTAATAGATTTAAGTCATGGTAGTTTACTACTCATGGGAAAAGGAATGCAAGCACATTATAAGCACCAAATCCCAAAACAAAAAAAAGTGAGACAACCTAGAGTCAATCTCACTTTTCGAAATATCATTCATTAAATATTAGAAGTTAATACAAGAATAAAAAAACCCACTTCGCTTGAAGAAATTAGATACCTTTCAAATTGGGACTAGTCATTCTTAATATCCGAAGATCATAAAGTCCAATATAAAACCTATTATCTACTCCTATTCCTCCATTGCAGACAAATACCTTTCAGCATCCAAAGCAGCCATACAACCTGTTCCTGCGGCAGTAACAGCTTGACGATACGTTTTATCAGCGGCATCTCCAGCAACAAAAACACCTGGCACATTCGTTTTAGATGTTCCTGGCTGGGCATATTTGATGTACCCTGTTTCATCTAAATCAATATAGCCCTTAAAAATATCTGTGTTTGGCTTATGCCCTATAGCAACAAAAAAACCAGTACAAGGAATTTCTTTCGTCTCTCCTGTTTTATTATTTTTAACACGTACACCTGTAACCCCCTGACCGTCCCCGAGTACCTCCTCAGTTTCTGTATTAAATAGAATTTCAATATTCGGTGTTTTTTTCACACGGTCCTCCATGATTTTAGATGCTCTAAATTCGTCTCTTCGCACTAACATAGTCACTTTTGTACATAATTTAGAAAGATAATGCGCTTCCTCACAGGCAGAGTCGCCCGCACCAACAATTACCGTTTCCTGCCCACGATAAAAAAAGCCGTCACAAACAGCGCAAGCAGAAACACCTCCGCCCATTTCTAAATATTTTTGTTCAGAAGGTAGTCCTAGATATTTTGCAGAAGCACCAGTAGAAATAATCACTGTTTTCGCATGAATTTCTGTACCATCATCTGCCCAACATTTGTGAATTGGGCCTGAAAAATCTACTTTATCAATAAATCCTGGGCGAACATCTGTTTCAAATCTTTCAGCTTGCTGCTGTAATTCCATCATCATTTCTGGTCCTGTTATACCGTTAGGGTATCCTGGGAAGTTCTCTACTTCATTAGTCGTGGTTAACTGACCTCCAGGCTGCAACCCTTGATACATAACAGGCTTCATGTCTGCACGAGCAGCATAAATTGCAGCAGTGTAACCCGCAGGGCCAGAACCAATAATTAAACAGTCTAATTTTTCAATTTTATTACTCATAA
>JAFIEX010000151.1 GCA_020832365.1 Crocinitomicaceae bacterium
CATAACTTAAAAATCGCAGCATAAAAAAAGGCCGTCCTTTTCGGACAGCCTCTTTGTTATTTTATTTATAGATTTACGGATAAAAATAGCAATGGCATTTTTACGAAAAATAATTTTATTAATGTTTTATGGTTGTAGTTTCTTTTTTTTGACCTTAGCTTGCAGCAAGACTACCAACCCCATTCTTGTTGAGTCAGAACCACTTCCTGCCTTCGAAAAAACCTTGAGTATTGAGTATAATGGCGTCGGTGTTGATATCGTAATTGACAAGCCTGAAGGTAATGAATTAGATGTTTTGATGGTTTTTCATGGCACTGTATGGTATGACAGTTTAATTTTACAAGCAGCAAATAACGCTTTGAATGCTTTTAAAAACATTTTAGATCGAGAGGACATGATGATCATTAGTGTTGTTTATCCAGAAGAGGGTTTACTTTTTGGAGACAATATTGCGCATTGCGAAGCTGCTTTGTTGTGGTTAAAAAATAAAGCTTCAGAAGAAATTGGCGTGACACCAAAAAATATATTTCTAGCTGGTCATTCACAGGGGGGCTACCATGCGGCTAGGTTAAATACGATGCATTCAACAGCTGGTGTTATCGCCAACGGAGCAGGGCCACTAAACCTTGTATTTCGTTGTCAATTAGAAGAAAATGGTCAAATCCCTAATGGATATGTTTGCGACTTGCTCAACACTGAATACGGCTTACCATCGCAAAATTCCAATCCATATTTTGAGCGCTCGTTACGTCATTTTACTAACGGACATTTAGCAGATATTCTATTTGTGCAAGGGATGGAAGACTCACCTATACAAATGCATTCTTGGCCTATATTTAAAGAAGAAATGATGAGCTGCACAAATTGCCATGAAACACTATTTCTAGAATTGGAAGCAATGGGACATCAAGCATTGTTTCAAAGTCCAGCAGCAAGAACAGCGTTTAATAATTTTATCAACGAACGTTTATAAGACTTTTGATTTTGAGCTTGGCTTAATTTTTATCCCTGCTATGTATTCAGCTTTCAATGCGGTTTAGTATATAAGGTTTTGTTAGTATGCTCCTATCAATGAGTTATAGAATATGCTGAAAATTGGTAATTTTGGTGGAGGAAACAACAAATAGTAAACATAAAAACACCGATATGGATATAATTGCATTTGGAGCAAGCAATAGTAAAAACTCAATTAATAAGCAGTTGGCGAATTTTGTTGCCAATCAATTCGACGCAGATTCGATAGAAATGCTGGACTTGAATGATTACGAATTGCCAATATATGGGATAGACAAAGAAAAGGAAATCGGTGTGCCACAAGCAGCTATCGCTTTTTATGAAAAAATCCAATCCGGAGATCTAATTATCATTTCATTGGCAGAACACAATGGAAGTTATACGGCAGTATTTAAAAATTTGCTGGACTGGATGAGCAGGCACGAAGCTAAAGTGTTCGGAAACAAAAAACTTTTCTTGCTCTCCACTTCTCCTGGTGGAATGGGAGGTAAATTTGTTATGGATGCTGCTTTATCAAGATTTCCTCGACATGGTGCAGAGATTGTCGGACATTTTAGTTTACCTTCCTTTTCTGAAAACTTCGATACTGAAAAAGGTATTATTAATAACGAGTTAAAGGAAAAGTTAGCGCAAATAATCAATAGCGTAAAGTAGATGATATGTCTAATATTCAATTCATAAAAGAGGAGAGGGCAACAAAAATTGGAGAATTTCTAGTTGGTCGTTTATTACCTTTTAAGGAAAAACGTAGTGTTGGTCCATTTGTTTTTATCGATCATATGGGACCTGTAAATATGGGTGAGCAGCAAAATTTGGACATACCTCCACACCCACATATTGGATTGTCCACCTTAACTTATCTTTTTGAAGGGGCTATCATGCATCGTGATAGTTTGGGAACAAAGATGGAAATTCAACCTGGGGATGTAAATTGGATGACTGCTGGAAAGGGAATTGTGCATTCTGAGCGAACACCAGAGAGGTTAAGGGGGAAAATTAAAAAGCTTCATGGATTGCAGGTTTGGGTTGCTTTACCTAAAGAATTAGAAGCTATCGAACCATCTTTTTATCATATTAAAAAGGAGGATCTTCCAACTTGGGAAGATGGCGAGCTACAATTAAAACTGATTGCAGGGCAGCTTTTTGGGAAAACTTCTCCTGTACCTGTGCATAGTCCGTTGTTTCTACTTGAGTTGAAAAGCAAAAATAATTCAAGTGTAGATATTGGAGCAGCGCTTTTTGGAGAGAGTGCCATATACGTTTTAGAGGGAAAGGTCATTGTGGAAGGAAAAGAATATGGTTCAAAACAGTTACTAATTGCGAACAATCCAAAACTGTGTAAATTTGAAATGAAAGCGAATACTGTTATTTATATATTTGGAGGAGATCCTTTTCCTGAGGAACGTTTTATGGACTGGAACTTTGTTGCTGCTGAAAAGGAAAAGTTAGTTCAAGCAAAAAACATTTGGTTAGCCCAGCAATTCCCAAAGATACCCGGTGAAACTGATTTTGTGCCGTATCCGTCAAGCAGCAGATAAGCCGTATTAATTTTCCAAGCTCAAAAAGTAAATAGCACATTAAATGAAAAAACTTCAAAACATAAAAATAGTATTGGGCTCTCAATCTCCGAGAAGAGCTGAGTTGTTAAAACAAATGAATATCAATTTCAGGGTTCATACGATGGCAACTCCAGAGCTTGTCCCACCTGAAATACCTTCTACAGAGGTGGCGAAGTACCTCGCAAATTTAAAAGCTCAGCCCCTTTTGGCCACGCTTCAAGCTGATGAATTATTATTGACTTCTGATACCGTTGTGCTACTCGAAGGTGAAATTTTAGGCAAGCCTACTAACCCTGATGATGCTTTTGATATGCTAAGTCGCTTAAGCGGTAATAAAAGCGCTGTGACAACAGGTGTTTTTTTGGGGAATAACCAACAGTATCAGTTATTTGATGTTACCACAGAAGTCTATTTCCGCCCTTTAACAAGTGCAGAAATAAATTATTATATTTCCAATTTCCACCCCTTTGATAAGGCGGGAGCTTATGGTATTCAAGAGTGGGTTGGTCAAATTGGTATAGAAAAAATTGTTGGTTGCTATTACAATGTGATGGGTTTGCCTACATCAGAAATATGGCAAAGGTTAGATGAGATATAAAGTGTTTATTAGTAAAATAAATTCATGGTAACGCCATGCCACCTTGAATACTGTTGAAATTATATTTTATCAAAGACGTGCGTAACATTTGTAGCTCATTTTAAGTAGGGTGTTCATTAATTTTGCTACATTGTTAAGAGCGAAATGAAAAAAAGTGTTTTCTTCTTGTTGTTGTTTGCTTCACAAGGGCTTTTTACCCAAGTAATAGATGGTCATTGGCAGGCTTATTTTGGCAATTATAAGTTGAAGAATAACTTTAATTGGCATAATGAAGCACAAACACGCTTTTTTAATGAAGAAGAAACACAAAGCCAATTTTTGATTAGGAATGGGATAGGGTACAATTTCAATCCACAAAATAATTTGACACTTGGCTATGCCTTTATTTCTTCGTGGGAAAGTCATACTAAGCCAGAGCATAGAGCGTATCAACAATTCATGACCAAGCTGCGCTTTGGGAAAACTTTGTTGCTTCACCGCTATCGTTTGGAGCAACGTTTCCTAGAAGACGATTTGACTTGGAGATGGCGATATTTCTTAGCAGCTTATTATGCCATAAACAATGATGAAGTAATTGCTAAAACTTTCTACTTGAGTGCTTATAATGAGATTTTTTTGGTTCATGAACAAAGGGCTTTTGACCAAAACAGGTTGTACGGCGGAATAGGGTACGCATTTACGGATGATATCAAGTTAGAAGCAGCCACTTTATTCCAAAGTTTTCACGACAGACAAAATTTGTTTTTTCAAGTGGTGCTCTTTAAAAACTTCGCCTTCAAAAAGCACAGGTGAAGCAATTCAGCAGTCATTTAAAATGTTTTTACTTTTCTATTTCCCCAATCAGTGATTATTCCATTATTTTTAGCCAACAAAGGAATGATTTAAACGTTTCTGCTAAAAATGAAAAAATGGAATACAGACAAACAGGAAATTCAGGACTATATTTAAGTGAGCTATCTTTTGGCTCGTGGATTACTTTTGGTAACCAGATTGATAAAGAGCTTTCAACTAAATTGATGCATACAGCGTATGATGCAGGAGTTAATTTTTTCGACAATGCTGAGGTTTACGCGCATGGTAAGTCGGAAGAGGTAATGGGGGAAATCTTGAAAGCATCCAATTGGTCTCGTGATAGTTATGTGGTCTCGAGTAAAGTTTATTTTGGTAAAGGAGGGAAATTGCCTACGCAGCGTGGACTAAATCGTAAACATATTGTGGAAGCATGTCATGATGCGTTAAAAAGATTACAAGTAGATTATTTAGATATCTACTTTTGTCATCGACCTGATAAAGGAACACCAATTGTTGAGACAGTTTGGACCATGCACCAACTAATCATGCAAGGTAAAATTTTGTATTGGGGGACCTCTGAGTGGAGTGCGCAAGAAATCATGGAAGCGCATCGCGTTGCGGCGCAAAACAATTTAATCGGGCCAATCGTTGAGCAACCGCAGTACAACATGTTACACCGTGATAAAATTGAAGTTGAATATAGCCAGATTTATAAGACTGTCGGACTAGGAACAACCATTTGGTCACCACTGGCATCAGGAATTTTAACCGGAAAATACAACGATGGTTTTATAGCAGATACTCGGCTAGGACGTGATGAACTGAATTGGCTTAAAGAGCTTATTTACACAAAGGAAAATATTGAGAAAGTAAAAAAACTAACTATTTTGGCCATGGACATAGGACTTACCATGGCGCAATTAGCCATATTGTGGTGTAATGCCAATCCAAACGTGACAACCGTATTACTAGGCGCTTCAAAAGTGGGTCAATTAGAAGAGAATTTAGCCGCTTTGAATCTCAAAGACAAAATTAATAGTGAAATAATAGAGGAGGTGGAGCGTATTTTAGCCAATAAGCCAAATGCCCCCGCTTTTTAGCCATATTGAAAATAAAAAACAAAAATGAGGCTGTTTGTGAGCAGCCTCATTTTATATAGAAACATTAATAAATTGGTGATACTGTTAATAATTTTCTAAGAGCTGCATGAGCTCATCTAATTTTGGAGAAAGAATGATTTCAGTTCTTCTGTTTCTAGCTCTACCTTCTCGAGTTTCGTTGGTGTCTCGAGGTAAAAACTCTCCTTTCCCAGATGCAGTAAAACGCAGCGGAGATAATTGGTGTTCTTCTGTTAAAATGCGAACGATTGAAGTGGCTCGTACTACACTTAAATCCCAATTGTCTCTAAATTGAGCTGTTCTAATAGGAATATTGTCTGTATGTCCCTCAACAAGTACATGAATGTCTGGGTTTTTCTCTAAAACACCAGCTAATACTTGAAGCGCCTCTCTTCCTTTCGATTCAACATTGGTACTACCCGAGCGAAACAGTAGCTTATCAGACATGGATACATGTACTTTTCCATTTTTTATTTCCACAGATAATTCGTCAGCATTGAATCCTAAGAGTGCGTTTCTCACAATATCATTAAGTCGTTGTGTGATGGAATCTTGCCTATTAATGATGCTTTGCAATTCTTTTAGTGCTCTTTCTCTTTCTTTCAATTGCAGCTCTTTATTATTGATTTCAGTTATTTTTTGCTTCATCGCTGCATCATACAGTTCGGCTTGTGATATGTTCTCCCTCATTAAGGCATCGTATTTACCCTGAAGACTATTTAATCTTTCATTTAAATTCTGGTTGTTTTCATTACTGTTTGAAAGATTTGCATCTAAAGCCTTAATCTGTGCGTTGGCATTATTAAGGTTAGTGCATAAATCGTCTCTTTCTTCAATTACGGCTTTTAAGCGTTTTCCTCCTGGTTTTTTTTCTGGTATAGGATCACCACACTGATAAACTGATGCACAGCTTGTTGAAAACAGCCAAGCCATAGGGAACATCCAGATAAATAGATTCCAATTTTTCATTTTTAGTCATTTTAAATTTGAAATCGAAATTAGCTTTTCGAAATACCTCTTGTACCTAGCAGGTAAACAATTAATGTTAAAGGATTTTGCTAATTTTTCTTAACGAAATAGCGAGGTATAGGGTGATTCTTTCTTGAGATTCAAATAGGTTTTAGCAAGGCTTTTTGTTATATTTTTTCAAAAACTACCCATTGCGATGTTTTTTTCGTTATTTTGTAATTAATTTGAAATCAAGTCGTGATTAAAAATACATATTCACACAACCAAAGTGAGAGTTAATCGTTGTTAAATTAATGAAGTTGCAAAAACTAATATATTTATTGTTGGTCATGCCGTCGTTGATATTTGCACAATTGACAACCTCAGGCAATATGACGCCAGGTCAATTGGTACAGAATGTACTTGTTGGGCAGGGAGTGTCTGTGAGCAACGTAACATATGCTGGTGCGCCTGGGGCAATTGGCTATTTTAATGGTTCTAATTCCAGTATAGGTTTAGATGAAGGGATCATTTTAACTACTGGAACAATTAACTCTGGTCCTGATGGACCCTATGGTCCGAATAACAAACCAAACGCTGGATTAGATAATTCTGCTGGAGGCTATGGACCATTGACAAATATTGTAAATAAGCAAACATATAATGCAGCGATTTTAGAATTTGATTTCGTTCCGCAATCAGACACTGTACGTTTTGAATATGTTTTTGGTTCGGAGGAATATCCAGAATGGGTAGGGGATCAATTTAATGATGTCTTTGCTTTTTTTATTAGTGGCCCAGGTATTGCAGGTAATCAAAACATGGCTATTATTCCCGGTACTACTCAGCCTGTTACCATAAATAACGTGAACAACGGAACAAACAACAATGGCCCATGCATGAATTGTCAGTTTTATGTCAACAACGGAACAGGTAATAACGCTCCATTTAACACCAACCCATTTTTTGTGCAATACGATGGGTTCACAACTCCTTTACAGGCTGTTTCTCCTGTTCAATGTGGGGAAACCTATCGTTTAATAATAGCCATTGCGGATGTTGGAGATGCTATTTTTGATTCCGGAATTTTTTTATCTGCGAATTCTTTATCAAGTGAACAACCTGTAAATGTTA
>JAFIEX010000152.1 GCA_020832365.1 Crocinitomicaceae bacterium
TTAACTATCGAATGTTTTTTATTTGAGAAGGTCAAAATTACTAACATTCTTAAAAACCATTGAAGTTCAAAAGATGGTGACTAAATCCTTGTCTTGATAAACGCTGAACTTTATGTAAGTCAATTAATGCTTATTTTAAACAGTTCTAGACCAAGTTTTTAATTATTCAAAGATCTCAACAAATAATTGAGTACTAAAATTTGTTATGTTCTAAGTTTTTGAAGAGTGGTTTGTTCACTTAGATGTTCTTATGAATATTAAATCTTATAATATCAGTTTATTTCCAATTAGAACTAATGTGAGATCAGGGTTTAAATAAAGGGATAATTTTTTTTTAATGAATATATGGTAGAATGATTCATACCTAAAACTTGAATTATCATGTAAGTACATGCAATTTGCATAAAGTTCAATTAATTTTCAATCATTAGATGCTATTCTTGAATTGAATTAACTGATTAAAACATAACTAGTTAGTTGATACGTATATCTTAAATATTTGAGATGCAACAATTTATACAAAGAGCCATACATAGAGCATGATTACTCCAATTGCAGTAATTGGTCCGAATACTAAAAAAAATAGACCTCCTTTGCGAAAAGCCTTTTGTTCAATTAATCCTGTTGCGTATGCAATAGCGTTAGCTGGGGTTGATACTGGTAATAGCAGTGCACAAGAACAGCTAATAGCAATGATTAGTGGAGCGGCTATTCCAAATACTCCGCTTAAACTTAGTCCTAATGGTACAAGTATAGCAGATGCCGCTGTATTACTCATGATGTTAGAAAGTAAGATTCCAACTAATGCAAAAACGGCAACTATGCCTATTGGTAAAAATGGTAACTTATCTAACTCATTCATTATAATTTCAGACAATCCAACCTCAACAATAGCTAATCCTAGAGCTAATCCTCCTGCAACGAGCATCAATGTATCCCAAGGTAACTGTCTAATATGTTTAGCTTCTAACACTTGTGTTAAGGTTAACAAAACAATTGGGACAGCAGAAGTGGCAGCAACTGGAACACCATGTAGGGGTTCAGTTAACCATAGCGAAACGGTAACAATTAACGTAAAAATTACAGCTACTTTATCTTTTTTATTAACGTTAGTGTCACTCTTTAACTCTTTCAGTTTTAAATCGCCGATGGTCATTTCTTTAGGAATTTTTCTAACTAATAAACGATAAAAGCTGAATACAAGAAGCAAAGCGGTAGGTAAACCAAATACCATCCAGTCAACGAAAGTTATTTTGTATCCAATTTCTTGTAATGCTCCAACGGCAATAGCATTGGGAGTGCTTCCAATTATAGTTCCAATACCACCAACTGCAGCCGATGCAGGGATGCCTACAAGAATCATCTGTGAGAAAGGATGGTCTTTCCCTATTATGTGTACTAGTGGTAAAATAGAGGAAATCATCATTGCTGTTGTGGCTGTATTGGACATAAACATACTGCCAAAAGCTGTAGTGAGCATTAATCCAAAAAGTAATCGTTGTGGATTTTTTCCAAAGTTTCTAACTGTAAATGAGAAAAGTGATCTGTCAATTTTAGCGACTTTCATTCCTTCTGCCAAGAAAAACCCCCCGAGTAACAACCAAATTACATTACTAGTCCATGTTTCTAGGTATATTTCTACAGGTTGCGCTTCGTCTAAAATATAATTAGTTCCAAAACCAAACATCAACATAGCAATGATGAATATACCAACGGCAAACGGGGGGATAGCTTCTGTAATCCAAAGACCAATTGAAAGAATGCCTATTAAGAATACATAATTAACATCATCGTCATAGCCAAGTTCTCTAAAAAAATAAGTTGCAACTAATGAAATAACTAAATTTCCGGTAAAAGTAGATGTATTAAAAACCCATCCAAACCCCTTTTTACCAAATCTTTTTAATGCTGTAAATCTAGAGTCATTGTCTAACATGGTATACTAAGTTTAGTCTTTTAAACGAATTTATACATTCATTTTCTTTAATTCAAGTGGCAAATGGTAAACTTTGTGAAAGTCTTAGTGTAGCTTAGATTGTATAAGTTGGATAAATTCTTTTCTGGTTGCTTCATTGCTTAGAAAAACACCTGTAAAAGCAGAGGTTGTAGTAGAAGAGTTTTGTTTCTCTACACCTCTCATTTGCATGCACATGTGACTGCATTCAAGAACAACTGCAACTCCTTTTGGAGAAAGTGTTTTTTGCAAACAGTCTCTTATTTCTAAAGTTAACCTTTCTTGCACTTGAAGTCGTCTGGCAAAGGCATCAACGACTCTAGGTATTTTACTCAATCCCACAATTTTACCATCAGGAATATAGGCAATATGAGCTTTACCAAAAAAAGGCAACATGTGATGTTCACATTGTGAGTAAACTTCGATATCTTTGACAATAACCATTTCTGAATAATCCTCATTAAACAGGGCACTTTTCAAAATATCTTCTGGATTTTCGTTGTAACCTTTTGTTAAGAATTGCAATGCTTTAGCCACTCTTTCAGGGGTTTTTAATAACCCTTCTCTGTTAGGGTCTTCTCCAATTAAGGGGATGATTTGTTTGTATAAAGCGACTATACTTTCAATATTTTCCGAAGATGATTCTTTTTTATTTCCCAAAACGAATGAAGTATTAAAATGGCGCTTTACCGCCAAAATATTCTACATAATTATTCTCAGTTTCCTCCAATTTAATCTTAACAAGTTCTCCTCCAGCTTCTCGAATTGGACCTTCAATTTGTTCCCATACTTTGATGGCCACATTTTCAGTAGATGCCATTACATCTTTTAAAAATGGCACATCTAAATTTAAATTTCGATGGTCTAAAGGCTCGACAACTAGCTCCTTGATAATATCACTTAATAGCTTTAAATCAATTACAAAACCAGTATCAGGAAGTGGTTTGCCTTTTACAGTAACGAAAATATTATAATTATGTCCGTGCCAATTTTTATTGCTGCACTTTCCGAAAACTTCATCATTTTTCTCTTCTGTCCAGTCGCTTCTCCATAATCGATGGGCAGCATTGAACCTTTCTCTTCTTGTGATGTAAACTGTATCCAATTTTAAACTTTTTTTACAAAGATAATAGTTAGTCGTGTATTGGTTGTTTTTTTATTTAAATAACTGCTAACAAACTTTATTATATTTAAAAAAAACAGGAATAGTTAAGGATAATTAATCCCATTCTATTTCTATTTCTCCTTTATTTTCTTGTTTTAGACGTTCCATTTTTTCTTGCCATTTACTTTTTTTCTTCTCCGGAAGAAAAGGTTCTTCATCTTGAGGTTCAAACTCAATGATTATCGACTCTTTTGGCAGAATAACTGGTTTAAATTCTTGTACAGTTGTATCTTTCTTATTGAAGCCAAGTCCACTTTTGATAATACTTTTAAATTCTTCTTTGGCTAGATCTCGTTCTGCTGCTTTTATGGATTTTCTACTTTCTGTATCCCAACTAAAACTAGGGTCGAAAAAGTTTCCAGACATTCGAAGAAATATTTGAAGGCCTGTACCATCATCTATAATCTCGCCAAATTCAGATCTCTTCTTTGATTTCAGGTCGCGTAAATTGAAATTCATAGCGTAATTAACTTGGTTATCAAAACTATGTGTACCAGAAAGGTTTAAACGCATAACATTAGAGTTAATGGTAAGCTGCGGAATACTAACCATTCGCTTTTCTATATTGAACTGGTGTTCAAAATCTGAAAAAGTTAAGTGCTTTAAGTTGCGTTCAAGTTGGTCGAGGTCTCTTTGACTTAGCACAATTTTTGTTTTGGGGTCGTTAAGACTTTCCACAATTTCAGAGAAGAAGGCAACATTTTTAAGTGAACCATTTTGAATACGCACTTGAACACTAGCAATAATGCTCTCTTCATCTATAAATTGTTCAAATAAATCATATTTTCCTTGAAATGCAATTTTTGCGCTTGAAATTCCAGAAATATTTTCAGCGGCAATCAGGTCTTGTCCAAAATCGTTCCATTCCTTAAATAATGGAACAAAATCAATTTTATCAGCTTCCAAGTTGGTCACAACATTAAAGCGCATGGGGCTATATTCATGAAGGGATAAATTCCCAAAAACAGATGCACCTGCATTTTGCGCTCGCAACTGATTAAATCGTAATTGTTGAGGAGTAATTTTTAATCTAGTTGCCACACTGTTGTAGGTATGCCCTTCAAAATGAATAGTATTTGCTGAAAAACTAATGTCACCATCTATGCGATGTGGCAGTAACCAGGAACGTTTGGTTGCTATATTATTTCCTTGTGTTTTTGTGGTAAGCAAATCGAGGTTCAAATCTCCAAAGTTTGCAGTTGCTTGCACCTTTAAGGTTTTATCCATTTGAAAATATGGAACAATTTGCTCAAAATTGCCGCTTAATTGAAAGCTTGTTGCATCAATTAAGCCAAGCAAGTTTTTGATCACCGCATCGTCATTTCTTAAAACAACTTCGCCACTTGTTAAAGTAATAGGAAAGTTTAAACTAGCAGCTTGGATTAGTACTTGATTTAGTGCAGCATTACATCTTAAATCATGAATTTTGAGCTGTGAGGGAGCATGTTTAGGGTTTAACATTTGTAAATCAAAATGACTTGAGATGTTGATGCTGCCCGTTAGTAAATCCATATCGAATGGACCAAATAAACTATGGATGGCAGCCAAATCGAGTCCACCATTCATTTTACCTCTAAAACGAGGGTTTATAAAGTTGGTAATCTCCAAATTACCTTCAAAATTAGATTTATTGTTCGCAAATTGTAGTTTTTCTAAAACAACTTTTTCGATGTCACTTTTCACACCATTAGTGTACCCTCCTTTAAGGAAAATATCCGTAAGCTGAATTTGTTTATCTTGAATACTGCCATTTTCAATTTGAAAAGTAGCGTCGATAGCAGGCATCTCTGCGTTGGAAATTGGTCCTTCAACTACCAAGTCGAAATCAACCTTTCCTGTACCTTTGAAGTCACGAATAACATCTAGTTCTTGCCAACTAAAATTATTAGTAAAGTCTGCAAGCGATATGCCATTGGATTGAATGGTGAAACGCATATTTTCATTATCTATGGCTCCATTTATTAAGAATGGTAATTCATTAATCAATAATTCTGCATCTTTTATCTGAAATAATTGCTGCGATTGATCGATTGCTATGGCGGTCTTTAATTTTGCTTTTTTGTTACTCAGAATCTTAAAATTTCCAGAGTATAAATAGTCAAGATTTAGGTGGGTCTTGATTTGCATATCAAATAGATCTTGATTAAATTTCCCAAAGAATTCTAGCTCTTTAAAATCCATAGCGTAGCGCTGGTTCGTTAAAGCATTTTGATAGTTGAAATAAGTGTTTTTCAATTGTACTTTTGAAAGTTCAAAATCAAAGTTAGAATCTTCTTTAATAGTATCAGAATTGACACGAAGGAAATCATAATTTATTTTACCATCATCTCGAATAATCATGTTGAACTTGGCATCATTGATAGCAATGCTGTGAACAGTATAATCTTGTTTTAAGAAATCTAAAGGGTTGAATTTGAGACTTATTTTTTTTGCGAAAAGTGCAGTATCTATGGTTGTCTCTTCTTCGAATTGACTTGCAATAAAAACATCCTCAAAATCAATGGACATGCTAGGGAAAGAGCTCCAGATAGTTACATCAATGAAGCTAACGTTAACTTTTTTATTCAGATAATTGTTAACTTCCTGAATAGCATATCGTTTGATATTATCTTTGAAAATCAGCAATAGCCCTGAGCATAGCAGCATGATTGCAAACGTTACACCAAAAAGCCAATACATTATTTTCAAAAAAAACTTCACGATGATAAAAGTAAGGTGTTACTTCATTCAATTTTGCAAGTAATTATTTTTTTATTAACGAACTAAGTTTAAAAATGATACAAAAATATTTCACAAATACTTAGTACTTGTTAAACAGCCTTTTATTTGCTGTTTGTGATGGCTATATCAAAAGATTAATGTTTAATTAATTAGCTTATAATGAATAAGTTGTTTTTAATTTGTATATTTGATTGTTAATTAATCATGTTTTAAAATATTTTAGAATGAAAAATAGCTTATCATTTTTATTAATTTTTGTTTTAGCTTTCGGTTGTGGTGAGAGTTCATCAGTTCAAGACGATTCGTCGTTTGAAATGGATGGCCCTGAACTAGAAGTTAAAGTCATTTCTTTTTCAGTAGATAACAATACAACTATAATTGAATTAACAAATCGCACAGATGAAGCTATTCAGAAACTAGAAGGGAGATTACGCTTTTTAGACGAGTATAATGAAATAATTAGTTTTAGTAACGGAAACCCAAAAGATAGCCCATTTTCGTTAGTTCAAAATCCTGAAATTTTAAAGGCTAAAAGTCAATTAGAAATTACCTTGAGAAACTCTATTCCTTCAACTACGCAGTCTATTGTATTGATAGACGTGAAGGCGACTTTCAATTCTGGGGGAGCTATTCCTATTGATTGAAGAAACGTATGACAAATTGTATTAGATTTTTTAATTTCATGAATTTAGTCTATCTTAGACAAAATTCTGAATTTTAAACTTCATATTTTATTCAATTGGTCAATTACAAAAAAAAATATAATGCGTTTTAAAAAGTTATTGTTAGTTTTCGCTTTAACATTCGTAGTGAATGAAATTAGTGCACAAAATTTACTCTACCAAATATCCAATATTAAAAGTGTTGATGATGGAAGAAGACATCTTGCCAAGGGATATTTTCACATTATGGATGATATGGCCATATTTCATGTGAATGCAAGAGGTACTAACTTTTACATTTATGGTCAAGTTGATGACTTTAAAAGAGTCATGAAAGGAGATCAGATTATTGAATCCTCTTTTTTTATTAGGGGTAGAGAAGAGTCGATGGGTAGCTTAGTCTCTTTTGAATTAAAAGAATGGCCAGATGGAGATGTGCAAATCCATTTTTTTAAAAAGATGGATAATTTAGATTTGATATTTGATGCTGTTAGAGTCCCTTCTGATGAAATTAAAGCTTTAATTAGAGATTAATACGTTTGAAAATATCAGATAACCATATGGGGTATTGTGCCGTAGGTATATGGCATCCAAAAAGAGAATATAACTTAGGGACTTTATGGCGCTCTGCTTATATTTTAGGTGCTGCATATAT
>JAFIEX010000153.1 GCA_020832365.1 Crocinitomicaceae bacterium
GGTATCATGCTTCGAAGTCTAAGGTTAATCCAATCATATTTTAGCAGAACAAACCGCATTATATGACTAACTAATACAAGTAAAACATATAGTTCAATTAACTGAATCACTAAAGTTTTTTCAAACTCACCGATACTATATCTAGTTATTCCTAGAAGAAGACAAAATAACCCCCAACCAAGAAGTTGAACAACCCAATAGAGTGTAGAGGCTTTCCACATGAATATTATTTAATATATAAAGTTAAGAACCACTATAATATTAGGTCAAGTTTATTTTTTGATTGGTTTGTGACTTTCATAAAAGGGTGTAATTTGGTTTAAGTGTTATTCATCTTCTACACGTCTAATTCCTTGTTCCGGGTATTTGCCTTTATAGGGAGCTAAAAGAGCTTTGATGTGAGCGATGTCTTTATTGACATCATCTCCTGGGGTTAATTCTTCTAGAAAACCACCAATTTTCTTTTCATAGTCTATATAGGCTATAAATATTGGTACATTAGCTTCTTTTGCAATGTAGTAAAAACCTTTCTTCCATCTTGGGTTATAACTTCTGGTTCCTTCTGGTGTGAAGATAAAATATACTTCTGGGTAAGAGCGGATAATTTCAACTGCTTGCGCTGTAAAATTGTTCTTCGATTTTCTGTCTATTGGCATACCACCTATAGCTTTTAATAACCAGCCTAACGGAGGAAAAAAGGCTTCCTTCTTTATTAAAACTTTTGTCTTTAACCCATAGCTGCGCATTGCTAGGCGCCCAATAATAAAATCCCAATTGGATGTGTGCGGCCCAACTACTATAACTCCTTTTGGCGCTACAGGGTGCTTAGGGTCAATTTTCCACCCCATTATTCTAAGTAACCATGCACTGAATTTTTTCATAAGATCGATCTTGCGGCACTAAATTAATGTATTTTCTTTTCATCAAATGCTTTTTCACTCAATTCCTAAAAGATCTTGTTTTTAAGTCGATATTCCGCTTTTTAATTCGTATATTTGTTGTGTTGTTTAAAGACAATACCACATTACATATTGTTATGTGGGAAGTAAAATTAACGAATGGGTAGATCACAAGAAACTTTTAGTAAAAGAGAAAAAGAGAAAAAAAGACTAAAAAAGAAACAAGAAAAAGAGCAAAAACGTGCTGATAGAAGAGCTGAAGGTGGCTCAGGTAGTCTAGATGACATGTTAGCGTATGTAGATCAATTTGGGAATATCGTGGATACTCCGCCTCTAGAAAAACGACAAGAAATCAATCTTGAAGATATTGAGATTAGTGTTGCACCAAAAGAAGAAGAAGAGGAGCAAAGTGCTTTTAGAACGGGCAAGGTAGCCTTTTTTAATGAGTCTAAGGGGTATGGATTTATTCAAGAAGATGGAGGAGATAAATATTTTTATCACATAAGTAACTCGCAGTTCGATACACAAGACAATGATAAAGTAACTTTTGAAATTGAAAGAGGTCCTAAAGGTTTAGTTGCAGTCAATATTGCTAAAGCTAGTACTGCTGAATAGTATCAGATTTTCAAAAGTTTATATGTTTTTTTAATCAAAAAATTAAGAAATTAACATGTTTTTATATTTTATACAGTAAATAAACGTGTTATATTCCTGCTATGTTGTAATTTTGCAAAAAAAAATTAAGATGAAAGTAGCAGTTGTTGGTGCGACAGGAATGGTTGGTAACGTAATGTTGCGCGTTTTAGCAGAAAGAAATTTTCCGGTAAGTGAATTGATTCCAGTTGCTTCGGAAAAATCAGTAGGTAATGAAATCGATTTTGGTGGTAATAAATTTAAGGTTGTTAATTTAGCAACGGCCGTGGAAATGAAACCCGATTTAGCACTATTTTCAGCAGGAGGAGAGACCTCTCTTGAATGGGCGCCAAAATTTGCCGAGGTTGGATGTTATGTTGTTGACAACTCTTCTGCTTGGCGAATGCAGCCAGATAAAAAGCTCATTGTACCTGAAATTAATGGCGATCTGTTAACGGAAAATGATTTTATCATTGCTAATCCCAATTGCTCTACTATTCAAATGTTGATGGCTTTAGCACCGCTGCACAAGGCTTACTCAGTAAAGAGGGTGGTTGTTTCAACTTACCAAAGTATTTCTGGAACTGGTGTCAAGGCGGTGGCTCAAATGAATAGGGAAAGGAATGGTGTGTCTGGTGAAATGGCCTATCCTTATCCAATTGATCAAAACTGTTTACCACATTGTGACAGCTTCTTGGAGAATGGCTATACTAAGGAAGAAATGAAATTAACAAATGAAACGAAGAAAATTTTAAGTCCCAATATTCACGTAACAGCAACTGCCATTCGTGTGCCTGTTCAAGGGGGACATTCTGAAGCAATTAATGTTACTTTCGAACGGGATTTTGATCTAAGAGAAGTGCGTCAGCTATTGAAAGACTTTCCTGGTGTAACTTTACAAGATTCTCCTGAGACTAATACCTACCCTATGCCTTTGTATGCTGCAGGAAAGGATGATGTTTTTGTCGGCAGAATTAGAAGAGATGAGTCTTTGCCAAATTCGCTAAATATGTGGGTGGTTGCTGATAATCTTCGAAAAGGTGCTGCAACAAATGCAGTGCAAATTGCACAGCTTCTCATCGATAAAGGGATTCTTAAAGTTGCAGTATTAGGAGCTTAAATGCATTAATGTTATTCAATTCTTCAAAATTATAGACTGTCATGTTCATTCAAAGAGCATGACAGTTTTTATTTTAAATCTAATGGAAAGGCTCAGTTGTTTATCCGATTTTTTAATTTGAAAAACGAATTACGTCAACTGCGCTATGAATCTTATAATAGCTGGTATCAGCATCGGGTGGAGCGGTAAAGATGGGTTCAGGTAACTCATTTGATTGGCAGTAGTGTCATCTTTTATTTCTTTAAGAACATGATTCATATTTTCTATAATTAATTGAGAGGCATTTGGTGCTTTTGATAGCCGTTCTGCATCCGATATACCAGTTTGTAAATCTTTATTTCCTTGCAGAATTAGTGCTGGAATACTTAAAGACTTTATTACTTCGAGTGGATCATATTGCATCCATGATATTAAATAGGGTTGAACGCTTGGTCTGAATAAAGAAATGAGCATAGGTTCAATGTTTTGAACCATGTGTCCAGCCTCTAAACTATCTATGGCATTTTTAGCATAGGTCAGCATTCTCTCATCATCTTTTAAGGCCGTCTCAAGTTGCTCTTTAAGTATTGTTCCAATTGGTCTTCCTGCCCCAGCTATTGAAATAATACCATTAACCGGTGTTTTTTTGGCAACCAGCTTTGCAATTAATGCGCCTTCACTATGACCGATAATAATTTTTTTGTGTTTGGGATGTTTTTTGGTAATTATGTTTAGCCATAATATAGCGTCATCTACGAAATCTGAGAAAAGTAAATCTGCTTCATTCTTTGCAGCTCCTGAGCTTTTGCCTACGCCTTGCTTATCGTATCGCAAACTAGCAATCCCATGCTTGGCTAATTCCTCAGCGAGAAAACGCAAAGCATTGTTCTGCGTTAGTCCGCTGTTTCCATTTCTATCTGTTGGTCCCGAACCTGCTATTATCAGAGCAACGGCTTTAATTTCTTTTTTTGGATGCCAACAATATGTTCCGTATAAAGTCCCTTGGGCATTTTTAACTTTCCATTCTTTTTCTTTCTGAGCAAATAGAGAATAACTGTTTATGCAAACTAAGCTAATTAACAAATATCTTATTAGAATCATGACTTTTTTTACAAAAATAATAATTGTCTGTTCACTGTGCTGTTCTAGAGTTATAACTTAAAGAATCATCAGTTTTGATTGCCGTGATATTATTTGGTAGAATTCCATGGGAATTATAAAGCCTCCTTGGTGAAGTTTTGTTAAAAGTAAGCCGAGTTGAACCAATCTATTCATCTTTAAGTTGGGTTTTATAGTTTATTAGACCAACTAATTGAATCTTCCTGATGCCATTTTGCCAATTTTGTTGAATGAGTTTCATTTGCTTTACATATATTTGTTGTGTTTCATTCGACTAACAAGTTTAGCAGGTAATTAATAGCGGTTATTTAAAGCGATTTTTTAAGTATGAAAGATCTTAGCATATTTTTTCAGCCCATTCATTTTGATGCATCGAAAGATGATTTGGCAAAATGGAAGCTTGAACATCAGGTTTGCTTGCACACAGCGCTAGGATTTCCTCTAATAGAAAATAAAGGAATTGCGATTTTTAATGTACCTGAAGAAAGAGGTAAAACAGATATTAAAGAACCGTTTCTTGAAAAGAACAACAATTCTTGGTTGACTGAATTCCTTAACTTATATCCAGGTTTTAACTGGCATAATCAAATATATGTTCTTGGGGATTTGTTACCAGGTGCATCATTAGAAGACACCTATTTTGCTTTAACAGAGGTTACAGCTGAATTAATTAAAAATAACATAATACCTTTCGTCATTGGTGGAGGGCAAGACTTGACTTATGCGATGTATAGGTCTTATGCTGATTTGGAACAATTAGTTAATCTATGTGCAATAGATGCCAAATTAGATTTCGGAGACGCAGAGGCACCTATCAATGATAATAATTGGCTCTCAAAAATTGTATTAGACAAACCTTGCTATCTTTTTAACTTTAGTAATATAGGAGCGCAATCACATTTTATTCCTTCAAAGGAAATTTTACTTTTTGATGAGCTTTATTTTGACATTACAAGGTTAGGATTGATTTCTAATCAGTTGCAAATGGCCGAGCCTATTCTTCGCAATACAGATTTACTGAGTTGCGATTTAGATGTGCTTCGCAGTTCTGATTGGATGGGTGGGCAACATGCTTCTCCCAATGGTTTATTTGCGCATGAGCTTTGTCAATTGATTAGGTACGCTGGGATTAGCGATAAACTATCAGCGGTGGGGTTGTTTAACTATTCTAAGCATTGTATCCGTTCATCAGATAATGCTTTGATTGCCCAGTTAATATGGTACTTTATTGATGGTGTTGAAAATCGTCAGGGAGATTTCCCCATTGGTAGTAAAAAAAATTATTTTAAGTATCGTGTTTTTATGTCAGAATTGGATGAGGAAATCTTGTTTTTAAAAAGCGATAAAACTGGTAGATGGTGGATGGAAGTTCCCTATCCGCCAGAAATCGGAAGAAAATACATGCGTCATCAGCTAGTGCCCTGCGATTATATAACCTATCAGGAGGCAATGAAAGGTGAAATTCCTGATTTGTGGTGGAGAACTTACCAAAAATTGGGTTGATAGGGGAGTTGGTGTTTCAAAATTAAAACAGGGAAAGCGAAAAAAAAATGAAGTGTTTTTTTATTTTTTAAATTTTTTAACTACTTTAGTCGCCTGACTGTAGATGCTTATAGAGCTTCTTCAGGCTAAAAACAATTATATAGAAACAGTCTTATGAAGAAAAAGTTACTGGTAATTAGTTTGTTAACTGTTATTTCTGTGTCTGATTTGATGTCACAACAGAATAAAGTTTTGACTCATTTCGTTTTTGATAAAATGAGTATAAACCCGGGTGCAACAGGTATTGGTATGCGTGATGGGTTTTGTGGGACTACCGTTTATAGAAATCAATGGGACAGAGTTAATGGAGCACCTAATTCAGCCTTGTTAAATGTTGAAGGAAACCTCTCAAGATATTTTAATGGCGGTTTTGGATTGTCTTTTTATCATGATGCGATTGGCTTTTCTAGACAAAACAATGTTGTTTTAACGTATTCTTATCATCTTCCTCTTGGGAATGGTATTCTAGGTATCGGTGCATCTGCTGGATTAGTTAGTTATGGTATGCAACCTGATTGGGTGACGCCTCAACCAGGTTTGAATGACCCAAATCTACCTATAGGTGTTACTGAGGCTAATCTAGATGCAAACTTTGGACTTTATTATATGAGTTATGATGGTTGGTATGCTGGTTTAAGTGCGACACACCTTCCAGCAATGCGTTTAGATCAGTTGAATTTCGAGACTGCACGCCATTATTATGCAATGGGAGGGTTTCGCCAGAAGGAAATGTTTGGAATCAATGAATTAGACTTTGACTATAATGTTTTAGTTAGAACGGAATTAGTTAAATTTAGTGCAGATTTTAATGCGAGAGCTATATATAACTTTAATCCTACAATTAATGGTTGGGGAGGTTTAACATATAGAATTGATGATGCTGTTGGGATTATGGCGGGTATTGAGTACAATAATTTCGCAATTGGTTACTCATACGATTTTACTGTAAACGCTCTTTCAAATATTTCTTGGGGTTCTCATGAGATACTTTTAAGATACTGTCATTTCTTGCCTCCTGTGCCTATTACTAGGTCAAGAAATCCAAGATATTTATAATTGAAAAAAATAATTTTGTAACCAATAAAGTGGTTTTGTCGTTATTGTCATAAGAAAGTTGATCCTGTAGAATGTTAATAGACGATTCGCAAAGCTAAAAAATGTTAGGATGAAGAAAATTTTGGTAGTTAGTTTAGTAAGTTTAATGTTATGGTCTTGTAGTACAAGAACTGGGCATTTAACTGGGGTTTTAGGTAGAAAGGTATACTATCCTGAAGTTCCGCTTGGAATGATTTACATTCACTCTGGGTCCTACGTGATGGGGCAAAGCGATGAAGACGTGCCGTTTCTCCATCAAACTAGAGCGAAAACAGTTTCTGTTCAAGCTTTTTACATGGATCAAACCGAAATCACAAACAACGAGTATCGTCAGTTTGTGTATTGGGTAAGAGATTCTATTGCCCGTGAGAAGGTGTACGAAATGCTCGATGAAGATGATGATGCGGAGCGCTTCATTAATTACCGTAAGGAGTACTTTGACGAAGGTGCTTTGGAATGGGTAGAATATGATGCTAGTGATCGTTTCCAAAATAGAGAAGTGTTCTCTTTGAATTGGGATAGGTACTTAGATTATGAAGATAGAGAAATAGTTCCAATTTTAGCGGATATGTACTATCCACAACCACAGCGTTTTTATAAAAGACGCGAAATTGATACAAGAAAGTTGAATTTTAGGTACTACTGGATTGATATCGTTGAAGCAGCTCGAAAAGGAGATGTGCAAATTGTTCC
>JAFIEX010000154.1 GCA_020832365.1 Crocinitomicaceae bacterium
CAAAGTCCTCGAGGTCATCGCAGACTATCCGTGTAATAAATTACAGGACCTTTTTTCTGGAACTTTAGAGGTGTAGTTGGTCGGGGGGATACGATGCATTGAAAGAGAAGACACCTTGTTTAATAACTTTGTCATTTTCAGTAAAGCATTCGAAACTTACAGAGCCACGGAGTGTGTCATTTAGTATTAAAGAGCTTTAGATGTGTGGTTGGTTGGTTGGGCCAAAATATTGAACGAGAAAAAAGCAAAAATAATAACCAATTTATACATATATGTATTTATCACCACTTAAGTTTTATTGAAAATTCACACAAGTTTATACAAAGGTATAATTAATAAATGAACTTGCTAATTTTAAAGAATGGTATTTTAACTTTCTTCTGATTAAAATGCCTAAAAACTATAGTTATATCGTTTATTATTACGACTAAGAATGTCTAAGAAAAGGTAAAACATAGGACCTCTTGTGACATCCATTTGAGCATTATTTCCTCTTGTATTGTATTGATGTAAATATCCTAATTCTAATCTAGTCCAATCCCAAAAACGATACCCTAGCCCAATATAATTTCTACTCTGAGAGAAAAAATTTGTTCCATAATCCGGTCCCCATTCTACATGCACTTCAGAGTATTTAGAGATGTACCAAGTATTGTTCTTGTAAAAATAATCAGTATTTAATGGAGTTCTTATCCGCATACGGTATCTAAAACGATAATAATGACGCGCAGATTCATTATCAATTCCTCTCCAACGTGCTTCAAATCTTAATCTGTGTGTAAAATTCAAACGATCTAAATAAGAATAATGTATAAATTGAAGTGTCGTCCTTAATTCTCGTTCAAATGAACGATTTAAATCACTTTCTAATGGATATCTTGGAGCAGTTAAAAACACACCAATAGGATTTAAACTTATTCTAGATAACTTTGAATATTGATAAGCAATCCAAGGTCTAATGGAATACCTCAAAGGGTGTGTCCAAAAATCTGTTTCTCCAAGCTGGCTTTGTCTTCGATAGACAACATCCCACTCCCATGCCCATTTACTTGTATCATTAAAAAAATCTGACACATAATATTTTGTGTACATTACCCTGTTGTCTAGTGGCTCCGTACTTTCTTGACTAAAAGCGGGAACTGCAAAAAATAGCGTTAAATACAGTATAAATATATTGGTTTTTATCTTCATTTACTTTACTTGTTGTTTAAACCTAGAACCCGTTCTATACGCCCTGGAACAGATTCTCTTCTAATAAGTCGATTTATTCTCACAGCTTCTTCTGTTTTATAGTTTTCAGCCAAATAAGTTAAACGCTCAAGTAAGATATTCATCTTTTCTATTTTATTTGGAATTTCTTCACAGTCAACTATTTTTAGTAATTCTTCAATGTAACTTCGAAAGAGAACACGCCCTCCTTTTTCTCGGATGTTTCCTAAGATTTTACTCTCAAATTTTCTATAATCGAATGGGTTTTCTTCATAAACAGTAAATAAGGAGTCTATAGAACCGTATGCATCTCCTAGATCTTTAAGCGCAGTATATTGATTATTAAACATCTTCTTATAACACACCAACTGGTTGCCTAATTTTTGTTTCTCTTCAAATTCTTGTGACACTAGGTAATCATCTTTAATTTCACTCAGTAACTCATTCTGATAGACAAAATATATTTTTTGCGAAAACATTAAATCTTGAAATGGCTTTGACTTTAATGTTAGAAAATCACCATATAAAGAATCGTTTACAACTTGTGCGTATAAGATCATACTGTCAAGTTCGTCAATAATTTCTTGTTGACTAAATAATTTTACTTTTTGGTTTGCAAGATTTTTATAATCAGCTGTTTTTTCAAACATACGGTGGGTATACACAATTAAATTATCAACTAGCTGATCATGACTTGTTATTAGTAAACCTAAATCAAAAACAACTTCAAGCGTATCGTTATTAGGTGTACGGTATTTTAAGGTGTCAATTTCATCAAGTCCTCTAATTCCTTTTGAATAAAAGTTTGGGCGGTATAAATAATCATATTTGCCTAAAATCATTTTATCAATTTCGGTTAAAATAATTTCACATTTTTTATTTGCATTAATGATATAAACCATGGCCTCAGAAAGATTTGCAGATTTAGTTTTATACAATCGATTTCTTGGTTGATTTACAAAATCTGAATATGTCTCACAAGCAGATAATAATTCTTTTTTTAACCCTTTCAACTTTTCCAATTCGTCTCGTTCATAAATATACTTTAATCTCCTTGTGAAGTTAAATCTTGGAGATCGCTGTTCATTAGGGCTGGAAGTCAAATACTTATCAAATTCTCCAAGTAATTTTTCAACAAGATTATTCCCTTTTAATTGAACATCAATATAGGTTTTCAGTTCTTTCGAAGCATTGTATCCATTATCAAATAATAAACCAAAGCCATCATTAGAAATCTCATATTTATCCTGATGAGGATTTTTTGAAATAAAATCTAACTTTTCAGAAATATCTTCAAAAACAATGATTTCAAAAGGATTTCTCGATTCATCTTCTGATTTCTCGATTCGCAACAAAAACCCATTTTCATAATATCTTTTTTCTGTTATTCTTTTTCCATTATCAAGATATTTAAAAACGCTTTCGCCATCTATAAACCCCTCTTTATTTAAATTAAAGTCAATTGAAACACCATCCTCTTCATTGCTATAAAATACATGATCGACCAATAACCCTGAGTCAAAATATAACTTACCATTATTTTTTTGTGGTTTTTTTCTATTGTCGTCTATAATTGACTTGTTTATCGTCCATTCACCTTGCCTTATTCCGTTATTAAAATTCATTTTAATATCATAAACAATCCCTTCCAGTTCGTAATCAATTGAATAGATATCTCTTCGCTTGGTCACATCAGCAATTAAAATATCGAATTTACTTTCAGCAATCTTCCATTCTCCATTTTTCAAATTATTACTATAATTTCCATCAATAACAATTCGTTTTAATGCGCTTTCTTTCAGGTCTTTATGTAGCTCAGATCTGAAAAATATTTTTCCTTGTCGAATAAGTGCAGTATCTGTATTTATTTTCTGAAATACTATTTTTCCTTCGTACTTATCGTAAAGCATGGTATCTTTACTTTCTCTAGTGATATTTTGACCATTACTAAAGACAGAGCTTAACAATAAAAATATTAATATTAGATATTTACTCCCCATCAATTTTTGTTTCTAATTGCTCTAAACAAAAAATAACCCGCATCAATATAAAAAGCATGAAGCATGCCTTGTTCACTTGAATATAAATTATTAACTCCACTAGCAGATCTTAACCTAAAAAAGAAATTACTTCTCTCCCAACTCAACCCAAAGAACATTCCTCCGTCAAATCGTTTTAACCGATTAGATTCTGGGTAGAAAAATTCTCCACCATCATGATAGTACCCATTTTCAGTAACAACTTCAGGATACGGTCTTTCTTGGGTTGTTAAAAGCCTATATTTAAGGTGTATTCCTAAATTAAACCGAAAATCATATTCCCTCATTGTAGGTAATTCAAATGAAGCATAAAGTGGGGCTTGTATTGAATGATTTCTAAAAACGATTTTCTCATCTTCTGTTACTAAACTTGGAACGTGTCCAAAACGATTTTGAACATACAAAAGACCAAAATTGAAAAACGATTTATCCATAATCGGAGTATAGCTTTCAATACCTATATTAAACCCATTGTCATCACGCATTTCAGGATAGAAATTACTCCAAAAAATTCCTCCACGATTAATTCCAACAGATAAAAACACATCATCAATCAAATAATCAAAGAATTCACTATAGTTTTTTTTCTTTTCGACTTCTTTATCTTGTGATAAGCCAAAAAATGAAACAAATAATAAGATAATTAAAATACTTCTACTAATCATTAAAACATATAATCGCGACAAAACTAATAAATTTAAAGTTTATGGGCAGTTAATGCTTGTTAAATTTATTTTTTAACTCATATGTTCATTTCTTGAACTTTTAACAATCTTATTCTTTAATTAGCTGTCCGTTAATTTTTATCCAAAAATCGAATAACTCTAGCGCATCATTAAATGAAAATTGATTTTCTTCCATGTGCTTAGCAATTTCGAAATCTTTTAACTTTTCAGGGATTTCAACACCTATTTGAGCGAAACGACTAGATAGTTTGTGAATAATCATTTTTGAAGCCCCTACATCACTTCTACCTAGTGCTTCTTTTAATTTATTTAGTTCAATGGTGTTTTCATCTTTCATCATTTTAATTAATGCTTTTAATTCTTCTTTTGAATCACTTGCATACAAAGATAATTCACTAAAATCAAACAAGCCTTCATTAATAGTTTGGTTTGGTTTGGTTTCGTAATTAACAGTAAGATTCAAATTTTTAGCAATTTTAGCAATAACAACATTTTCTTTGATAGGTTTTCGAATGATATCATCAAATACATCCATATCACTTAAATCTTCTGTTGATTGCATCACATTTGCAGTACTCAATATAATAGGTGGTCGATTTTTTGCTGCGGAAAACCCTAATTTATCCCATAATTCATAACCACTCAAATTTGGCATTTTAAAATCAAAAATTAATAAATCATAAGCGTTTAAGTGCTTTTGTAAATACTCATAAGCTTTTAAGGGATCATAAAAAAGCTTCACTTCAGCATTGTACTTTTTGAGTATGCGACTATACAAATTGGCAATGAGCCTATCATCATCTAAAACCAATATCTTTTTCCCTTTTAAAAGGTCTGTTTGACGATTAATTTCATCATCATTAATTACAGCCTCTTCATTGGCTTTGTAGAAAGTAAATGATAGCCTGAAAACTGTTCCTTTTCCTAAAGTGCTTTTAACATCTATTTCTCCTCCCATTAGGTAGGTTAATCGTTTTACAAGCCCCAAACCTAGTCCAGTTCCAGCTATTTTATTAGCTCGATCTCCTACTTGTGTAAAATCATCAAAAATGCGTTGAATATCTTCTTCTGAAATACCGATTCCGGTATCTTTAATCGTAAAAGATACATTTATTTTGTCTTTTACAAAAACATCTTCTACTTCCACATTAAGTGAAATGCTTCCCTTTTCAGTAAATTTTACAGCATTATTAATTAAATTGTAGAGTATTTGTTGTAACCGATGATAGTCTGCATAAATTAAAGCTTTTTCACTTGGTTCCTTAAAAGATGCCTCAAGCCCCTTATTTATGATTAAAGGTTTGAGGGTTTGCTCTGATTCACGAATTAGTGTTCGTAAATTGAAAGGTTTTTCTACCAAATCTAATCCCTTTGAATTTAATTTTGCTACATCTAAAACATTGTTAATAAGATTGAACAAGTAGTTAGAGGCCAGTTTCACTGATTTTACATTCTCATCTTTTACATTCATTTGCTCAACATAACCAATGATTGAGGTGAGTGGCGTTCGCAATTCATGACTCATCATGTGTAAGAAATTCAATCGTTGAGATGCAAGTTCATTTGCTAGCCGCTCGTTTTCTTTTAATTGGTATTGAAACTTCCGATTTGCTTGCATTGATTTATAAATAGAGTAAAAACCGATTAACCCAATTAAAGCAAAACCAGTTAGATACAAAATACTTTTGTTAATAAAATCTTTTGTTTCCTTACTTGATTGTTTTTGATTTGATAAATATTGACTTTCAAGTTTCTCATTATATCTATTTACTAGCTTTTCAAAACTAAAAATCATATTATTTTGAATTTGAAATCTTATTTCTTTTAAAGTACTGATATCATTGTTTATTGATTTAATATCATTGGTCAATACATTCATCAAGAGCATCATTTCGAAAAATATCGAATCTGATTTTTCTGTTTGTTGAAATGAGGTAGTATCTATTTTGGAAATAATCTCTCTTTCTTTTTTAACGTTTAATGAATCAAAAGCATTTGCTTCTGAAGACTTTTCTTCTATATCCACCGCTTTTTCGGATTCTTTTTTCCTACCAAAAAGGCGTTGAAAAAAATTTCTATTATCTTCTTCTTTATTAATTTTTTTGTCTATAGATTCTGTCTTTGACGTTTGGTTAAGAACTGTTTTGAGTTCTCGTATAACAAATACAGAATCAACAGACAAGGAAGAAACCATTTTTGAAATATCTTTTGAGATACCATCATCAATTATTTTTATTCGTTTTAATTCAAGTTTATGTATCTCTCCATTAATACTGTCTAGTGTTAAAAGTTGATTTGGAATAGATAACACTTCATTTAAAAGAATAGAATCTAAGTCATCTTTAACTTTACTATTAAAAAGAGCTGTTTCTACTTTGATTTGAGGAATAATTGAATCTTTAACTCGATCCGAAGCTGTGGCACTTTTTTGAATCCTGTCATTAGCCTTACTAATCAGAATAGAAAGATTATTTAAATGTTCTGTTGCCTGATTTGGTTTTTCAATTTTAGCTAGCTTAGTGTTTAAATCCGTAACGGATTTGACAACAAAAAAACTCAAAGCAATGAAAACAAACAGTGATATTACAAAAAACAATATGGTTTTGTAACGAATATCCACAATTACATTTTATTGAGTTGTTCCATTAATATTTTAGGATTAATTGGTTTTTTAAGGAACAATGTAGCGCCTTCTTTATTGAACTCCTCTGTTTGTTCAGGCGACTCAAAACGACTCATCATAATTACTTTGGTGCTGTGCCCTCTATTCTTTATAAATTTTAAAACCTGAATTCCATTTTCATCTGGGAGCTTCTGATCAATTAATGCAAAGTCAACAGTTTCAACCTTATCAATAATCGATTTAGCTTCGCCTGCATTTAATGCTTCAAATGTAGCAAACCCATTTCTGTTTAATAGCCTACTCAACATTTTGCAAAAAACAGTATCATCTTCAACTATAAGTACATTTTTCATCGTTTTGTCTTTTTATTTATTATTAAATTTAATTTGAGCATGTTGATCTATAGCGTATGTCGCCATACAACTTAATACAAACCCCTGTATCAATTCATCAACACCCAAACCCAACTGTCCAAAGAAATCAATATCATATCGAATTAATCGCGCATCAACATAAGAACAC
>JAFIEX010000155.1 GCA_020832365.1 Crocinitomicaceae bacterium
TTTTTGAAACTAATTAATACAACTTGCGTTAAAGCATTAGGATCAATTATTAACATCTACAGGTTAATAGTATTAAAGAGGAGATTTTTCTCCTCTTTTTTTTATGGCAATTTTGATAGTAAATTCTTAAAAGATGAAGGCAACAGTTTAATTTAGGAAACATTAACCACTTTATTATAAATGAGACCTTTACTCGTTTTTTTGTGCCTCACAGCTTGAATTGTTAGCCTCATTTTTATTACTGCAACAAGATAAAACCACCTCTTTTTGTTCATCATCCGTTATTTCATTCGCTTGTACAAGTTCCATTTTAGGACTAATGTAAGGAATTCCTAGGTTTAAGCCTCTTAGAACCATTCCTGCACCAACGATGGAAATTAAAGCAGCTACTACAATTTTCTTTGAAAAAAGACCAAAACCAGAAAATTTATTTTTCATGATTGCCAAAACGATGAATCCAGGAGCTGTTCCGAGTGCGAAAGTGAACATATACAGACCACCAACCATCATGCTCCCAGTGCTCATTGCCCCGATAAGCGCAAAGTAAACCATGCCGCAGGGGAGGAATGCATTTACAAATCCAAAAGAAAACAACTTTTTGTTGCCTTTGCTACTGTTTTGGAATTGTTTTTTCAATTGGTTGGTTACCCATTGGTTAAAATTTGTAAGTTTTGGCGAAAAATTATAATACCCTTTCCAAGCAAATAATATTAGAATTAATCCAGCACCAACACTCAGCCATTGTAACACACCGATAAGGTCGGCGGTCATACCAATTATACCCACTAAAATACCCAATAATGCGTAACCAAAACCTCTAGCTATAGTGTAAATTAAAATACCGCCACTTGCTGTCCAGTTATTTTTTCTATTCAAGGGAAGCGCAAGTGCAATTGGTCCACACATGCCAACACAATGCAGGTTAGAAACAATGCCCAGCCCGAAAGCTGCAGCCAAAAAACCGATATGATTTAAAAAGAAATCCATATTTGTTCCTTTAATTGAAAAGGTTGTTCTCCATTTTTCCAGGTTACAGTAACATGGTATTTACCATCTAATAATTGGTCTCTTGGAATAAATAAATTAGCACCATTGGCTTGCATTGCCAAATCTTTACTGCTATCATTCATGCGCATTAGTGCGACGTTCATTTGGTTTTCAATTTCCGCATTTCGCACTTTTAAGAAAACTCCATCTAGCGTGATATCTAACTCAAGAGTTGCATTAATATCCATTGCGTTTTTTTCAGCAATGATTTCGTCGCCATAACTGAGTTCTTTAAGGTAATAATCCTCCGTTACTAAAGTCGAGTCTGCTTTCATCAAAAGTACCGCCAAGGTGGTGATGAAAATCATGAATGACGCTAAAAATATTGCAATTCCTTTTCCCCAATTCATCTTCTTTAATTTTTTCAATTTATAATAACGGACCAACAAAACTGGTCTTTTTTCTTAATATTGGTTTTCCATCGCCATAAACGATAATATGGAACCTGCGCTGCCCCCTTTGTAGTTCTTGAGGGTGTAGCTTTACAACGAAACGCTCTTTTACTCTTTCTTCTGGACCAAGTTCTAGACTGGGTTTAGCAAGACTTATTTCTCCTTCAACACCATCTAATGCAATGGATATTTTAAAGCTTTCCTTTGTTTTATTGGTAAGGTTAATTTCATAAATATTACTGAGCAATCCGTCATCTAATTTTTGATAAGTGGTTCCTCTCTGCTTTATAATGGTAGCATCAAAATTAGATCGCGTTCCAATTAACAATCCCCAAATCACTAAAAGTAGTCCTAGTAATGCAGTATATGCAATCGTTCTGGGGTTCCACTGGAATTTTTTACCGCCTTCAATATTATTTTCCGAAGCGTACCGAATTAATCCTTTGGGTTTACCAATAGCGTCCATTACATGGTCGCAAGCGTCAATACAGGCTGTACAATTTACACATTCGAGTTGTGTGCCATTTCTGATGTCAATTCCAGTAGGGCAGACGTGCACACACTGATTACAGTCAATACAATCTCCTTTTCCTTGTTCTGCTCTGTCCTCATTCTTTCTAAATTTTGCTCTTTGCTCACCACGCTTATGATCATAGGCTACAACGATAGAATTTTTATCTAAGAGCACGCCTTGTAATCTTCCATAAGGACAGATTGTAGTACAAACCTGTTCCCGTAAGAAGGAGAAAACACCATAAAATAAAGCAGTGAATATTACCATTGCTATGAATCCACCAACATGTTTTTCGAGGGGAGAAGTCTGTATTTCCCACAATGCATCAGCACCTATGATATAGGCTAAGAAAGTATGTGCAATAGCGAAGGAAATAAGAATGAATAGGATATGTTTGGCTGTCTTTTTGAATATTTTCTCAGCATTCCACGGTTGTTGATTCAATTTTTTTTGGTGCGTCCAATCTCCTTCTATCCAATATTCAATTTTTCGGAATACCATTTCCATAAAGATGGTTTGTGGGCAAACCCATCCACAAAAAATGCGACCAAAAACAACCGTAAACAATATAATGAAAACAACAATTAAAATGGTCGTAAAAGCAAAAATGTAGAGGTCTTGTGGCCAAAATACTTGACCGAAGAATACAAATTTACGTTCTAGGATATTAAGAAGAATAATTGGCTCGCCATTGATCTTGATGTGTGGTGCAAGAAAAAGAAAAGAAAGTAAGAGTATAGAAAGCAACACCCTTCTTTTATGGAAAATACCAGATGGCATTTTAGGATATATCCAAATGCGTTTTCCTTTTTCGTCAACGGTGGATAGACTGTCTCTAAACTCTTCCTCGTCCTTATATAAATCTTCTACTTTCATTTTATCACATCTTATCTATAGCAAACAACCATGGAACAGTGCCCATGGTTGCTTGATTTAATTTTCCGCAGTTATTTCCTCGGGAATCTGTTCTTCTTCCTCTGCTGGACTAACCTCGGGTTCGGTATTTTCTTCTGTAGTTTCGCCATTTCTAGGATGAAACTCGCCTTCTTGAGGTCTTCCTCCTGCTGCTTCAGAAATATATTCTAAATGTAAAACATAGGAAGACACCTGTTGAATCTGAATTGGATTGAATTTGGACTGGTGTTCAGGCATTCCATTTGGTGCTCCTTTGCGGATAACCTTAAATATGTCCTTGATATCACCACCGTAAATCCAGTAGTCATCTGTTAAGTTTGGACCAATACCTCCACGACCATCTTCTAAGTGACATGTCGCACAGTTATTTAAAAACAACTCTTTTCCTTTCATGAGATCGCTAGAAGCCGTCATCAAAGTCGCATTTGTTTCGTCCACATTCATCGCCATTTTTTCTCTAAATGCTTGGATTTCAATTTCCGCAGCAGCCACACTTTTTTCGTACTCTACAGCTTGTAAATCACCAGTTCCTAATACGTGATAATGGAACATGTACCCAACTGCAAAAACAATAGATACGAAGAAAAATGCTAACCACCATGGTGGCATCGGGTTGTCTAGCTCTCTAATTCCATCGTAATCATGACCTAAATCAATTTTATGTTCTTCTTCAACGGGCACAGCGCCAGTCAACACTTGAGTTAAGGTTTTACCTTCTTTTTTCTTACTGAATATACCAGCCTTAATTTTTTTATCTTCTGGTTGCATTACATTCAATACCTTGAAGAACATGTTTACTTGGTTCAATAAGAAGGCTAGCAATAAGAATACGATGATTAAAAGTACATAGATATCGCTGTTTTCAACATAGAGCCAAAGACTGTCGTTTTTTGCAGCTTCTGGAGCTGAAGTAGTCAATGCATGGGCGGTATTATTGAGACCTAAACCAAGTAAAATAAGCACTGAAACAATGCCAGCTTTTCCGCTATTGCTAGATTTCTTTTGGTGCAATTGCGCTACCTTTGACTGGAATAAATCACTTTTAATAAGTGCTGCTGTACTCGATGACACAATATATATTGCAAGTAAAAGAATAGCTGTTACTAGCAATAAGATGTAAAAAATATTTAAGTTGCGGCTATAGTCAGGAACTATCACTGCTTCACTTGCGACAGCTCCACCCGTTTCTGTTGCTTTGGGTGCAGGAGGTGTCCAGCCATCTACGAAATCAATAATGGCTTTCGCCTCGTCAAGTGTTACATCTTGAATTGGCATCACTGTTGGACTGTAATCTTTCACTTCCAAGGCACGCTGACTTTTACCCTCAGCAATTACTTTTGGGGAATTGATTACCCATTCATATAAGAAATCCTCCTCTCCTTCCCATTTTGCTCTTACGCCTTGTAAGTTGGGCCCTGTTCCGTCTTTACCCATGATGTGGCAAGCACTGCATTTAGCTTTAAATAATCCTTCACCATCTTGTCCTAATAGCTGAAAGGAAGGGTATCCCAATAGGAAGATCCCCGTCAAGATAGTCATGTATTTCATGAACTGTTTCATTGTACTAATCTTGTTGGTTATTGTTTATATATTTTTCATCACTGTCCAATGGAATGTTACTGAACTGCTGTATCTCTGCTTTACTTATTCTGAAAGTTCTCCAGAGCACTACGGCAAAGAAAAGAACGAATATCAGAAGTGAGATAATTGGAAAAATTTCTATTCCTATGATCTCTGTTAAATTATGCTTGATGTATCTTAACATGGTTCCAAATTTTATTCGTTTGTATTATCTGCACTTATAACCTCTTCATTAGGTACGTTTTTAATGTCGGTACCTAATCGTTGTAAATAGGCAATCAGTGCAATAATTTCTTTATTTGCAATACTTTCAACAGTTGCTTCACTTCCTTGAGCCGCCAAATCTCTAACAATTCTAGCAGCAATTTCATTAGCTTGCTCCTGTAAGTCAGCTAATGCTTGCGCTTCATATCCTTCCTCGTAAGGAACACCAAGTTGACGCATCACAGCAATTTTCTTTTCCAAATAGCTCACGTCTAAATCATCTTCTGCAAGCCATGGATAAGCTGGCATTATAGAACCAGGCGACCACTGTTTTGGGATAATCATGTGACCATAATGCCAAGAATCACTTCTTAAGCCACCTTCTCTAGCTAAGTCGGGACCAGTTCTTTTCGATCCCCAGAGGAATGGATGGTCATAAACAAATTCACCTGCTTTAGAGTATTCACCGTATCTTGCTGTTTCAAAGCGAAGTGGACGAATCATCTGAGAGTGACAGTTATTACAACCTTCTCTAATGTAAATGTCTCTTCCTTCTAGCTCTAATGGTTTTAATGGCTTAACAGCATCAATCGTTTTAATGTTTGATTCTACAATCATGGTCGGAATAATCTCAACAGCACCACCAATTAGAATAACGATTAAACTGAAAATCATTAAGCGGATTGGCTTACGCTCAATAGGTCTGTGCCAAAACTCTCCTTTGGTATCAATTTTCTTATCTCGGTTGCTTACAACTTCTACTGTTTCGTTTTCTTCGAAATTACCCAGCCTAGCTGTTTTCATTAAGTTGTACCCGCCAATTACAGCACCAATAATATAGATTAAACCACCGATAGTTCGCATGATATAGAAAGGTCTAATTGCATTTACTGTTTCTAAGAAATCAGGGTTTTTAAGTGTGCCGTCTGCGTTAAATTCTTGCCACATTAAACCTTGGCTAAATCCAGCGTAGTACATAGGAATTACCCAAAGTAAAATACCTAAAGTTGCAATCCAAAAGTGTGCATTGGCTAATTTTTGAGAGAAGAGCTCTCTACGGAATATTTTAGGGAAAATAAAGTAAAGCATACCAAAGGTCAGCATTCCATTCCATCCTAATCCACCAACGTGAACGTGTGCAATCGTCCAATCGGTAAAGTGAGAAATACTATTAACGTTTTTCAAGGAAAGCATCGGGCCCTCGAATGTTGCCATACCATAGGCGGTCAATGCTACCACCATGAATTTCAAAACAACATTGTCTCTAACTCTATCCCAAGCTCCTCTTAAAGTTAGTAATCCGTTCAACATACCACCCCAAGAAGGCGCGATAAGCATAATTGAGAAAACAACTCCTAATGATTGGGCCCAATCTGGTAAACTCGTATATAATAAGTGGTGTGGACCTGCCCAAATGTAAATGAAAATCAAAGCCCAAAAGTGAATAATAGATAATTTATACGAGTATATTGGCCTGTTCGCTGCTTTTGGAACGAAATAATACATTAATCCTAGATATGGTGTGGTCAAGAAAAATGCAACCGCGTTATGTCCATACCACCATTGCACCAAAGCATCTTGCACACCAGCGTACCAAGAATAACTCTTAAAGAAGCTCACTGGCAAGGCAAATGAGTTAAATATGTGCAATACTGCTACCGTAACGAAAGTGGCAATAAAAAACCAAATTGCGGTGTAGATATGTTGAACACGTCGAACTAAAATAGTAGCCAGCATGTTCCAGCCAAATACAACCCACAATAGTGTAATTGCTATATCAATAGGCCATTCTAATTCAGCATATTCTTTTGAACTCGTAATCCCCAATGGTAAGGTAATTACAGCAGATAGAATAATTAACTGCCACCCCCAAAAGTTTATATAACTTAATTTATCACTCCACATCCTTGTTTTTAACAGTCGTTGCATGGAGTAGTATACCCCCGTGAAGATACCATTTCCTACAAATGCAAAAATGACCCCATTCGTGTGCAAGGGCCTTAATCTACCAAAGGATAAAATTTTAAATCCAAGGTAATCGTTAAAAAAGTCTGGAAATGCCAATTGCAGGGCCACAATGAGTCCTACTAGCATTCCAATTACTCCCCATATGATCGTTGCAAAGGCAAAGTACTTTACAATCTTGTTGTCATAATTTATTCGCTCTGTTTCCATGCTGTATTATTTGTTGTCTTTTGGTTTCTCATCATCGTATAACATCCTAATACCAGGCGTTATATCGTCTTCATATTGTCCATTTTTGTTTGCCCAGATAAATGTGAACAGAAAAAACAAAGCCAATAAGAAGCTCACTACTAACATTATGTAAATAATTCCCATGAGGCAAAGAAACTGCTTCTTT
>JAFIEX010000156.1 GCA_020832365.1 Crocinitomicaceae bacterium
AAAATTAAGGATTAGTCTAACATCTAAACTCTAAAGTCCAATGTCTAACATCTAATGTCTAACATCTAAACTCCAACATCTAAACTCTAACATCTAAATTCCAACAACAATAAATACCTGAACAATAGACGAATAAGGCTTCAATTGAAATTAGTTCTTGTTAGCTTGCTGAAGATTTCAACACGATAAGTTACATTTTTATTATTTTAGAGCTAAATTATTTAAAACTGAAAAGAGTATGCCCAATATTGATGTTTGGATTTTCTTGGCTGGCTTAGGGGTTTTCCTTCTAGGAATCAACCAGATGGAAGCGGGGATTAAAAATTTGGCGGGAAAATCGTTTAAAACATTTCTTAAGCGTTACACGAAAAATGTTTTTAGTGCTATTCTTTTAGGAACCTTAGTTACTGCTGTGCTTCAAAGTAGCAGTGTGGTGAGTTTAATGGTTATGGCCTTTGTTGGGGCTGGGATGATGCCACTCAAAAATGGAATCGGGGTTATTTTTGGTGCGAATTTGGGCACCACTGTAACAGGTTGGATTGTTGCAACAGTGGGGTTTAAATTTCCCATTGATGCTGTTGCTTTGCCAATTCTTGGTATTGGAGGTTTATTGGCAACATTGTTTGCTAATCGTGTGTTTTTCGCTGAGTTAGGAAGGCTATTAGTCGGTTTTGGTGCATTGTTTATGGGGATCGAATTTATGAAAGAAGCGGTTTCAGTGGACACAATGGACGTGTCTGCCATTGAAAACTTGAATTTCCCTCCCCATTTGTTTTTCTTAGTTGGTACTATTTTAACCGCAATTATCCAGTCAAGTTCAGCAACGATGGCGATCACATTAAGTGCTTTGTATGCGGGACTCATTAATTTAGAAATCGCTGGAGCAATTGTGATTGGTGGTTATTTAGGAACAACCGTTACTGTTTTCTTAGGTGCACTTGGAGGAACGGTTATCAGAAAGAGAGTAGCTTTGGCACATATCGGCTTTAATTTTTTAACAAGTTTGCTAGCACTTATTATTCTGATTCCTTTAGTGCGATGGATTGAGGGAAATCTTGCCTTTCAAGATCCACTTTACCAGTTAGTTACTTTTCATAGTTCTTTTACCCTCATCGGTATCCTTGTGATGCTCCCTTTTATTGGTAGATATGCACAATGGGTGGAAGGAAGAATGCCCATTAAAGAACACAATTTGTCGCCAAAATTAGCGCAAGTACCGCCTGAGGTTTTTGAGGGGGCTTTGGAAGCAATGAGAGCGGAGACAGATGATTTATGGGAGCGTATTAAATCTTTCAGGTTTAATGTCTTTAATGCAGCAAAGGCGCGATCAATTTTTGATACGAAAGACGACGGAATAATGCAACAGTATAAAGCAATTCAAACGAAAGAAGGAGAACTGATTTCCTACTATTTAAAAGTGCAGAATGAGTCATTAAATCCCGGGGAGTCTAGTCAGTTAGACACCATTGTGCATGCAGTAAAAAGGCTTTCTTTAGCAACGAAAAATATCCAATCGGTTATGCATACAATTGAGCGCATGAAAGAAGATGAAGGGGAATTAATGGCAACATTACGAGCGGATATTCAAGCGCAATTCAAGGCGTTTTATCATGAATTAAAATTGCATTTTGACCAAGAAGATACGAGTGAATTGCAACAAATCATCTATGATGCTTATCGCAACAATGTGAATTTGATTTACTCCATGGTACAAAAAGGAGTATTATCCAAAACAGATTTAACCTCTTTTCTGCACATGAATAGTCAAATCAAACAATTCAAGGAAAACTTGGTGGCTGCATCACAAAGTATAGGCGCTATTAGCAAATGGAATCAATAAATTATTAATCATTCAATTTCAACACTGCAAGGAACGCCTCTTGGGGTACTTCTACACGTCCAACTTGACGCATTCTTTTCTTACCTTGTTTTTGTTTTTCTAATAGTTTTCTTTTTCTGGAAATATCACCGCCATAACATTTTGCTGTAACATCTTTTCGAAGAGCCTTGATGGTTTCTCTTGCGATAACTTTTGCACCAATAGCAGCCTGAATAGGAATTTCAAATTGCTGGCGAGGAATTAATTCTTTTAGTTTGATACAGATTTTTTTACCTAAATCAAAGGCATTACTTCTATGCACCAAAGCCGATAAAGCATCCACTTGTTCTGCGTTGAGCAAGACATCTAATTTTACTAAGTCGGATTTTTTATAGCCAATTGGGAAATAATCAAAGGAGGCATAACCACGAGATACTGACTTCAACCTATCGTAAAAATCAAATACGATTTCCGCTAATGGCATTTCAAAAGTAATTTCTACCCTGTCTTGAGTTAAATAAACTTGATTTTTTAACTCTCCTCTTTTTTCGATGCATAAGGTCATTACCTGACCGATATATTCGGATTTTGTAATAACCTGCGCTTTAATATAGGGTTCCTCGATGTACTCGACACTTGATGGGTCAGGAAGTTCAGAAGGATTATTAACAATAATACAGGTTGTAGGGTCTTTCCGCATGTAAGTTTGATACGAAACGTTTGGAACTGTTGTAATTACAGTCATGTTAAATTCCCGTTCTAACCTTTCCTGTATGATTTCCATGTGGAGCATACCCAAGAAGCCACATCTAAAACCAAATCCTAACGCAGCAGAAGACTCAGGCTCGAAAATAAGTGAAGAGTCATTCAATTGCAATTTTTCCATGGAATAACGCAATTCCTCAAAATCATCAGTGTCCACGGGATAAATACCTGCAAATACCATTGGTTTTACGTCTTCAAAACCCTTAACTGCTTCTTTACAAGGATTGGCTGCACTAGTAATGGTATCTCCTACCTTTACTTCTTTGGCTTGTTTAATTCCAGAAATGATATAGCCCACATCGCCAGCCGCTACTTTCTTTTTAGGAACTAAGTCCATTTTTAAAATACCAATTTCATCCGCATCGTAAGTTTTACCAGTGTTAACAAACTTGACTTTTTCTCCTTTTGTTAAGCTGCCATTTAAAATCCTATAATAGGCGATAACTCCCCTAAAGGGATTGAAAACAGAATCAAAAATCATGGCCTGTAAGGGAGCATCTACATCTCCTTTGGGATAAGGAATCCTGTCAATGATTGCGGTAAGAATTTGGTCTACACCTAACCCTGTTTTTCCTGAAGCAGGAATAACATCATCTGGACTGCAACCAATGAGGTCAACAATCTGGTCGGTAACCGCTTCTGGCTCAGCACCAGGAAGGTCCATTTTATTTAATATTGGAATAATTTCCAAATCGTGTTCTAATGCTAAGTACAAATTGGATATTGTTTGTGCCTCAATACCTTGTGAAGCATCTACAATTAACAAAGCACCTTCACAGGCTGCAATAGAACGAGAAACTTCGTAAGAGAAATCCACGTGCCCTGGGGTGTCAATCAAGTTGAGCGTGTATTGCTGACCTTCATGCGTATAATCCATTTGAATCGCATGACTCTTGATCGTAATTCCACGCTCGCGCTCAATGTCCATATCGTCCAAAGCCTGCTCCTTCATTTCTCTATCACTTATCGTGCCAGTGGTTTGTAAAAGTCTGTCTGCCAAGGTGCTCTTACCATGGTCAATATGCGCAATGATGCAGAAGTTTCTTATGTGCTTCATAAATTAATCCCTAATTAAGGCATTCAACTGAAATTTCACTGTTGAACATCATTACAAAAGTAGCTGTTTTTAAGATAACGTTGCGAAATTTTGTATTCTTTATGAACGAATTGCTGATAAATGACTTTTTAAATGGAGTGAATCAAACAATGCTTTGCAGGCATTATGAAAAAGGGGCGCATGTTGCTAAAACATGCGCCCTTTGTTTTCCTAAAAAAAGCCCTTTGTGATTGATTAAAACTTCATGCTTTTGTTTATCAAGGTGTTTTACTTATTGCTTCACCATTTTCTTTGTTTCAATTACTTGACCATCACAAATCAAGGTATAAGAGTAGACACCTCTGCTTAGATCACCACCAAACACGTTGATTCTTCCGTTTCCTCTTTCGGTAAGCGCAATTTCGTTAATCATTCTTCCTTCGTTGTTGTAAAATAGAATTTTCGCATCTCTTACACTTTCAGGAAGGAAGTATTTTATAACTGTTCTTTCAGCAAAAGGATTAGGTACATTTTGCTCCAACACAATGTGATCACCATCAAACAACTCCAAATTAAGCGAATGAATAATTTGTTGCTGCGCTTCTTCGTTGTTCTGCTGAATGGCAGAATTACTAATTTGACATAAAATTGGTAAGATATTACTCAAACAGTTTTCTAACTGCGTTAAGCGGTCGTTCACGTCATTGATTAATGAGTCTTTTTGATTCAATTCATTTTCCAAACTATCGATTTGAGATTGTTGCTCTTGCATACCTTTGGTGAGAAAAGGAATGAATCCTTGATAATTTAAAGACTTAAAATCTACTTGAGAGGTTACCATATTGCCCAAAGAATCAAATTGAGGAGGAAAAACCTCGTCTTTTACCAATTCAGGTAAAATTTGTTCAACTTCCTGTGCCGTAAAACCATATTGTGTGCCATTTGCTAAATGTATTTGAGGGTGGATGCTTTGGTCAAATTCAAAAGTAATTGGATTTAGTTGATTTACAATTTGCATTGCATTTCCTATACTTTGAATATTGTTTTTTAGTGTTGCATCCGAGGTAAAGTTATCTGTTCCTGTTCTAAATACATCTCCATCAAAAAAACCAGCATAGTTTAAAGCACCACCAGACGCACTGCCATACACACCATAATTTGTTCCTGCCGAACCAAAAGCTTCTCCTTTAAGGCCATAATTATTTGTGCCATTAAAAGCAAAACCATTAACACCAATATTTTCATTGCCATTTGAAGCAACTCCCTGAACACCATAGTTGCCAATTGCAAGAAAACCATCAAAAACAGTTGAAGTTTCAAAATATCCACCAAAGTTGGATCTTGCTTCGTTTCCTATCCCATGTACGCCTCGATTAGCGCGATTGTCTCCTGTGGATTCCCCAAGAACTCCAGTACCAAAACCAAGGTAAGGATTAGAGGTTCCGATATCTACGTTAACTACTTGTGCCCCTATTGCATCAAAAGGAGCATTTTGTGTGAGTTCCCTATATACATTCAGTTTTGCAGGAGTTAATGCATTACAATCCTGACCAATAACTACCCTGTTTTCATTTTGGTTTAATGGCCCTGCTGGGTCTGTGAAATAGAAATTAAAGATGTCCAAAGGAATTTCATAGTTGCCTGTAATTGGACTTTGTGGGTCGCTACAGAGGTTACCAAGTGGTGTTCCAGGACCTGGCGGAGGCAATGTGATATCCACCCACTTCACTCTATTCAAATCATTCGGATCAATAGCAAGGAACTGCGTTAGGCTATTGTCATTTTCAACGTTACGAATACGCAAATCTCCATCAATATCTAATTTTGCATCTGGCTGTAATGCAGGAGCTGCATTAGGACCTGTTGGAGAAAAGTTTCCGATCCCAACCATTCCGTAATTTGTATTGGGCATGGTAGATGCTAAACTAGGATCCATTCGAGCAACCTCTAATCCGTCATTACTACCAGAAACGGGATCGCCAGGCGGAATACTAGCTGCGGAAGATGTAAAGATAAATCGCAAATAATCCGGTCCAACTGGACCTGTTATACTCGGTCCCTGATTATCTCCCCAGTTTATTACTGCATCAAAGCGGTCATTTCCTTTTTCTTTTAATCCTACATACATATTATCTGTTCCTTGTGCAGTAAACAATCCCACATCCATCCAATCTCGCCATCCATCTAACGAACCTGGTAAGAGAGGACTTCCTACATTATACCCCAGATGCAACAGACTCAGTGGTCGAGTAACAGGATTAGCAGGATTGTGACTTATTGAAACCCTTGTTCTTGTCCCATTAATATTTCCTGGATTAAAATTGCCATATCCTCCTGCTGGTAATGCTGTTGGTGCAGAAACAGCAGTAACTCGCATTCGTTCTTGCGTATTTGTAGGTGAAATTTGTCCGGCATTCGCATTGGTAGAAAACAACAGATGACGATTTTCCTGATTGTACATTAAACCAATACCGTTTTGTAGCGCATTGGCATTACCTAAGAGACCGAGACGAATCCCATTGTTTGGTGTAATAAGGTTGGGGTTTGGTCCAATAGCCTGATTGGAAACTTGTATCCAATTTGACAAATTGTTCTCTACATGCAAATGTAAGAGGCTTTTAGGTTGATTGTTTTGCATGAACAATGGTCCTATTCCAACATTTCCATTCGGGTTCATGCGTAAAACCTCCCTTCCTTCAACACCAAGCGGGTTGGTTGGGCAATTAGTGCATGCCCCAAATGGTGAAGCGGCACCTGTAAAAATGAACCGAACATTATTTAATGGTGCACCCGCATTATCATCTCCCCAAGCAAATATAGCATCACTTCGGTTAAACCCTTCGTCTTTTAACCCGATGTATAGGTGGTCAGAGTTTTCCAAATTGAACAACCCTGTTTTCATCCATTCTCTAAACCCATTTCCTGTAAAAGCAGTGTTGTTTGTCCCAGTAAGGGTTAAACGACTGCGTACATCTGTTGGATCTGCTCCCATACCGATGTAACCATCGGTTCCAACTCCTTGGAAATTACTTCCATTTGGGTTTATCCAAATTCTGGTAATATTAGCTGTACGCAAAGAGACACCAAAATTGTTTTGAAATCCGAGAAACCGATTTTGAAGTACTGGGTTTTGATTATTATTAGCTACTGTGCTTTGTGAAATTGAATTTATAGGTAGCATTATTGAAAATAAAGCTCCTAATAAAATATATTTATTTTTCATGATATAAAGTATTATCTACCTTATCAAATGAACATACCCTGTTTTAATTTCTTTTTCATTGGTAAGAAAGTTAGTAAATGTAACTTTAACAAAATATACACCTTCTGTACATTCTTTACCACTTTTGTTGGTTCCATCCCAACCATCACTTCCTTCACCTTCAAAGACTATA
>JAFIEX010000157.1 GCA_020832365.1 Crocinitomicaceae bacterium
AAGGGTGCTGGGTGTGATTCGTCCAAGTGCTGAAGTTGTTGGGAATAATACTAAAACTGGTGAGATTGGAGTTTTGGCAACTGAAGGAACTGTTAATTCTGGAAGTTATGAAATAGAAATAAAAAAGTTTTTCCCAACTATTAAAGTTGCTCAAATGGCTTGTCCGCTTTGGGTTCCTTTAATTGAGAATAATACGCACTGGTCTGTTGAGGGAAAGCATTTGATAGCAAGAGATATAGCCTCTTTCTTGAGTCGATTTCCCAGTGTGGATACTATTGTGCTAGGCTGTACCCATTACCCTATTCTTCTCCCGATTCTTGAGAACTTAGTTCCGAATCATGTTCAGTTGATTAGCCAAGGTGAACTTGTTGCTTTATCTTTGAAAGATTATTTAAATAGGCACCTGTGGATGAAACAAAAGTTGAGTTGTAATGCTTCTATCGTTTTTTTAACCTCAGAGTCACCGGAAACGTTTAATCAAAATGTACTTAACATTTTTCATATAAATATTAACGCAAAAAAAGTTTCTTTACCATGGCATTGATTTTAAGCTGTCGGGGCAAGTCCCCAGAATTTGGAAAAAACTGTTGGCTTGCACCAAATGCAACGGTCGTTGGTGATGTGAAATGTGGAGATGGGTGTAGTTTTTGGTTTACCGCTGTAGTGAGAGGAGATGTTAATAGTATCATACTAGGTAATAATGTGAATGTGCAAGATGGAGCCGTAATTCATTGTACTTTCAATAAAACAACGGTTGAAATTGGTGATAATGTCTCTATTGGCCATAATGCTATTGTGCATGGAGCAACAATTGCCAATGATGTTTTGATTGGTATGGGCGCGGTTGTAATGGATGGTTGTAAAATCGGTAGTGGAGTGATTCTTGCTGCTGGCGCTGTTTTGCTTGAAAACACCCAGGCCGAAGAAGGTTATATTTATGCTGGAGTTCCTGCCAAAAAAATCAAACCAGTTCCCGAAAACTTAAGAAAAGGAGAAATTGAAAGAATTGCAAATAGCTATAAATTATATGCAAGCTGGTTTCAATAGTATTATAAATTTAACGTATTCCTCAAAAGTGCCCAGAAAAAATTGTGTAAGTTTTAGACATGTATATTTTTTCGTAACTCTTATTTATTAAAGTTTTATTAAGCATAATTGACGCGTATATTTGTGATGTGAAGAATTATTAAAAGAGATTTGTTAAAATTCGTTATCGTTTAAAATGATTTTTTCTATATTTACGGTCTTCGAATTAATTGTTAAAGGTTAAATTAATAAAAACTTATGATACGAAAACTCTACTTGTTGTTTTTAAGTTCCTTGTTATTAGCTGGTTATGGTCTTGGTCAGGCTGGTTTAGGTTCGGTTCAAGGTTCAGTAATTGATAAGGATACGAAAGATCCAATCCCTTTTGTAAAGGTTGTTATATCGCAAGGTGGTATCATCAAGGGGGGAACAGAAACAGATTTTGATGGAAAGTTTCAATTCCCTTCTATAGCTGCTGGGGCATATGATATTGAGTTCCGCTCTATTGATTATCAGCCCATGAAGCTCCAAAATGTTTCTGTATCAGCAGAAAGAATTACTTTCTTAAATAGAACAGAGATTGGAAAGCCTGACGACGTTAAGGAGTTGGAAGAAGTTCAGGTTATTGCATATAAAGTGCCTTTAATCAATAAGGATGGTGGTGCTGCTGGTCAAGTTATTACTAGAGAAGATATCGCCAAGCTTCCTGTGCGCTCTGCGGTTGGTGTTGCCGGAACAGTTGGTGGAGTTCAACAAGGTGAAGATGGGGGAGGTATCTCCATAAGAGGTGCTCGTGAGGATGCTTCCGAATTTTTTATTGATGGTATAAGAGTTAGAGGTTCTTCCAATCTTCCTAAATCAGCACTTGAGGAGGTTACTGTAATCACTGGAGGTCTTCCTGCAAACTATGGTGATGCAACTGGAGGTATTATATCTGTAACAACAAGAGGCCCTTCTAAGGAGTTTTTTGGTAGTGTCGAGGCAGTCTCTTCAGGATTTTGGATTCCAGGTCAAGATGAGTTAGGATATGATGGCAGAGTTGTTGGATTGGATAAGCAAGGGTATAACCTTTTCGAGGCAATGGTGTCTGGGCCGTTATTAATGAAAAAAGACGAAGAGGGGAATAAAACAGAACCGTTGCTAGGATTTTTGATATCTGGTACGTATAATGATATTTTTGACCCTCGTCCTTTTGCTGATGGTGCATGGCGTATTAAAAGAGAGGTGAGAGATGAATTATTAGAAAATCCGCTTAGACCAACCGCTGGTGGAGAAGGTAACTTTTATAATTCTAACTTTTTACGTTTAGATGATTTTGAGCAAACGCCTTGGAGAATGAATTCAAGAAGAAGGATTGCTACAGCTGCTGGTAAAATTGATGTGAATACAGGACCAAACGCCAACTTAAGTTTTGGTGGTTCCATGAACTATAATGGTGGTCAATTATTTAATTACGCCAACTCAGTAATGAACTTTGATAACTTTGGTGTTAACCATGCGCTTGACTGGAGGGTTTTTGGTAGATGGACACAAAGATTTAGATTGGATAGAGAAGGTTCTTCTAGTCCGATTAAAACATTCTTCTATAATTTCATGGTGGATTATTCTAAATCTGATCGTTCCTTCTTTGACCCTAACCACCGTTACGATATTTTTAAATATGGTCACGTTGGTTTCTTTGATATAGAACAACGTCCAACTTGGCAGTTTAATGCAGCTGGAGATAGCTTGATTCAGAATGCGGTGCCAAGGGATGTTAGCACTACTTTTACCCCCTCCCCTTATAATCCTTCTTTAGCGGCAATTACTAGTCAGTATTATAGAATTTATGAAGGTGACCCTGTAGGAAGATTTGAAAACCTTACTCAAGTTCTGCAAGGAAATGCTTTGAGAAATGGTGACTTGCCTGCGAGTGTTTACCAATTATGGGCAAATCCAGGAGCTCCTTTTAATGCCTTTTCTAAATCAGAATTTGAACAGTTTAGAACTACTGGTTCTGCATCTATTGTTGTGGGAGGTCACTCAATTTCTCTCGGTTTTGAATGGGAGCAGCGTTGGGACAGAGGCTGGGGATCTGGGAGAAGAGGACCCGCTGGACTTTGGGAAGTTGCTCGCCAGTATGCAAATGCGCACTTAGCGGAGTTAGACTTGGCTAATCCTATTTTTGATTGGTTTGGTACTTATCCTCGTATATCTTACAATAGATTGAATTCCGGTTTTGCTGCGACCGACCCAGACGGAAGACATGGTGGTCAGTTGTTCTTTGATGAAAATGGTAACCCACAGTCTGATAATCAGTTCTTCTTTGATTATAACTTCAGAAAAGCTGCGGGGATGAATCCTGCCGGTAATGACTTTTTGAATATTGATAAGTTTGATCCTAGCATGTTCTCTCTAGACATGTTTACACCAGATGAGCTATTTAACCAAGGGCAGAATTTTATTACTTACTTTGGTTATGATCATACTGGTAGAAGAGTTAGGGGGAATACGGATATTAATTCATATTTCAATGAGACTGATGATAATAACAATTTTAGAAGATTTATTGGGGCGTTTCAACCTTCTTATTTCGCAGCTTATATTATGGACAAATTTGCATTTGATGATATCGTTTTCAACGTTGGTTTGAGATTAGATGTGTTTAATGCAAATCAGCCTGTCTTGCGTGATCAATTTTTGTTCTTTAATGCAAGAACTGCTGGTGAAGTTAGATCACTTGCTAATGACCCTGGTTTTGAATGGATTAATGTTCCACAAAGTATTGGTGATGATTATGTGGTTTATGTTAATGACTATAACAATCCTGGAGCAATTAACGGTTTTAGAAATGGTGATGTTTGGTATGATGCGAATGGAACAATTACACAAGACCCAACTACACTTAGAGGTTCTGCTGGAATTCAACCTTGGTTGTTAAACCCTGGTCAAGAAACTCCTACAGCTGATGCTTTTGAACAGTATCGCTCTGCTATTAACTTGATGCCTCGAATTGCTTTCTCTTTTCCAATTTCTGATGAGGCGTTGTTTTTTGCGAATTACGATATCTTGACGAGAAGACCTGGTGGATTTAATCGATTTGACCCGGTTGATTATCAGTTTATACGTGACAGAAGTGTTATTATTGATAATGCTAACTTGAGACCGGAAAGAACGATTGATTATGCTTTCGGGTTTCAGCAAGTTTTAACGCGTACCTCCTCTTTGAAAATTAATGCTTTCTATCGTGAGTTGAGAGATCAGGTTCAGGTTCGTAACATTTTTGAAGCATACCCTTCTACTTATATTACTTATGGTAACCGTGACTTTGGAACGGTAAAAGGTTTAACATTTGAATATGATTTGAGAAGAACTGGTAACATCAGAATTAATGCGAACTATACCTTGCAGTTCGCTGAAGGAACTGGTTCAGATCCTAACTCAGCACTTAATTTTGTGAATTCTAATCAGCCTGATTTACGTAACGTATTTCCTTTTAATTACGATCAGCGTCATCAGTTTGCTTTCACTGTTGACTATAGATATGGTAGAGGAAAAGATTATAATGGTCCTAGATACAAAGATTTCAATATTTTTGAAAACACTGGATTAAATGTAATTACAATTGTTAACTCTGGCGCGCCTTATTCAAGACAAGCTAATATCTTGCCTGTTGCTCAAGGAATAGGAACTCCACAATTATTAGGAGCTCTAAATGGTTCTAGAAAACCTTGGGAATATAGATTAGATTTACAGTTAGATAGAATTTTTGACTTAGAGTATGGTTCAGAGGATGGTAGAAAGAAGAGAGCATATCTTCAGGTGTACTGTCGTGTGATTAACTTGTTTAATCAATTCAACGTGCTTAACGTTTACAGAGCCACAGGAAACCCAATGGATGATGGGTATTTACTTGCTGCACAATCACAACCAACTATTCAAAATCAATTGGATGAGCAGGCCTTCAGAGATATGTATATGATGGCAGTTATGAATCCTTTTAATGTTAGTGCCCCAAGAACTATTCGTCTTGGAGTTAAGTTTGACTTTTAATTTTAAATAAATAGACCCATGAAGTATTTATTTTTATCAATTTTCACTTTTGTTCTCGGAGGAGCTGCTCTTGCTGCTTATCCAGTTACAGCTGTGAATTCCAATTCCGCTCAAAGTGGAAATGGAACAGTTACAAATCCTAGTTTTGATGCTAAGGCCAATTGTCCACCATCTAACGCAAGACTCTTTATGGAGTTCAATGACGTTAGATGTTTGATTGAAGTTGGTGGTTCTAAATGGCAGAATAGACAGATTACTGCACCTTCTTATGAAGTTCCTAAAGGTGGTGGAAACCACGTTATATATGCAGGTGCTATATGGATGGGAGGCTTGGATGTGAACGGTCAGCTTAAATTAGCTGCGGTTAAGTTTCGCCAAGGAAATGACTTTTGGGCAGGACCACTATCGGTAACGGTTGGTTCTGGTAATTATGACCCAAGATTTCCTGTAGGTGATGATGCAGTTCGTGATTTTGGTGCAGCAACCATTGATGCAAGAGATTGTATTGATTATGACCGTTTCTTTACCATGCGTAAAACGGAAGTAATCGCTTTCGCTTTGCAGTTTGAGTGTGATAAAAATCCAGATTGTGACGAGGATTTTCCTATTACAAATGATGCCTTGAATAGAATTAATAATTGGCCAGCTCATGGGGATGTTACACGTGGTCAGGACTTCTATTTAGCTCCTTTTTACGATTATCCAACTGATGGTGTTTCTGGAAATGGTGTATACGATCCTGCTGAAGGTGACCACCCTTGGTACGATGATATTATTGGTAGAGATGATATAGAGTGTGGTGTGGATAGAAGAATTTCATTATTTGGTGACAAAACGCATTGGTGGGTTTTCAATGATAGAGGTAATATTCATACAGAGACAGGAGCAGATCCAATTGGTATGGAAATTCGCGCTCAGGCTTTCTCTTTTGCAACCAATGATGAGGTGAATAGAATGACATTCTACAACTATGAAATGATCAACCGTTCTACGCAGACTTTATTTCAAACATATTTTACGAATTTCGTTGATGCTGATGTTGGTTTTGCTTTTGATGATTACGTTGGATGTGACGTCGCTAGAGGTTTAGGGTATTGTTACAATGCTACAAATTTTGATCCGGGAGGAGCAGGTGCACCTGGTTATGGGGAAAACCCTCCTGCAGTTGGGGTTGACTTTTTCGAAGGGCCTTATCAAGATGCCGATGGTATTGATAATGTTGGGCCTCGCTTGGAAGAGCAGCCAGATGGATCTTTTGTTTTAGTAACACCTACTGTTGCAGAAGCTATCGCAGGTAGAGGAATTGTTTATGATGGTGTAGGACTTGGTTACTCTGATGGTGTTATTGACAATGAGCGTTTCGGTATGAGACGATTCAATTATTATATTAATTCTGGTAACCCAGCCACTGGAGATCCTGTAACACCAACGGATTACTATAATTTCATGCGTGGTCGTTGGAAAGATAACTCCCCCATTTTCTTTGGTGGTAATGGATTCTCTTCAAGTCAAGGGGTTACAACTGTGCCTAGTTTATATTTGTACCCAAATGATTCGGATCCTTTGTGGTGGGGTACTGAGGGTATCGATATGGGATGGAACTGGACTGAGACTAATACTGATGGCAATGGTTTGGCGAACCCTAACGATGAAGATAAGCGTTTCTTGCAACACGCAGGTCCTTTTACGCTAACTCCTGGTGCGGTAAATAACTTGACTGTTGGAGTTGTTTATGGTCGTGCTTTTACAGGTGATGCTTACGAGTCTGTTTTAGCAGTTAAAAGACATGATACTAAAGCCCAAGCTTTGTTTGACAATTGTTTCCGAATATTAGACACTCCTAATGCGCCTGTGATGGAGATTGTAGAGCTTGAAAATGAGCTGATTATTATGTTGGATAATCCTTTTGGAAACAATGTTAATGAAAGCTATAA
>JAFIEX010000158.1 GCA_020832365.1 Crocinitomicaceae bacterium
GATCGTATGGTTATTGCTGTTGCTAATAATTACTGGTAAGATTGCGGGGAATCATTTATATTTTTACAAAAAAGTATATATTTATAAATAACTACGATAAACGTAGTCAATTGTAAATACGTACTAAAAAATTATTCAAGGGTTGGAAACAGTTGGGGTATTTAATGGATATCTTGAGTTTTGAAAATTCTTTTGGAAAGTTACTAAAGCAAGAGCTTAAAAAAAAGAAACGTGGTTCCTGTGGCTATATCTAAGCGTGGTTCTAAGAAAGTACAAACCAATGCTATTTGGAATGTCATTGAAAATATAATTGTTGAGAGTGATTTATGATGATTCGAAGCTTATAATTAGGCCTGAGGTGATGTTTTGAAGATAATGTGTATAATCATAGGGGAATTTCTTTCTTTATCTCAAAAAAAGAATTAGATTTGTTCATTAATATAGCGCTGTTCATGTTACATGAACGGATAAATAAAATGAACAAAAAAGAAAGACAAATCATTGAGCAGGCTTATTTTCATTTGAAAAATGAATTGGGAGATGCTGTGCGGTGGAATGAGAATCATAATGCTCATGATTCTCAAATCGATGCTTTTTTTAAATTGAACGATAAAAAGTTGGCCGTGCTATTTAAGAATGAGGTACGACCTGCTCAGGTTTCCGGACTCAGTGAATTTGCTGAAGCCTTCACTCCCCTTTTGGTTGTTGCTAATTATATTACTCCCACAGCTAAGAAAGTATTACAAGAACATGGAATCAATTATGTTGATCGTGTGGGTAATATATGGTTGAAAATTCATCCTATTTATATTCATATTGACGGTATTCATAATCAACCACCATCTGAAGACCAAAAAAATAGGGCCTTTACGAAAACAGGAATTAAGGTTGTTTTTCAGTTTTTGTTGAACCCAAAACTTATTAATGGAACTTATAGAGAAATGGCAGAAATAGCAGGAGTTTCTTTGGGTTCTATTCCTAAAGTAATGGAAGGGTTGAAAGAGGAAGGCTTTATCTTGAAGAAAACGAGTGACCAATGGGCTATTAAGGATGTTGATTTGCTTTTACAACGTTGGCAAAATGAATATACCAAAAAATTAAAACCCTCGCTATTTGTGAAGCGGTATAGGTCTAACGATAACAACTTTTTTAATTCTTGGAAGCGTTTGAATTTTAGTGAAGATACGTTTTGGGGCGGTGAACCTGCAGGGGATCTTTTGACAAAGCATTTGCAACCTGAAAAGTTTGTGGTTTACTCTCGGGAAACGCACCAAAATTTGATGAAGAACTACCAATGGTTTCCAGATGAAAATGGAGATATTTATGTATTTGAACCTTTTTGGGAAAATTTACCTGAAACGAATACACCTGAACATTGTGTTCCTCCTATTCTAGCTTATGCTGACTTGATGGAAAGTGGTGATGGACGATGTGTAGAAATTGCAAAGTTGATTTATGAGCAATACTTATAATTCCTTTAAACAGTATGCTTTTGCCGAACACCAAGCAGCATTTCAAACGCTCATAACCGTTTTTGAAGCTTTTTCTATACGCTATTTTCTGATTGGAGCACAAGCCAGAAATGTTCATTTTTATCGACAGGGAATTAAACCCATGCGCGGAACACGTGATATTGATTTTGCTGTCATGGTGGAAACTATTGAAGATTATAACCGCCTGAAGAATGAATTACTAAACAATGGTTTTGAAACGACATTGGATCCGTATCGTCTGAATTGGAAGTTAGGTGAAACGGTTATTGATTTGCTCTCTTTTGGACAGATTGAACAAGATTACACCGTGAATTTTGATGATAGGGATATAGAGTTATCTGTTTTGGGATTTCGTGAATTGAATGAGGAATTAGAGGAGTATTTTATTGACCAGGATCAGTCTGTTTCGATACCCGTTCCTCCATTGCATGGGATATTTATTTTAAAGTTGCTTTCTTGGGATGACAAAAAACCGGATCGAGAAAAAGATTTAGTTGACTTGTATCAAATTATAGATAATTACTGGTCTTTTGTGTCGGATGAAGCTTATGAAAAGCATTTGGACTTGTTCACGGATGATTTTGAAACGTTAATTACTGCTGCAAGAATACTTGGAAGAAATTTAAAGGGTACACTTTCTAAATCAAAAGTGCTACAAAAGAAAATTTTGACTATTTTAGAGCATCAATCTACCTCTATTGATAAACCTGGTCTAATGATGCAGAAATTTGCCGAACAAGGGGATATCAACTTGGAAAGGGTGAAACAACTTATTGATGAAGTAGTAAAAGGAATTAAAGAATAACAGTACTAAGAAACTATACCCCTATTTCATTCCTCAGTACAAAAATAAACACCATTGGCCACTTAGCTAAAATAGAAGAAAATACTTACCTTAACCCTCCAAAATTAAATGGTTCATGAAACTCAACATCATCAAACCCAAACAGGCATTGAATAAAGCTTTCCTCAAAGTAAAACCGGTTCGGAAAGAAATCGAAACGTTTAAAACGAATTTGATTGAATTACTCGACCGCACCAACGATGCAACTCGTCCTGTGAGAAGTATTTAAAATAAAAATAGAATTATTAAAAAGAAAACAATGGCTTCCATTTCAAAGACATTTATAGCGAACATAAAAGAAGTAATCGAAAAGGCGCAGAACAATGCAGTTCGTGCGGTGAATCATGTGCGCGTACAGATGTACTGGCAAATTGGGCAACATATTGTTGAAGAAGAACAACAAGGTAAGGAGCGAGCGGAATATGGCACCTATCTCATCAAGACGTTAGCCAAAGAATTGGAACAAGATTTTGGGAGTGGATTTTCATATCGTCAATTGAATTTTTGCCGTCAATTTTACCTCACTTTTCCAAAAGTGAACACACTGCGTTCACAATTGAATTGGTCTCAATATAAGTTACTTATCCGCATCGAAGATGAAGATAAACGCACCTATTACATCGAAGAAACGTGTAATAATAATTGGAGTTTTAGACAGTTGGAACGTCAAATAAACAGTCAGCTATATGAGCCTTTATTGATGAGTAACGACAAGGAAAAAGTACTCGCGGTGGCAAAAAAAGAAGCCAAGCCAGAGCATCCTAAAGAAATCATCAAAGACCCTATGGTATTAGAGTTTTTGGGGTTAAAGCCTCAAGCAGATTATTATGAGCAAGATTTAGAAAGGGCACTCATTTCAAACATGCAGTCATTTTTGTTGGAGTTAGGAAATGGATTTTCTTTTGTGGCAAGACAGAAGCGTATTCAAATAGAAGACGATGATTTTTTTGTGGATTTAGTATTCTACAATAGACTTTTACGCTGCTTTGTCATCATTGAAATTAAAACACATAAGTTAACCCACCAAGATTTGGGGCAACTTCAAATGTATGTCAATTATTACGACCGCACAGAAAAGCAAGAGGATGAAAATCCAACCATAGGGATTTTGCTTTGTACCGATAAAAATAATACGATGGTAGAATATGCATTACCTGAAAATAATACACAGATTTTAGCCAGCAAGTATCAATTATACCTACCCAAAAAAGAAGACCTTACTAAAGAATTAAAAAAATTACTTGATGAATCTGATGAATGATTTGTAAAAATTGCACATAAGATTTACAATTTAATTAATGAATAAAGATATTTAAACGAACACACCCCTATTTCAAAACGCTCTACTAAATAAACACCATTGGCCACTTAGCTAAAATAGAAGAAAATGCTTACCTTAACCCTCCAAAATTAAATGGTTCATGAAACTCAACATCATCAAACCCAAACAGGCATTGAATAAAGCTTTCCTCAAAGTAAAACCGGTTCGGAAAGAAATCGAAACGTTTAAAACGAATTTGATTGAATTACTCGACCGCACCAACGATACAGAATCTGAAGAATTTCACAAGAACCTAGTGGCGGATTTCTTAAAAAAAACCTATTACGAACCTGATTTTTATATCAATACCAAAGGTCGTCAAGATTTGGTGATTCACAATGGTAACAAAGCCAAAGACCCGGTTGGTGTGATACTAGAAACCAAAAAACCGACGAATAAAAACGAGATGGTGGCTGAAAATCGCCTCAACGTCAAAGCTTTTCAGGAATTAGTGCTGTATTATTTGCGGGAACGCATTACCGAGAAAAATTTGGAGGTAAAATACCTCATCATCACGAATATCAACGAATGGTTTATTTTTAATGCCAACGATTTTGAAAAGCATTTTGCACAAAACAAGGCCTTTGTTAAACAGTTCCAAGATTTTGAAAACGGGAGCCTTTCGGGGACTAAAACAGACTTTTTCTACAAAGAAATTGCCGCGCCTGCCATTGACAACATTTCGGGAGAATTGGATGCGACCTACTTCAACATTCGTGATTACGAAAAAGCATTGCGCAACGACGATTTAAAGGACGACAAAAAATTAGTTGCCTTATTCAAGTTGCTTTCTCCTCAACATGTACTAAAACGTCCTTTTACCAATGATTCTAATTCCTTGGACAAGCGTTTTTATGCGGAATTGCTGCACATCATCGGACTTTCTGAAGAAAAAGAAGGGAGCAAAAAAGTCATTCAACGGAATCCCAAAGGCAAACGTAACGGCGGTTCTCTATTGGAAGATGCCATCATTCAATTAGACAGTTTGGATAAAATCAGCCGCTTGAACAAACCGAGTCAATTTGGCGCAACAAACGAAGAACGGCTATTCAATGTTGGGTTAGAGTTGTGTATTACTTGGGTCAACCGAATTTTATTCTTGAAATTATTGGAAGCGCAGTTGCAGTCCTACCACGAAGGCGATAAAAAATATGCTTTTTTAAACAGTACACGCATTCGCAATTACGATGATTTGAACACCCTGTTTTTTCAGGTGCTCGCTAGAAAATACGAAGACCGCAGTGAATTTGTCCAAAAAGAATTTGAACACGTTCCCTACCTCAATTCTTCGCTGTTTGAACCCACCGATTTAGAACACGATTGTTTTTCGGTAACGCAACTCAACAACAGTGCAGAAATTTCGTTGCACTCTTCCACGGTACTCAAAGACAACCAAGGAAAACGACGTTCGGGCAAAATGAACACCTTGGAATACTTTTTTGCGTTTTTAAATGCCTACGATTTCAGCGGTGAAGGCTCTGAAGACATTCAAGAAGACAATAAAACACTCATAAATGCCTCCGTCCTCGGACTCATTTTCGAAAAAATCAACGGCTACAAAGACGGCTCGTTCTTTACCCCAGGATTTATCACGATGTACATGTGTCGGGAAACGATACGCAAGGCCGTAGTGCAGAAGTTCAATGAACGGGCATCTCGATACAATTCTCCTGACGTCGAATCACTCGATGACCGTTCATGTAAACAAACAATTCAACAAAGCGGCGCACTCGATGAGCGTTCTGACCAAAAAAATAGTAATTCGGAAACTGGAAGAAAAGAGTCTCCGAGTGCCGTGCATGGAGAGCAGCGGAATGACACGGTGTATCGAGACGCACCTTTTTCCAACCTCACCGACATCTACAACGCTATCGGCAGTCGTGGGCAATTTTCCCACCAAGAAGCCAATGCACTCATCAACGACGTAAAAATCTGCGACCCGGCTGTTGGTTCGGGGCACTTTTTGGTTTCTGCCTTAAACGAAATGATTGCCGTGAAACACGAATTGGGCGTCTTACACGACCGACAAGGGAAATTGTTGCGGGATTACGACATACACATTGAAAACGACGAACTCATTGTCACCGATTACAACGGCGAACTGTTTGAATACAACCCCAATCACCGAGAAAGTCAACGCGTGCAAGAAACCTTGTTCCACGAAAAGCAAACCATCATCGAAAATTGCCTTTTTGGCGTGGACATCAACCCCAATTCGGTAAAAATTTGTCGCTTGCGGTTATGGATAGAACTCCTGAAAAGTGCTTATTATAAAAACGAAACAGCACTGGAAACCCTCCCCAACATCGACATCAACATCAAATGCGGCAACTCCCTCATCAGTCGTTTTGACTTAGACGCCGACTTAAGCAAGGCACTGCGCAAAAGCAAGTGGAACATGGACAGCTACCGTTTGGCCGTACAAACTTACCGTCAAGCTGCTAACAAAGAACAAAAACGAGAAATGGAACGCTTGATTGCCGACATCAAAGGCGATTTTGAAACCAACATCGAAACCCCGTTTTTAGGCAAATTGTCCAAAGCCCGCGGAAAAGTGGACCAACTCGCCACGGAAATCAACACCAAAAAACAATGGGGAGACTCCGTGCCCAAAAAGCTCCACGCCGACCTCAAAAAAGCCGCCACCACCCTCAAAAAACTCGAACAAGAACGCGACGATATCGCCACCAACAAAATCTACGAAAACGCTTTTGAATGGCGCTTTGAATTTCCCGAAGTGTTGGACGATGATGGAAATTATGTAGGGTTTGATGTGGTGATTGGGAATCCGCCTTATTTAATAGTTTATAACAGGACTGAAAAGGATTATTACGAAAGAAAATATCCATCTTTCAAAAGAACCAATGACTTGTATGTTGCATTTATAATTCTGGCAAATAATCTTGGTAAATCAAATTCAAGCTTTTCATTTATCACGCCAAATACGTTTCTTAAAGGAAACTATTTTCATGCATTGAGAAATTATATAATTGAAAACTTTAAAATCGATGAAATAGTAGATTTTGGAAGTAAGTTAGTTTTTGATGATGCAAATGTTTTTTGCAGTATTATTAATGCTAAAAAATCAAAACAATATGGTAATTGGATCATGAAAAATGCTGACTTTATAACAAAAGGGGAAATAGATTCAAATTCAAATGAATTTATTGTGCTAAATCCATTAGTTAAAAAACTTAATAGTCATCAAAAGTTTGAGAATTATCTATTAATAAAAGATGTTGGTTTTAATTACTGGTCTAAAGGTAGAGGTAAAAAGAGAGGAGACTCAATAGGTAGCAGAGTTTTTTATAAGGGTATAAAAGAAAAT
>JAFIEX010000159.1 GCA_020832365.1 Crocinitomicaceae bacterium
TGAATCCTCATAAGTAAAACAACTTGCATTATTTCAACTTTCAGAAAATGCAAGGTATGCACAAGCAGTATTTCGTTTTTGTATTGGATAATTAATGCGAAGAAGTTGATTTTTTTTGAGTGTCCATTAGTACTCATTTCAAAACTTTACAAGTTCAAAATTACTATTTTTTTAGGTTCATCTCAACAGCAAGCATACAATTCATACCATCTACAGCAGCGGAAAGTATTCCTCCAGCATAACCTGCTCCTTCACCACATGGATACAATCCTTCTAAATCTATGTGCATTAAGGTATCAGGGTTTCTAGGTATGGAAATAGGTGAAGAAGTTCTTGATTCTGGCGCGTGCAAAATAGCATCATTGGAAAGGTAGCCCTTCATTTTTTTACCAAACTCCAAAAAGGCACTTCGAAGGGATTGGGCAATAAAATCAGGTAAAACGTCATGTAAATTAACCGACACAATTCCAGGTTGATAAGAAGTAATGGGTAAATCTTTCGATTTTTTTCCAGCGATAAAATCCATTAGTCTTTGTGCAGGTACTTTTTGTGTTCCTCCAGCAGCCTCCCAGCAATCGCGCTCTACGCTTTGCTGAAATTCCAAACAAACGAAGGGATTGTTGTCAGGTTTTTTTGTTAAATCACTTGGTGATACTTCAACAACGATACCAGAATTAGCGTAAGGGTTATTGCGCTTAGAAGGAGACCAGCCATTAGTAACTACCTCTTCTTGTTTTGTAGCACATGGCGCAATGATACCACCAGGGCACATACAAAATGAATAAACACCTCTGTTATGCACTTGCGCTACTAAACTGTATGATGCTGGCGGCAAATAATCATCTTTTTGGTTGCCATGGTACTGAATGCAGTTAATTACCTCTTGAGGATGCTCGATTCGAACACCAAGCGCAAAACTTTTTGCTCGAATTGTGATGTTATTTTCATGTAACAAAGAAAAGATATCCCTTGCAGAATGGCCCGTTGCGAGTATCAAATGAGCACAGGAAATCTGTTTTTCGCCATTAATTTCAATTCCTGCTATTTTCCCATCGTTTATTGTGATATTCGTTAACTTACTTTCAAAATGAACCTCGCCACCACAACTTATGATCGTTTCTCGCATTGAAGAGATGATTTTTGGCAACTTGTTGGTTCCAATGTGTGGATGAGCTTCTAACAATATTTTTTCATCTGCTCCAAATGAAACAAGCCATTCCATAGCTTTTAAAGTATTGCCTCTTTTCTTTGACCTCGTGTAGAGTTTACCATCAGAATATGTTCCTGCACCTCCTTCACCAAAACAATAATTTGACTCTGGATTAACGATGCTTTGTTTATTCAATATCGCCAAATCCCTTCTCCTAGAACGAACATCTTTACCTCTTTCAAAGATGATTGGTCGCCAACCCAATTCTATCGCTTGCAACGCTGCATATAAACCTGCTGGTCCAGCTCCTACAATATGAACTGTTGGCGCGTTAGACACGTTTTTCTCTTGAAATGTATAAAATCTAATTGGAATTGGCTCTGATGAAAGTAATACTTGCACATTATATTTTACTGGTGCTCTTCTTGCATCAATAGAACGTTTAAGTACTTTAAAATAGGGTACTTTATCTTTTGAAAAACCACTATTTTGTAAAGCTTGACCATACAAAAAACCCGTATCTTCTACTTGCTCGGGTAATACTTGAAACTGAACTGTTTTTTCCATTAGCCTTCAAAGGTAAACGAAATCCACCAAACGCGATTACTCAAACGATCGATTGGAGATGATAAACGGGTATTGTCTTGCACCAGTGCATTGATGACGCTGTGGGAAAGTTTAAGTTCCATTCCGAACTTAAAATAAGGCAAGAAAAAATCAACCCCCGCTCCCACTTGACCTTGGAAATCATCTCTTTTGATTTTTAAAAAAGGATTGGCAGGTTGTTGTGCAGAAAATTCTTTTGTTTGAAGATCAAGTGTATATTGCATTCCAGCAACAACATAAGATGCAAAGTTATTATACCTTGCTGTTCGCATTTTTAGTAACAGCGGAAAATCAAGATTTGTTGATCCTGTCCGCTCTTCGTGAACTCTAAAACTACCATCATCCTCTAGGTAATTATATTCTAGTACACGTTCTAAAAAAGAGAGTGATGGAATAAAACGTAAACGTAATGAGGGGTGCCATAGCTTAACAGAACTGATAATACCTAATTGAAAACCAGGTTGGCTTATATTTTCGATACTGTATAGTCCGTAGTTCTCAAATAAAAAAGGCTCATAGCGTGTACTAAAATCAGCTGTATTAACACCCAACATGAAACCAAAATGAACAGTTCTTCTGTCAAACTTACTATAGTTTTGTGTCACCTCTTTTCTTTGGGCAGTTACCAAAAAAGAGAACATTATAGAAAAAACAACCAAAAAGCTATGCTTGAACATCATCAACTATAACGAAAAAAAACAGTAATTATTTAATTCCCGTGTAGATGGTTGCTATTCCTCCGGAAACTGGTCGTGCTTTAACATCTCTGTAGCCCAATTTTGTCAAAATATCGATAAAATCCTGTCCTTCTGGAAAAGCTGCAACTGACTCAGGCAAATAAGCATAGGCAGAGCGATCTTTAGAAATTGTTTTACCTAAAAAAGGAATAATTCGTTTAGAATAAAATTGAAACAATTGTTTAATTGGAAACTTTTTAGGCTTTGAAAATTCCAAAATAACAGCCATACCATCCTTTCTCAAAACACGTAGCATTTCGCTTAGTCCTTTTTCTAGATTTTCGTAATTTCGGACGCCGAATCCAACAGTTAGCGCATCGAAATAACCATCTTCAAAAGGCATGTTTTCAGAATCACCATTCCGCATATCAATGATGTTCTCCACTCCTTTTTTCAGCATCTTATCTCTACCTTTTTCCAACATACCATTAGAAATATCCATTCCAATGATTTCTTTAGGGTTCAGCTTTAAGGCAGCAATAGCAAAATCTCCCGTACCAGTTGCCAAATCAAGAATGCGCTGAGGCTTCAATGGTTTAAGTAGCTGAATTGCTTTTTTTCGCCATATATGATCAATACCTAAAGATAAAAAGTGATTCAAAAAATCATATTTACCAGAAATGTTATCAAACATTTCTGCGACTTCCTCTTTTTTAGATTTCGTTGTATTGTACGGTTTTACTTCTGTTTTATTACTCATAACTAACCTATCATCGTATGTCCCGAAGGATATTTATAATTCGTATTAAATGCTTGTCTTCCTAACAAATAAGCCAGTGTTAATGTTCCAACACGACCAATAAACATAGCAATTGTTATAATATATTTCCCAAAAGTAGATAAATCTGCGGTAATTCCAGTAGATAAACCTACCGTACAAGATGCTGAAACATGTTCAAAGATGATATCCATTAATGTGAACTTTCCATTGTGTAAGGCATCCATTTCAGAAATGGAAAGTAAAAATATTCCAATCAAATTACCTACGACAAAAAACGTAAATATAGAGTAAGCCTTAGACACCAAGTCGTTCGAGATGGTCCTTTGGTATAATTCCACAAATTTCTTTCCTCTTATAGTAGCCAATACCGAGGAAATCATAATAGCAAAAGTTGTTACGCGAATACCACCAGCAGTTGAACCTGAGCCTCCACCAACAAACATTAAAAACAAGAAAATGATTAATACCGGCATGGTCAAACTCCCTGTGTCCACCAAATTAAACCCTGCGCTTCTCGTCGTCATTGACTGAAAAAGGGCTGTAATAACCTGCCCTACAGTTGATTTACCTTCGATCGTATTGTTGTATTCAAATACGAAAAATATAACAGCTCCAAAAATCAACAATCCCATGGTGAAGTTCAGGGTTATTTTTGTGCTGAATTGTAGCGATTTCCATGGATTTCGCATTCTATCACGTAAACTTTTAACCTCAATTAAATCGAAGAGCACCAACATACCAAAACTTCCCAAAAAGAATAATCCAAGAATGATCAGTTGAAACAAAAAATTATCCATTACTAATTCAGACATCATTCCATCCGTAAAAGTAGAAATACCAGCACTGTTAAATCCTGAGATCGCATGAAATATACTGTGAAAAATGCGATTGCCCGTGTCAGCCATGCTTCCACTATTTCCTAAAGCTATAAAAATCAGAACGAAACCAATTAATTCTATTGTTAAAGTCCACTTTACAATTTTGTAAAAAACTTTATCTGCATCTGCAAAAGAGTTTTTATTCATGTAGTCTTCTAACAAATCATGTTGTTTTAGCCCTATACCAAATTTCGCAAGGAGAAAATACAAGGCAGCAAAAGCAATAGTATTTAATCCTCCAATTTGAATAAGGAAAAGAACGACGAGTTGCCCTTTAAAAGTTAGATCTAATGAGGCATCAATCGTCAATAAACCTGTTTCACTTGTTGCTGACATAGCAGTAAAGAAAGCATCTGTGAAACTAATACCATTAACTGTCATTTCGGGTAAGGAAAGTAATAGAGTTCCAAATGCTACAATACCAAAAATAGAAAATACAAATAATAAACCAGGATGTAGCTTAAAACGTAGTCGAAAATTTCGTTTTTTTAGCAGTTCAATCACTATATAAATGATAAAGAAAAACTGAATTAGTACATTTGAAATATCCGCAAATGATTCCAAACCAATCCAGTTAAAAAAACGAATAGAGAGCATGCTTCCAGATAAATTATGCGAAATTCCCTCTATAATTAATAAAAAAATGATAAAAAACTCTAATCTATTTTGCCTTAAATATTCCCTTGGGTTGTAGTCATATATAATCTTTACAAAAAAGTTCACAATGTAGAATAAGAAACTATACTCTATAGATTTCAATAGCACTGCAGCTGTTTGCTCACTTTGTGGAAATCCATAATAATAAGTTAGCACACCTATCATTGCTAGTGCTACTAAAACATGCAAAAATCGGAAGATTTTAAGTACGTAAGACTTGGAGTTGTAAAGTCTCAGATTGACCCGTTCTCTGAAGTCTCTAAACATACATTATAGTATTTTATCCATTTCAAGAGCGAGGCGTTCTTTGTCAATTGCCACAACTCCAGGGTATTCACAAACGATACCGCCAGCTAAATTAGCCATGGCTGCCACTAGCACCAAGTCTAATCCTGCGGCTAAAGCAAGTGTTGCAACGCTAATAACAGTATCACCTGCCCCGGAAACATCTGCAATATTCCTTCGATGTGCAGGGTGATATATTTTTTGGTTATCTCCATGCATGAATACACCATTTTCACTTAGCGTAATAAAAATATTTTTAGCACCAATTTTTTCTTGTAGCGCAGCGATGGCAGTTTCTAAAGCTTTATTATCTTTAGGGTTTAATTCAGAAATACCTAACCCTTCTCGTAATTCTTTAAGATTCGGTTTAAACAGCGTTACACCATTGTAATTCAAAAAGTTTTTAAGTTTAGGGTCTACTGCAGTAATTACATTATTTTCCTTTGCAAGTTCAATTACTTTATTAATCAAACTTTCTGTTAGAACACCTTTGTTATAGTCTTGTAAAATAATAGCATCGCAACCTGCCTCAATGACCGATTTAATTTTCTCTAATAATAAAACTTCTTCTTCTTGAGCTATGTCATCAGTCTGCTCTTTATCCACTCTTAAAAGCTGTTGTTTGTTACCGATTACTCTTGTTTTAACAGTTGTTGTTCGTTTTCTGGAGGAAACGATACCGCTTACATCAATACCGTCTTTATGCAATAGTTTTATTAACTCCTCCCCTTCAGAGTCCTTACCAATAACAGAACAAATTGTAGCTTGAGCCCCGAGGCTGATCAAATTCAAGGCAACATTCGCTGCGCCACCTAACCTATTTTCCTTATTGGTGAAATTAACAATTGGAACTGGCGCCTCAGGACTAATCCTATTAACCTTGCCTTCCAGATAGGCATCAATCATCACGTCACCTACAACAACAATTTTGAGGTTAGCAAACGCAGTAAGAATATCCTTTGAGTTTTGCATCATTATTTTAATTTGCTGAGTGCCTCTGCAACTCTTCGCATCGCCTCTGTTAAGGTTTTTTCATCCGTGGCATAAGAAATTCTTATACAATTTGGATCTCCAAACGCATCACCTGTTACTAGAGCGACTAAAGCCTCTTCTAGCAAATACAAACTAAGATCTGTAGCATTTTCAATGGACTTTCCGTTGAACGACTTACCGAAGAAAGAGCTTACATCGGGGAAAAAATAAAAAGCTCCTTGCGGTTCGTTCACTTTTACTCCTGGCATTGCTCTTAATGCGTTTAAAACAAGCGTTCTGCGTGACTTAAAAGCTGCTAACATTTCTTCCAACACACTTGGGTCGGCTTGTAAAGCAGCGATAGTAGCTTTTTGTGTAATAGAAGAGGTTCCACTCGTAAATTGACCTTGAATTTTACTGCAAGCTGCTGCAATATGTTTGGGGGCACCAATGTATCCTAATCTCCAACCAGTCATTGCCCATGCCTTAGACACACCATTTACAGTAATTACTTGATCATACACTTCATCAAAAGCAGCCAAACTCGCGTGCTCTCCAGTAAAATTAATGTGCTCATAAATTTCATCAGCAATAACAGAAATGTGCTTGTGCTGAGCAATAACTTTCGCTAAAGCTTGCATTTCACTTTTGTTATATACAGAGCCAGTAGGGTTACAGGGTGTTGAGAAAATAATCATTTTGATTTCATCTGAAAGTACTTCCGCTAACTGTTGAGCGGTGATTTTAAAATCAGAAGAAATATCTGCACTGATAATTACAGGTTCGCCACCTGCAACTTTTACAATCTCAATATAGGAAACCCAATAAGGAGCAGGAATAAGTACCTTATCACCAGGATTAATTAAACTCATTACT
>JAFIEX010000160.1 GCA_020832365.1 Crocinitomicaceae bacterium
TTATTGCGCAACAGTTTCAAAACCATGGAGATATTCAAATTCAATGGGGAGAGCGGCAGAGATTTCGAGGAAATGTAGAAAAGATTGGAAAGATACAAGGGCCAAATTTTGCGCTCGCAGTTGATCAGAACTCTTTTTGGAATACTATTTTACCTGGATTTTTCCCAAATTCTAGACGCACAATAACAAAAAGAATGAATAATCTTGTTGTTGCTGAGTCGAAACGATTTGTTTTAAGGGGTAATGGCAAGCGCGTTCGAATGGATGGAGTAGCGGACGTAGGTGATAATTGGATTGTTTTTTCTTCTCGTTCAGGATTTTTTTCTGCTAGGACACAAATTTTTTATCATCGTATTGGTTTATTTGATTTTCAGTTAGATGCCAACGGTGTGCAACTTACCGAATATTTTAATACCGTGGGGGCAAGAGGAAGAGCTGTTTTATCTTCTTCTGAAAATTTTTCTAGACTCGGCGGATTGTTTACAATCCCTGTTCAACAGCATGAGTTTCCTGGCTTGGGTTACGCACTTTTTGATCAACAATCGCCAACACCGATTGCTCAAAATGTTGTTGTTTTCCCCTATCGACAAAACCAATTAGAAATTTATGACCAGTTCGTTTGTAATGATGGCAATTATTATGTAATGGGTAAAGAGTTTTATCCTATTAACCTAAACTTTCCGATTTCCCCAACTAATAGAACCTTTGCACAAGTAAGACTATTTCATGTGGTGAATGATCAATTCAAAGAAATCGATATCCAACAAAATAATTCTATGATCCAAGAAATCAAGTTGAATAAAGATCAAGATGGAATGTTGGTTTGTACTGGCTTGTATGCGGAAAATCTGGTTTCGGGTTTAAGAGGGATTTTTTACATGAAAATTAATCCGGAAACAGAAGAAATTTTGTTTCAAAGAAGGATTCCATTTACAACCGAGTTTTTAACTTCTGCTAATGCTGCATGGGAAAGAAACTGGTCTGAACGGTTTTTTGCAGGTCAGAATAGAGACACAGGGTTAGATTTTGTTAAGATGCATGCTGTTCAGCCAACTAAGGATGGTGGAATCATTGCTATTGCTGAAAACCAAAATGTTTTATATATACCAAGAAATATGAATGCTGAGAATGTGAGGTTTGATTGGGTTTATTATTTTGATGATGTAATAGTGTATAAGCTAGATGCAAATGGTAATCTGGACTGGGTGAGAAGAATTCCTAAAAATCAAGAATCTCGCAATGATGAAGGTTTCGGTTTGTCGATTGCGCATGCTATAACGGATAACAATGTTTACTTTTTTTACAATGATAATGCTAGAAACTATGATAATCAAGGTAATTTTATTCCTAGTGGAAGATTGTTTAACGGGACACCTCGTGTCATTGGAAATGTCATAGGTGCGGTAACTGTTAATAATGAAACAGGTAACGTTAGCAGGACAATGATGGCCGGTAGAAGTGAGCTGAGAGCGCATTTTTTACCTGCTAAAGCGCGCGTAGATCAAGAAAATAATGTAATGATATTGTATGCCAATCGCAATAGAAATCACAGATTTGCTAGAGTAGAATTGAGGTAACATTTCTGGAATAATCTAATTTACATTAGTGGAGTTAGTTGAACTTTTTGAATGAAATTGGTTTAGTTCAAAAAAAGTTTTTAAAAATTATTTAGGTTTTCTCAAATATTCTTTATATATTGTCAACAATTTTAACGAAATATAAGGATTTATGGGTAGACCGCCAACAAAACCAGCAAAATTGAAAGACGGTTATTATATTGAGGTTCGTAACGAAGGTTCTAGAACAAGTGGTATAAAAATTCGCAGAGATACAAGAGAAGAAATCGTTCTTGCAATTAGAAACTATAGTAGAATTAAAGATGTAGTTGTGCTGGGTGAGCTTAAAAATGATAAATGGGTTGACAAAGCAGAAGACCTAAAAAAATATCAATAAAAAAAGCCTCTTTGGAGGCTTTTTTTTGTGTCAATTCAACAAATACCGCTTGATATTTCTAATTTAGCTATTTGTAACATTCATTTAAACATTGACTTCAGTATGAAACGATTTTTGGGTTGGATTATTCTCTTTCTCCTTTCTCTGGGGTTAATACCTATTCTTTTTAATTCAGAGTTATCTTTTTTTGCAAAAATAGCTGGCTTTATTGTCCTTTTAGCTATTATAGTTGCGCTCAGAGTTTGGGGTTATCAAACTAAGTCTAAAAGTCCAAGAAATGAAAGGTTTCGATTTAATAAAAACGATATTTTTTGGATAGAAAAACATATTCCCTTTTACTCCTTACTTAAGAAGCAGGATAAGCAAATATTTTTGGATAGGATGGGACTATTCATTGCGCATATTAAAATCACTGAAATAGACAAAGAAATAACGGAGAATAGCACCAAGTTTTATGTTGCTGCGAGTGCTGTAATAGCCTATTGGGGTTTGCCTTATTGGAATTATGGTAATTTATCTGAGGTATTGGTTTACCCATCTAATTTTAACGATGATCAGACGTTAAAAAGTTTTGGAGCTATACAAGGAAAGGTTTTTCATGGAGGATTAATGGATAACACGATCATATTGTCGAGGCCTGCTTTGATTGCTGGATTTCAAATTGGTAACGATAAGAAAAATGTTGGAGTGCATGAGTTCGCGCATCTTTTGGATAAAGCAGATGGTGATATTGATGGAGTTCCAAATATTGTTTTAGGTGAAAATGATCGTAAAATTTGGCTAAAAGTCATGCAACAGGAAATGGAAAAATGGCAACAGAAGAAATCCACAATCCCACCCTATGCTTTAAAGAGTGAGGCAGAGTTTTTTGCCGTAGTAACAGAGTATTTTAAGGAGTGTCCGAAATTGTTGAAACACAAAAATCCAGAGCTTTTTGAGGTTTTGGTAAAAATTTATGGCGAACCACCAAATTGCTAATTAATAGAAATAGTTGAGTGGAGTTGTCAACTTAAATTTGATATTATGATTGTTTTACTTCAATTTTTTATTAGGATTTGTAGCGCCGCGTTAAAAAATAATTATTTTTGATTATCCTTGAGTATTAAAGCTAGGTAAATAATAAATTAACTATTATAAAATGGAAAAAGTTACAGTTTGGAAGTTGCTACTTGTTGCATTCTTTTTTTCAGCTACTCCTGTCTTTGCGCAGGTGGAAGAGGAAGAGGAGGAAGAAGAAGATTTTAGCATGTACGAAGACTATGGAACGGACGAAGTTATAAAACGTTTTTGTGGACCAAAAGTCAGAGGATTAAGCCCTGCTAAATTAGTTTCTGTAGGTTATGATTTCGCTGGTCCGCATCAAATAGAAGCAGGAGCGATCGGGGCAACGATTCCTTCAGCAACGGAACGAGCGAACTTTTATCATGGCATGCGCTTAAGTACCAACTTACCGATCTTGTCAAACAATAAGATTTTGATCAATGTTGGTGGTGTTTACGGTGAGGCTAGATATAGCTTTCAAAATGATGATTTAGATAATCCTTTCCATCAATCATTAGATAATAATATCCGAACATTAGGTCTAAATACCACCATTTTTAAGCCGTTAAATGAGGTGAATTATATTTTAGGATTTTACATGGCTGAATATAGCGGCGACTACAACTTTAATAATTTGCAGCCATTGTCATTTGTGAAACACACTTGGTTAGGTGTTTTTGGTTGGAAATTTAATGATAGATATCAACTCGGATTTGGCGCAACCCAATCTTATCGTGCTGGTGAGATTAATTATTTTCCAATTTTAATGTATAATTATACTTCCGAAAATGGTAAGTGGGGTATTGAATCACTTCTTCCAGCTCGTGGACATTTCAGGTATCGCTTGAATGGCCGAAACCTGCTTTTTGCAGGATTCGATTTAGAAGGGACGAGTTATCATTTATCCAATAGAAATAATACTTTTCCCGCTAATGATGAACCTAGTATGATTTCAATTTTTCAAAATTATGACCAAACTTACAATAACCAACTTTTGGAGCTAAGAAGATCTGAAATTCGTGCGCATGTTAAATATGAAAAAGCACTAACAGATTTTATTTGGATTTCTGGGCAATTGGGATACGCTATAAATTATCGCTCAGATGTTGATAGCGGTGAATTTTTCAGGGGTTTCTTCAGGGATATACCTTATGTCCAGCAGAATAGTGTTGCTGGAGTTCCCTATGTGCAATTCAGCATCAACTTGGTTAGTCCTTAATAAAGACCTTATAGCTTCAAGGCCTGTCGAATGAATAATAGCAGGCTTTGTAGAACATAATTAAATTTGTAATATTGAGTTCATAGTTGACTTTTGTTCGTAACTATAAATACGTCAATTTAATTCTTGTTGTTTGAGTTAATTCAAAATTATACACCCCCTCTTGAAACTATACTTTCTTGCGATGGAAAGTTTAGTATCTGTATTTTTTATACAAAAGCAACATCTGTTACAAAATATACGCAACAATCACATTAAATTTGAGTTTTAATTGAATAGTTAGTGGTTGTTTATGGAAAATTATCTTGAAATATTTGTCAACGCTTTTAGAGGTTATGCGGACTATTTATGGCGCTCGGTTACAAATTTCCGTTTAGAGGGAGATCTCAATTATTTTTACTTCTTGATTATAATATCCCTCTTAGTTTGGCGCTTAGAATATTTATTTCCTTGGCGTAAAAATCAGAAGTTAATCCGGCAAGACTTTTGGTTGGATACCTTTTACATGTTTTTCAATTTTTTTCTCTTCAATTTACTATTGTTTGTCGCACTATCCGAAGTAACTGTAAAGCTTGTTAATGATGTGTTGGCGCCATTAGGTTATCAAGGAGGACATCTTTTGGATTTATCTGCATGGCATTGGGGCCTGCAATTGTTTATATTTTTCATCATATCTGATTTTGTGCAATGGAATGTACATGTTTTACTTCACAAAGTGCCATTTTTATGGAATATCCATAAGGTCCATCATTCCGTTAAAGAAATGGGCTTCGCAGCGCATCTACGTTATCATTTTGGAGAAACTTTCGTTTACAACAGTTTTAAATATATTGTACTTGCCATGATTTTTGGTTTTGAATTAAAATCAGCGTTTATCGTGCATGGTATCGCTATCACAATTGGTCACCTAAACCATGCAAATGTTGGCTGGGATTATGGCCCTTTAAAGTATATTTTTAATAATCCAAAAATGCATATTTGGCATCATGCCAAGGAGTTACCATCTACGCACCCTTATGGTGTGAATTTTGGGATTTCCCTGAGTTTATGGGATTACCTATTCAAAACAAATCATATACCTCATAGTGGAAGAGATATAGAGTTAGGGTTCGATAAAGATGAAAAATATGCTAAAACATTTATCGCTCAATTAATAGCGCCATTCAAAAAAGAAACCCAATGAAGTCGAAATATCAAAAGTTAGTCCTACCAATAATTTTATCCTTAACACTAGGGTTAGCACCATTTTTTCCTGAACCACATCTGTTTGGGAAAATAAGATGGGTTTTAGGTGGTGCTGTTGGCATGCAGCCAATGGATTGGTTTGATTTACTGCTACACGCTTTTCCTTTTATTTGGCTGATATATGCCTTAGTTGATGTGTTCTTTTTGAAAAGAAAGTATTGAAGTTTCAAGATAAGACCCTTCTATTAGGACTGATACTTTTAGTAATTAACTTATAGTACATTTTCTTTTAAGTCTTTGCTCAGATGAAATTTTTCCTTATTTTTGCTTTATGGCTGGAAGTGTAAATAAAGTTATTTTAATTGGCAATCTAGGGGCAGATCCTGAGATAAGAAGTTTAGAAAATGGCGCTAAATTAGGTCGTTTTTCTATTGCCACTTCAGAAACATATACCGATAAGGTAACAGGTGAAAGAAGAGAAAATACGGACTGGCACAATATTGTAGTTTGGAGAAATTTAGCTGATATTGCCGAACGTTTCCTTAAAAAAGGAACTAAAGTTTACGTTGAAGGAAAATTAAAATCCAGATCTTGGGTAGATGAGGCAGGTACGACAAAATACGTTACGGAGGTTGTAGCCGATAACTTCACAATGCTGAGTACGAGGTCTGAAATGGATAATCCCACTAAAGCGAATCATTCACCCTACCCAACAAATGAACAGAATCAAGAACCCAAAAAACTCCCAGAGGACTTGTTGAATGACGATGACGACGATGTACTGCCATTTTAACTTGATCTAATATGGACGACGACGAACCCCTGAGTTACATAGAAGCTCTCGATCTTAACCAGTTGTTAATCGATCCGATTATTTGGGTTATATTATTCATTTTATTGGTTCTCATTTTCTTTTCAGCGATGGTTTCTGGATCTGAAATAGCTTATTTTTCATTGTCTCCAAATGATAAACAAAAAATAAGAGATGACAAATCTAAAAAAGCTGGATATGTGCTAGAGCTCATAAATAACAGCAAAGATTTATTAGCTATTATTTTAATATTGAATAATTTATTTAATATCGCTATTGTTATTTTAGCTAGCTACTTGTTTGTCGCGTTTTATCCAGAACCTGAAAGTGGGGCAGACATCATTCGTTCACTTATTGAAATCGTAGGAATAACTTTTGTTATCCTACTTTTTGGAGAAGTTCTTCCGAAGGTTTATGCTAATAAGTACGGGTTAAGTTTATCCTATAAAATGAGTAGTCCATTATTGACAATGAAGAGCATCCCACCTTTTTCGTGGATGGTCAAAATACTTGTTAATGGAACGGATTTTATTACCAGGATCGCTAGAAAAAAAGCAATAGACGTTTCTACTAATGATTTAGAAAATGCTTTGGCAATAACAAGGGAAGATACCACTACAGAACAAGAACAAAAAATTCTAGAAGGTA
>JAFIEX010000002.1 GCA_020832365.1 Crocinitomicaceae bacterium
ACAAAGCACCTTCAAATGAATTTCTAAATTGAATTTGAGATGTTTTCGTTGGTTTGAAAAGTACAGCATATTTATCAAAGCCATACATTTTGGAGATAAAATTACGGGTGTATTCCTCACATTTCACCCGGTCATCTTTCAGTTCTCCTATTATAAGAATACCATTTAACCACTCTTTTTGTGCTGCTTCAACTTTATCTTTTGTAATCATAATTGTCTATTTAATACATTTATTTTTGCAAATGTATTAAAACAATTAAAGTACACCTATTTTGGAGTGATGATTGATGAGATCATTCGGTTTTTTTGACTTTGAATGTAACTTAAGTAACGCTCGGCAACAGGACTAAGATTTTTTCCTTTTAGCCAAACGATGTTCCAAGAAGTTACGATAGGCAATCCTTCTACCTCAATTATTTTCAGGGATTTATTTTCAAGTTCATTAACTATTCCGATTTGTGGCATGATGGAGTAGCCAAGGCCAGCCATTACCGCCTGCTTAATTGCTTCATTCGAAGTTAATTCGATTTTTACATCTACTTTAGTCTTGCTTTCTTTGAAAAAACGTTCCATGTTATTTCTGGTAGCAGAACCTTGTTCTCTAAAAATTATTTGATTGTTATTCATAAACGATTCTAAATCATTTATTTTGTTTATCTCACTATGTTTTCCACCTATCATAAATAATCTGTTGTCCATCAAAGTTTCAAACGCTAGGTTCATTTTTTCCGGTATTTCAGAAACTAGCGCAAAATCGATTTCATTCTTTTCTAAGGCTCGTTCAACTTGCTGCTTGTTTTTTACATCTAGTTTAAGTTCAATAGTTGGATGCTGTTTTATAAAATCGGTAAGCAAATAAGGTATAATGTATTTCCCCGTAGAAACACTCATTATTTTGAGTTTACCTGATAAAAGATTTTTATATAAGTCTGCTTTCGAAGAAAGGTTTTTGTATTCATCAAGAATGGTTTTTGCTGACTGTGCCACTTCCTCTCCAAACTCGGTTATGTTTATGCCTCTTCCAATGTAATCAAACAAAGGAATATCAAATTGTTCTTGCAATTTTTTTAATTGAATTGACACGGCTGGTTGGCTCAAATGTAAATTCTTAGAGGCTTGTGTGATGCTTTGGTGTTCGTAAACTTTTAAGAATATTTCTAATTGGTGTATGGTGCAATGCATAGCTTTTAGTTAATGTAATGGTTTTAAAATATAAATGCAAATATATTGATATTTTTTGCATATTTGTAGGTAAAATTCTAGGTATGACAAAAATTACAATTGCAAAAGGAGATGGTATTGGTCCTGAGATCATGGACGCCACGCTTAAGATTTTATTTGCCGCTGGCGCAAAAATTGAATTAGATGAAATTCAAGTTGGTGAGAAAGTTTATTTGTCAGGGAATACTTCTGGTATTTCACAAGATGCTTGGGGAAGCATTCTGACCAACAAGGTTTTTTTGAAAGCGCCAATTACAACGCCACAAGGTGGGGGGTATAAGAGTTTGAATGTGACCATGCGTAAAACTTTGGGCTTGTATGCGAATGTTCGTCCTTGTAAGAGCTTGCACCCTTACGTAAAAACAAAACATCCAGTAATGGATACCGTAATTGTGCGCGAGAATGAAGAGGATTTATACGCTGGAATTGAACACCAACAGACCAATGATGTGATTCAGTGTTTAAAATTGATTTCAAAACAAGGTTCTGAAAAAATTATTCGATATGCTTTTGAATATGCGAGAGTCTATGGAAGAAAAAAGGTGACTTGTTTCACAAAAGACAATATAATGAAACAAACGGATGGTGCATTTCACCGCATTTTTGATGAGGTAGCGAAGGAATATCCGGATATCGAGAACGAGCATTGGATCATTGATATCGGAGCAGCTAAACTTGCAGATACACCAGAGCATTTTGATGTTATTGTGATGCAAAATCTTTATGGAGATATATTGTCAGATGTGGCTGCTCAAATAACAGGTTCTGTTGGTATGGCTGGTTCCTCTAATATTGGGGCATCTTGTGCGATGTTTGAGGCAATTCATGGTTCAGCTCCAGATATTGCAGGAAAAGATATTGCGAACCCTTCAGGTTTACTTCAGGGTGCTATACTCATGTTGAAACACATTGGTGAAAGGGAAGCTGCTGAGAAAATTCAAAATGCATGGTTACGCACCATCGAAGAAGGTATCCATACCGCAGACATTTATGATGAAAAAATCAGCACCAAGAAGGTTGGAACACAGGCTTTTGCTGATGCTGTTATAGCTAATTTAGGTAAGGAGCCAAGAAAGTTCCCGGTTGCGAATTATGCAGGTGACGCAACATTTAAACTGCCAGAAGTATCGTTGCTAAAGCCTTCCATTAAAGAATTAGTGGGGGTAGATGTATTTGTTGATGCGGAATGCAGTGCGGATAGCTTAGCGGAGAAATTAAATGCTGCTCAAGTGGATGATTTGAAATTGATAATGATTACCAACCGGGGTGTAAAAGTTTGGCCAGGAGGCTTTAAAGAAACTTTTTGTACCAATCATTGGAGATGCAGATATCAAATAGAGGGGGGAGCTGTTGTTGATAAAAAGCAAATTATTTCGCTTTTAACTTCCCTAAATGAGCATCAAATAGATGTGATTAAAACAGAAAACCTTTACAATTTTGACGGTAAAGCAGGTTATTCTTTAGGGCAAGGTCAATAAGTCCATATTTTATTAGTTTGAATGGCTGCTGAATTGATTCAGCGGCCATTTTTTTTAGACTTGAAAGAATAGCGAAAATTTAATTTTTATAAGTTAGGCAGCTAATTACATTTACAATCGTTAATATTACACTATTCAAGTCGACGCTACTGAGCTAAAAAAAACATGATGAAGACTATTAATGTGTTACTCTTTACTGGTTTGTTTGCTTACCAGAGTGCTTTTTCACAACATGCAGCTTGGCATGATCAAATGCAGGATAACAAGGTGAATTTTTATGAAGTTCAAGAAAATTTTGAGCTTTATTGGGGCAATCGTGTTTATGAGCGTGGAAAAGGATTTAGACAATATAAAAGATGGGAGTGGTTTGCAGCGCCTAGGGTTTTCCCTTCAGGAGAAAGACCGGTTTATTCTCATGCTTGGCAAGAAAGAAAGCTATTCGACCAAAATTATCCTTCAGGTGAATTAAGGAATCAAACTTGGCAGCCATTAGGACCAACCAGTTGGAGTGCAATTTCATCAGGTTATAATCCAGGGATTGGTAGGGTTAACTTCATTGTAGAAGACCCAAATAATAGCCAAATCGTATACATTGGTGCACCAGCTGGTGGTCTGTGGAAAACAACCAACGGAGGAAATTCTTGGCAACCATTAACGGATGATTTTATGTCGCTTGGTGTTACGGGGATAGCTATAAATCCTTCTAACAGTCAAGAAATTTACATTGCCACTGGTGATGGTTTTGCAAGTGATAGCTACAGTGTAGGTGTATTTAAATCATTGGATGGTGGAGAAACTTGGCAACCAACAGGAATGAGTCAGCAAATAACTGATTTTGTTCGTTCTCGGAGATTGGTAATGCATCCAACTGATTTCAACACCCTGTTATTAGCTACAAATACTGGATTGTTTAAAACGGTAGACGGTGGGTCGAATTGGCAACAAGTTCGCACGGGAAATTTTCGTGATGTTGTTTATCATCCTACTGATCATAATATTGTTTATGCTTCTACAAATAGGTTGTTTCGTTCCACGGATGGGGGAGATAATTTCAATGCCATAACAGGTGGACTTCCTTCTCCAACGCAATTGAACAGAATGGAAATAGCTGTTTCACCAGACGCACCAGATAGGGTGTATGTTGTTGCTGGCAAGTCATCTGATCACGGATTACATGGTGTTTACAGGTCAGACGATGCAGGGTTATCTTTTCCAACAGTATTTAATAGTAAGAATCTTTTTGGCTACAGTGAACTGGGAGATGATCAAGGCGGACAAAGTTGGTTTGATATGGCCATTGCTGTCAATCCAAATAATGCAGACCATATATTCATTGGTGGGGTAAATGTTTGGGAAAGTACAAATGGTGCACAGGACTTTACGATTAACTCTCATTGGGTTTTTCCAACGACTTTTAATTATACCCATGCCGACATTCATGCATTGGTTTTTTATGGTAATCGATTGTACTGTGGAAGTGATGGTGGCGTTTTTGTTTCTCACGACGAAGGATCAAGTTTTTTAGATTTATCAGAAGGGCTTCAAATAGGTCAGTTTTATAGTATTGATGGAGCTAGTTATGATGCCAATCGCATTATTGGTGGCACACAAGATAATGGCTCAAAGTTAAAACTTTCACCGAATGACTGGGTTCATATAATGGGAGCCGATGGCATGCAGGCAAAATTTCATCCTACTAATCCAAATGTAATGTATTGTACCCAACAGTTTGGTAATTTGCATCGCTCTACCAATGGCGGAAATAACTGGGAGTATATTTTTAATGGAGATTTTGAAGATGGTAATTGGGTAACTCCTTTTGAAATGAAATCAAATGGTGATTTGCTCATTGGATACGAAAGTATTTGGCTTAGCCAAAACAATGGTGCCAGTTTTAATGTGCATTCTGCTCCTTTGGTTTCAGGTAGCTCAATTAACTGTATTGAGATCTCAAAAAGTAATGAAAATACCATTTACGCCAGCGTGGAAAATCAAGTTTTTAGAACATCGAATGACGGCGTTGATTGGTCCAATATTACGAATAATTTACCCAATCTTTTTGTGACAGATATTGAGGTACATCCTCATAATCCAAATGTGGTTTATGTTGCTTTCTCGGGTTATTCAGCGACTGAAAAACTTTTTGTAAGTACTGATGGAGGTCAAAATTGGATGAATATTTCTAATAACCTACCAAATTTACCAGCAAACGCATTGGCTTTTCAAGCAAATAGCAATGGTGGTCTTTATGTCGGAATGGATGTTGGTATTTATTATATTGATAGCACTTTATCAAGTTTTGTGGCTTATGATGAAGACTTGCCCAATGCACCAATTAGTGACTTGGTAATTCATGAAGGGACCAGCCATATTAAGGCAGCTACCTTTGGTCGTGGTGTCTGGGTAGCTGATTTGTTTACTGTTCCAGAAGTGCCACCCGTAGCGAGTTTTATTACTTCTAGCTTGTCCAATGTGTGCATGAATGACAGTGTATCCTTTTTTGACCAGTCACAATATGGTGGGAATAGATTTTGGTCTTTTCCTGGAGGTTTTCCAACCACAAGTGCCTTACAAAATCCAAAAGTTTACTTCCCTAGCTCGGGAGTTTATCACGTTATGCTGATTAGTACTAATGCATTTGGCACAGATACTTTGATTCAATCTATTGAAATCAATATGGGAGAAGGAGCTTTGTCAATTGCGTTACAAACGGATAATTATCCTTCTGAAACTTCTTGGGAAATATTGGATGATCAAGGAAATAGCGTTCTTCAGGGTGGTAATTACAACAGTGCTAACACTTTATTTACTCAGAATGTCTGCTTAGATACTGGCTGTTATGTTTTTCATATTTATGATGAATGGGGAGATGGTATTTGCTGCGGGGAAGGAGAAGGGTTTTACGAGCTAACGCTTAACGGAGACGTTATTATTCTTGGAGGTGAATTTACATTTCAACAATCATATCCATTTTGTGTAGAATCATCATTAAGCCTTTCAGAACACAATATGATAAGTTTTATAGATGTGCTACTTTACCCAAATCCAACAACCAATATTTTAAATATAGAACCATCTGAAGAAACCTTAGAATATGATTGTGTGCTTTTTGATGCGATGGGTAAATTGGTTCAAAACTACCAAGGCATGAAAGGGAAACAAACTATTTCTTTAAGCAACTTAAGCTTAGGAACTTATTTCATCAATATTGATTTTGGAAGCAGTGTAGTTCGAAAGAAAGTTGAAGTAATGCGTTAAATCAGGTATTTATTCATACAAATTACTTTCTGCCAGGAGGTAAGTTTCCTATGTATCGTGCACATGGATAAGTGTTCCAGCTGCAAGGAATAACCTTATTGATTTCGAAATTTTCAACGCTTCCCTTTTTGACCTCAAAAATAGCATCAGGTTGGTCGAAATAACGTATTAAACAGTCCTCTTTAAAACCTGTAAGTTGAACATTGTTAAGAATGTCTAACTTCAACTTTTCAAAGATTAGGGTGTCTTTTTTGTACTCGAAAACAATAGCGTAAGTTCCTTCTTTGAGGCGTGTAGTGATGACACCTTGAGAATCGGCTTGAAATACCATGGGATTTGGAGATTGCCAAAGGTTTTTATCTCCTTCGTGAATAATTATTTTAGCGAAAGAAAAGATAGTTTTTTGTTGATGTTTTTCAAGGATTTCTGGAGTTGGTTTTGCTCCGCCACAATACGCTTTTGAAGTTGTGAGTGTAATTTGTAAAGGCACTAAGTCTTCTGTTTGTTTTCCTTTTTGAACAATTGAACAACCACCAAAAATGACACTCGTAAAGATGAATATCCTAAAGCTTAAAAATGTATTCATAATCCTTAGCTTATTCTTAATCAACAAACTCCGCAAGCTCCATCCAACGGTCAGATTTCTGCTCTATCGTTAGCATAACATTTGCCAAGTCTTTACTGAGCGCTGACAGTTTTTCCCCCGGTAAATTAGAGTCGGAAAGCTGATGAGTGAGTTCTTCTTTCATCTTTTCTAACTCCATAATTTCCTTGTCTAATTGTTCAAACTCCTGTTTCTCCTTAAAGGAAAGTTTTTTCTTCAGTTCTGGCGTATCTACTGTAGTAGTAACAGATTCACTTTTAGTTGTTTCTTTTTTCTGAATAGTGTTTGCGGAAATTTTTTCTTCTTTTTGAATTGCCCTGTACTGTGTATAATTTCCGATGATATCCTTAATTTGTCCCTCACCTTCAAATACAAAAAGATGATCCACCATCTTATCCATGAAGTAACGGTCATGTGAAACAACGATCAAACAGCCTTGAAACTGTCTTAGATAATCCTCAAGCACGCTCATTACAAAAATATCTAAGTCGTTGGTTGGTTCATCTAAAATGAGAAAGTTGGGATTTTGCATCAGGACTTTCATCAGCTTCAAACGACGTTTTTCTCCTCCGCTTAATTTGTGGACAAAATTATAGTGCATGCTGCGGGGAAAGAGAAACTTTTCTAAAAACTGCGCTGCAGACATTTCCTTTCCTTTTTCTAGAGGAATAAATTCTGCCACCTCTCGAATGACATCAATTACTTTCATGTCCTCATCAACTGTAATGTTTTCCTGAGAATAGTAACCAAAAACAACAGTATCGCCTACAACAACTTTTCCAGCATCAGGGGTTTCTTTACCCATGATAATATTTAAAAAAGTAGATTTTCCCACACCATTAGGACCAACAATTCCGAGGCGTTCTTGACGTTTGAAATTGTAGCTGAGTTGATCCAGAATAACTTTATCGGTATAGGCCTTGCTGATTTTATGTAGCTCCAGTATTTTAGAACCTAAACGTTCCATTTTGGTGCCAAGTTCTAATTCGTCTTTCTGAGTGTTTTGTTGTGCTATTTTTTTGGTTTCATGAAAAGCATCTACTCTAGCTTTTTGTTTAGTCCCCCTTGCCTTAGGTTGTCGACGTATCCATTCTAGCTCTTTTTTGAATTGCTGTTGTGCTTTCCCAATTGTAGTTGCTTGTAATTCCTCTCTTTCAGCCTTTTTTTCTAAGTAATAGGAAAAGTTTCCTTTATAGCGATATAAGGTGGCATCGTCTAATTCTAATATTGTATCAGCAACTACTTCTAAGAAATATCTATCGTGGGTTACCATTAAAATGGTGGATTTAGATGATGACAAGTAGTTTTCCAGCCATTCAATCATGTCTAAATCCAAGTGGTTTGTTGGTTCATCTAAAATTAAGAAGTCAGGTTCTGTAATTAACACTTTTGCCAGCGCTACTCTTTTTTTTTGACCACCGGATAATTGCCCAATTAATAAATCGCTGTTATCTAGCTTTAATTTGGATAATATTTGCTCTATTTTAACATCAAAATCCCACGCATTAAGCTCAGAAATAGCCTCAAACAAACCGGCCATTTTTTCTTCGTCTCCTTCTTTGAGCGCTAGCCGATACTGCTGAATTGTGCGTAATTCAGGTAAGTCATGGTCAAATATGGCTTCTAAAATCGTTTGATTTTCAGGAAGCGTTTCCGCTTGTTCGAGGTAAGCAACGCTAATATCTTTTCTAAAAACGGCTTTTCCAGCATCTATTGATTCAATGCCGAGGATACATTTTAACAAGGTAGATTTTCCACTACCATTTTTAGCGACTAATGCTACTTTTTGACCTTGGTCAATACCGAAAGTGATATCTTCGAATATAGTTCTGTCTGCGTAGGTCTTTTTCAGACCCTCAATGGATAAATAATTCATTATCTTATTCTGTCTATCGACTTAATTAATTGTAAGTCGCGTTTGATGCCTATCAAGGCTAAAAAGGAGAAGGCAGTAGAAAATACTAAGCAATAGAACCCCAAGCCTAAACGTGCTTTGAGTTCGGCTCCGTCTACTGCAAAACCACTCGCTTGATTTTTACCTAAATAATAAATTAACAAGACGAATAGGAATGCGACAAGGTTTAAAACGAAATTCAGTCGTGCTATTTTTTGTTGTGTGGCTAATTTTTTGAAGGAAAGTAAGGTTGCGCCAGCTAATAGCGTGAGAAATATAGAGAATAAATAATAAGGAAAGCTTACTACTGGCTGTCTTTGAACTTGATTTGTTTTTTCTTTTATTTGGAGTAGTTTTGAAATGTTTTCGTTTTTTGCTTGGTCAAATTGAGATCCGAACTCAGCATCAGCCTGCGAACCAAAAACATTAACGGTCAAGGTTAAGTCTATTACGTCTTCTTGCTGGATATTGTAAAAGAAAACATTACTGCCCAAGGTCAGTGCAATTAGTGCAACAATAACTAGAGCTAAATAAATAGATTGAACACGTTGTATCATAACTTTTATTTTGTCTGCGAATATAGGCAATTCAGCGCTTTAGACTTTAAATTGCAGTAAATAAAAAAGGCTATTTCACATGAAACAGCCTTTCATTAAGCAATATAAATTCAATTAATCTCTTCCACCCAACAAATGTAATAAGCTCAAGAACAAGTTAACAAAGAGGATGTATAACATCAAACCTCCCATTAATGCGCGTTTGTTTCTTTCTTCTCCTTCGATTTCTGGTGATGTTGCAACAGCTTTTAATTTTTGCATTTCCCAAGCGGTTAAACCAGTAAATACAAATACCCCAATAATGGATATCAAATAAGCTAGCGGTTCTGAACCTAAAAACATGTTAACAATTGCTGCGATGAAAATACCAATAAAAGCCATGTACAATAAACTACCCATTTTCGATAAATCAACAGATGTTGTGTAGCCCAATAAGGCCATTGCTCCGAAAGCACCTGCTGTTACTAGAAAAGTTGTTGCTAATTCGCCCATGCTGTAGGCAAAGAAAATGGTAGTGAGCGATGCGCCTAATAAAACTGCATACAGTACGTATAATAATAACAAATTAGTCATCGAAAATTTGTGGTACCTACTTTGTATTAATAAAACCAATGCTAACGGAGAAAAGACTACCACATAAAACATTGGAGAAATGCCTCCTGTTACTGGATTTACAAACCATTTGAAAAATAAACCAGAACTGGCCATGTACCAAGAAACTAAACCAGTTATAGACAATGCCATAAACATATAGGCGTAAACATTGGAAAAGAATGCTTTTACATCAGCTGCAGACCTGCTTTGTTGCAATGGGCTATCGATAAACTCTCTCATGATCTTAAAATTTTATTACAAATTTAGCGATTTCTTTTAAAGTTGCTTTAAATCATTTGTCATAGCAAATAACTGTTTAATAAAAATTAGGAAATTTAACCCCAAATGTCACCTTTTAAATAAGAGACTCAGTCATATTTTCTAAATTTGAAAAATGAAGCAAATCTTCGCTATAACGGATGTTGAAACTACGGGAGGTACTATTAAACAGACTAAAATCACGGAGATTGCTATTGTTTTGCACGATGGAAAAAGAGAAATTGAGCGGTTTAGTTCGCTGATAAATCCAGAGTGCCCCATTCCAATATTTATTCAAAGGTTAACAGGAATCAATGATAAAATGGTCGCGGATGCACCTAAATTTTATGAAATAGCCAAAGAAATTGTTGAACTTTATCAAGATACTATTTTTGTTGCACACAATGTTGGTTTCGACTATAAGGTAATTAGACAGGAGTTTGCAGCATTGGGTTATGATTTTAAAATGCACCACCTTTGCACTGTTCGCGCTGCTCGTAAAATTTTCCCTGGACATGCCTCTTACAGCCTGGGGAATATCTGCACGGATATGGGGATAGAGATTGAAGCACGTCATCGCGCTTTAGGAGACGCAGAGGCTACTGCGCTACTTTTCCAAAAAATGTTTGAGCAAGATAAAAATCAATTAGATACACTAATAAAAAAAGAAGTTTTACCATCAATGGTACACCCTGGTTTATCGTTGAATAAGCTAGATGGCTTACCGAATAGCACAGGGGTATATTTATTAAAGAACGATCATGGGAAAACCATTTACATTGGTAAAAGTAACAACATCAAACAAAGAGTGCTGCAACATTTAAAAAATAACAGCTCCAGACGAGCCATTCAATTAAGAGAAGCCATTGCAGATGTGGAATTCATTCTTACGGGATCTGAATTAGCAGCTTTATTGCTGGAATCTGAATTAGTTAAGGAACATCAACCAATTTACAACAGGCAGCTGAGAAAAAGTAAATTCCATTTTGGTTTGTATGCTTACACAGATCAAAATGGTTATATCCGACTTTTTTCAGATAGCATTAGCAATCAAAATGTGCCACCTTACACTACCTTTGAAACAAAGGCGGAAGCCAATAAATACCTGAGTCAACAAAATGATTTTTATGGTCTTTGTCAGAAATTAAATGGTTTGTATCCAACGCAAAATGCTTGTTTTGCTTACCATACTAAACAGTGCAAAGGTGCTTGTGTTGGAAAAGAAGATGCCTCTCATTATAATGAAAGGGTGAATGAGTTGCTTAAAAGGCTTTCCTTCAATTGCAAAAACGCCTATATCATCGATAAAGGGAGAAACCCAAAAGAAGTTAGTGTTTTCCTAATTGAAAATGGCTGTTTTGTTGGTTTTGGTTATATGCCAATTTTTACGCAAAGAAAACATCCTGAAACATGGAGGGAGTTTATATCAGTTCAAAAGGAGAATAAAGACGCTAGAAGAATTGTACAGTCTTATGTTCGAAATAACAAAAGCATTCAGTTACGGGAGTTTTGAATCAGGCATTAATGTTTAGTTAACATTAAAAAGGACTTCTTAACACACAGGATAACTAGCTTTCACAAACACTTATTTTTAATAACCAGTTCAATTAACATCATTGCTCCAACTTTGCACCATAATTATAAATTAGTCATGAAAAAAACAACTATTGGAGTTATGATGATGGCCGCACTAGCAGTTAGTGCTGTATCATGTAGAAAAGAGGGATGTACAGATCCTAATGCAATCAATTACAATGAAGATGCAAAAAAGGACGATGGTTCTTGTACTTTCGCAACTGAAGGTCTTGTAGAGCTTTCTGGAGATTTATCTACACAAACATTAACCAAAGACAAAAAATATTTGTTAAGAGGTCAAGTATTTGTAAGAAATGGTCGAACCTTAACAATTGAGCCAGGTACAATCATTTTAGGTGACAAAGCAACAAAAGGAACCTTAATTATCGATAGAGGTGGTAAAATGATAGCAGATGGAACAAAAGCGGAGCCAATCGTGTTTACTTCTGCTTTGCCAGCTGGACAAAGAGATAAAGGTGACTGGGGAGGTTTAATCATTCTTGGTTTTGCAAATCAGAACCAGCCTGACCCTGCAGTAGAAGGTATTACACCAAATGTGTTTTTCGGTGGAAACGATGATAACGATAATTCAGGTGTTTTAAGATATGTTCGTGTGGAGTTTGGAGGGATTGAATTAACACCAAATAACGAAACAAACTCGATTACGATGGGTGCTGTTGGTAGAGGTACAGTAATGGAATACGCAATGGTGTCTTTCGGTGGTGATGATGGATTTGAGTGGTTTGGTGGTGCAAACGACGGTAAATATTTGATTTCTTACGGTATGTGGGATGACGATTTCGACGTTGATTACGGTTACTCTGGTAAAAACCAATTTGGTTTGGCAGTGCGTTACCCTAGCTTCGCTGACCAGTCAGGATCTAATATTTTTGAGTGTGACAATGGACCAAACGATGATGTTACTTCATTGTTGACAACTGGTACATTTACTAACTTTACAGGTATCGGACCAAGATTGGAAAACGGACAAACAATTAGTGGTAATAATCAACATGCTTTAGATCTTAGAAGAAGAACCGCAGTAACTATTGCTAACTCTGTATTTATTGGTATGCCAAGAGGTTTAAGAATGAACCAAACTTCAGTGTTTGAAAACTACGACAATGGAACTGGTGTATTGGCAAATAACATTCTATGCGCACCAAGTAATATTTTCTTATCTGGAGGTACACATTCTGCTCAGGACGTTGAGAATTATTGGTTGGCTAATGGAAATACTGTGGAAGATGGAACTGATTTCGCTGCAATCATTGCTAGCTTAGGTTTAAACCAAAATATTTTCTTCGGTAACAACTTAAATACAAACTATAGTTCTAATCCAACATTTACAGTGACTTCTGGACAGTTGGCTTCTGGTGCTGATTTCTCACACAGCAAGTTAGCTGGCTTTGAAACAGTTTCTTTTAGAGGAGCTTTCGGTTCAACAGATTGGACGGAAGGATGGGTAGAATGGAATCCTATTATGGCAGATTACTAGTCACCAATTAAACCGATTATTTTAACACCTAAATGAGGATTCCTGTTCGGAACCTCATTTAGGTGTTTTTAACATTAAAGTTCTAAACATAATGCATCGCTTTTTTTTCGCTACAATTTTTATCTCGACTTTTTTGCTTTTCCAAAGCTGTAATGTGCAGTCGGAAGATATTGAACAAATAACCACCAACCAAATTGATGAGTTGGATAGCCTTTTTATTCAGCAATTTACTGCAAACTTGATTCGTTATGTCGGTCGTAAACCTGAGGACGCATCCAACGAAAATAAGTTTCATGCTTATTTTGATGACCATTACAGCAAACAAATCAACCATCATGAATTAACCCATTACCGCATGAAAGATGACAAGGAGTATTTCATTTTCACTAGAATAGCCCCAAGCTTAAAATTAAAAAAAGTGGCAATTGGTGGATGGGTGAGAAGAGATACCGCTGGTAATGTACTCGAATTGGAAGAAATATTCAGAACTTGGAAATTCGAGCCTGAAACGCTCTCAGAAAAATCCGACTTTTTATTTGTAAAAGCAATTAATGGAGAATCCTTAGAAGCCTATCAGACCAATATTTCAGGTAACACAGATTATATTGAATTTCCAAGTGATGTAGTCTATTACAACAAAGAATCCAAGCAATGGACATCTACCCAAGAAGATGTCTTGGCGGAATTCGTAGACCTTAAAATTGAAAGAACCAAAGCAAGAATTTTAGCTTTTGAAGAAGAGCAGAGAGAAGCTAAAAACGATTCGCTTAAATAATATTAAAATGAAGATAAAATTAGTTCATACATTTTTTGCGCTGGCCTGCGTATTTTTTGGCATGGCTCAAACTGGAAACATTTCTGGAAGCATTATAGATGAGGTGACCAAAGATGAAATGGTAAGTGCCAAAATCTTTTTAAAAGACACCCCTTTTAGAACAATGGCAGATATCTACGGAACTTTTCAATTGACAAATGTGCCAGCTGGAACTTACCAATTGGAAGTGACTTATGCAGGGTATAAGACAGTGGAAAAAACGATACAGGTATTAGCAGGACAAACAACAACTGTTGATATTCAAATGTCAGAAGATGTTACGGAAGTAGATGGTGTGAATGTTGTCGCTACGAGGAAAACAAATACAGATAACGCCATTGTGTTGGAAATCAAAGAAGCAAAGGCAGTTGTTTCTGGTATTTCTAGTGAGCAAATAGCGCGTTCTACTGACAAAACTGCTGCTGAAGCAATGCAGCGTATTCCAGGGATAACTATTGTTGAAAATAAATTTGCCATTGTCCGAGGTGTTAACACACGTTATAATCAAGTGATGATCAACAATGTTGTTGCTCCCAGTACAGAGGTAGATAGAAGGACGTTTTCCTTTGATATGATAGCAAGTGGCGCCTTGGATAGAATGATGATCTATAAAACAGCTTCCCCTGAATATCCAGGTGATTATGCTGGAGGATTAATTAAATTATACACGAAAAACAACCTGACAGAGGATGTCTTTCAAGTGCGTTATGGCGTTGGTGTAAGACAAAATACAACATTTTTGCCTTATAGCCAATCCGAAGGTTCGGCAACTGATCTTTTTGGATTTGATAATTCTTTAAGGCCTCTGCCAGATGCTTTTCCAATAAGAAATGTACTGATGGCAGAAGGACCAACATCTGAGCTTCGACAAGATGCAGCTAGAATGCTGCCAAATAATTTTGAACCCATTGAAAGCATTGCAATGCCAGATATGTCTATAGGTGTGGATTATGGAAAACGATTTCAAATGTTTGGACGTCCTGCAACAACCTACAACTCAGTTACGATTTCACAATCTTACAAATCCTACCAAAGAGAATTTAACAGGTATCAAATTTGGACCAATTTTGACAGCCCCATTGAGGAATGGTTTGCATTTGTTGACAATGTTTACGAAAAAGATAATAAGGTCAACGTAATGTCCAACTGGAGCTTACAATTAAACAATCGTTCAAGAATTACTTTCTCTAATCTATTTAACCAGTTAGGAGAAAATGAAACAATTATTCGAAATGGTGAGAACTTTTTCGTTCGACCAGGTGAAGATTTGCAAAACTATTTGTTGGGCTATACCAGCAGAACTATTTATTCCGGTCAGCTTGAAGGGACTCACAAAAAGGGTGAGCAAGACAAAGATGAATTACGATGGGTTTTTGGTGGTAGCTACCTCGGAGAGCAAGAGCCAGATTTAAGACGCTTTAGAAGATTTAAGGATAGGGATTCCGCTGTTTACTTAGCGCAGTTTTCTCCGTCTTCCAATCTTTTTGATAACTCACGTTACTATGGAGAATTAGCCGAATTCTCTGTAAATCACGGGTTAAATTATAAACTGGACCTAAATAAATCGGGGACAGCGGAAAGAATCATCAAAGTGGGTTATTATACAGATTACAGAGAGCGCGCTTTTTCTTCAAGATATTTTTCTTACACCTACCCAGGCTTTTTTGATCCAAATGTTTTCGAAAGAATTCAGCGTATGCCTTTAGGAGAGATTTTTGCTCATGAAAATTTTCAAACCCAAGATGGGTTGATTCTGCAAGAGGGTACGCGTCCGATTGATGCTTATACTGCAAGCAACTTTCTAAATGCGGCTTATGCATCGACTAATTATGATTTAGGAAGATTCAATTTTAACGGGGGAGTAAGATTAGAACACAATACACTGAGGATGCAGTCCCAAGATGATTTTGGGCCAATTAATGTAAATAATCCTATACTATCGGTTCTTCCATCATTGAATGTTTCTTACAAGCTCAATGAGAAAAACCTTATCCGAACAGGTTATGGAAGAACGGTGAACAGACCAGAATTTAGAGAGTTAGCGCCATTCCTATTTTATGATTATCAGTTAGAGTCTTCAAGAGTAGGTAACCCTGAATTGCAGACAGCGATTATTGATAACATTGATTTGCGTTTTGAAAATTACGCAAGACCGGGAGAGACATTCAGTGTCGGCCTGTTCTATAAACAATTTACCAATCCAATTGAAGACCGATTGATATTGACTACAGAGCAATCTTCCTTGACATATATCAATGCTGATTTTGCTGTAGCCTATGGGGCAGAGATTGAATATAAAAAATCACTGAAGGGTTTAACAGCTGTTCCTTTTATTGACAAGCTTTCTTTGAACCTTAATGCCTCTATCATTCATTCAGAAGTTGATTTAGGGTCAACGGCTACAGCTCAAGATCAGGTGCGCGCTTTACAGGGGCAGGCTCCATACATCGTAAATGCAGCTCTATACTACAATAACAATAAGGCTAAATTAAATGCGAGTATCATATACAATATATATGGCAGGAATATCTTTGCTGTTGGTGATGTTTCATTCCCAACGATTTACGAGATAGAGCGACATGCTTTAGACATAACTTTTGGTAAGCAGTTCGATAATGGCGTGGGTATGAAATTTGCTATTCGCAATATTTTAAATGCGCCATTCAGATTCTATCAAGATTCCACAAGAGATGGACAAATTACAGATATGGATCACCCAATAATCGTTTTTAGAACAGGTGCACTTTGCACATTTAGCATAACGTATAACTTGCTACATAAAAAAGAAAGGTAAAGTTTTTAGTGGGTGGAAGCTCGCGGTCAGGATTTAATGTGAACTGTCCAGTATTATTTAATTTATTGCGATATACTCAGTTCATAATGTTCAGCTTGCAAATATTTAAAAGGCTATTTTTATTAATGTAAATAAGTGAAAAATTTGGATTATTTAAAAAAAATAGTCTAATTTTTATTTTTTTTCAAAGTAATCATTACTTTTGCTTGTCATCCATAAAAGATGATGGTGGATTTATACCGTAACATTTAGTCTTATGAAATTAAAAACGTTATTAGTTGTTACCTTTTTTATTGGAAGTTGGATTGCGCTAGCTCAGCCCTCTTATGTGGTTAATGCGAAATCAGCCTTTACCAACGGTGAATATTTTGAAGCAGCAGAGCAACTAACATCAGCTTATCAAAAAGTATCACCAAGAAATGCAAGGGCAAGAGATTTGAAAGCAGAATTGGCCTTTAAAGCAGGTTATTCTTATGAGATGATTTTCAACGATGCTGAAGCGGAAAATTGGTACCAGAGGGCTATTGATTTGCGCTATTACAAGCAAGAGCCTGATGTGCACTTTAGAATTGCCAATGTACAAAGAAGGATGGGGAATTATGAAAAGGCTAAAGAGAATTATCAGCGCTTTTTAGAGCTGGTTCCTGAAGATCCTAAAGCAGAAAGAGCTATAGAGGCTATGCAAAAAGCAGGATTTTTTAAAGATAATAGAACTAGATACACTGTTCGAAATGAAAGAAAAATTAATACTGAGAACTTTGAAATGTCACCTGTAATTGCAGACAGAAGAGGTAATGTCGTGGCTTTCGGTTCTACGAGAAAAGCAAAAACAAGTTCTGGGAAAGATCCGATTATTGGTGAGCCCTATTTTAATATTTGGCAGGCGGAAAAAGATAGAAGTGGAAATTGGACAGAGCCTGTGCTTTTTATGGATGCAGATTCATTAAACACTGAATACAATGAAGGAACTGTTGCTTTTGATGAAGGATATAGAAAAATGTTTATTACGCGATGTCCACACCAAAAGAAACAAAATTTAGGTTGTCAAATATGGATCTCTGAAAGAAGAGGACGGAATTGGGGTGTGCCGCAAAGAGTAATGCTTCAACCGCATGATTCAATTTCTATAGGACATCCATGTCCTATGCCTGATGGCAACTCAATGGTTTTTGCAAGTGATTTGCCAGGTGGTCAAGGTGGTATGGATTTATGGTACAGCACCTTTGATAGAAGGTCTAGTACTTGGTCTGAACCGGTTAATTTAGGCCCAGAAGTTAATACACCAGGTGATGAACTTTTTCCTACATTAGCTTTAAATGGTGATTTGTTTTTTGCTTCTAACGGACACATCGGATTAGGTGGTTTGGATATTTTTAAAGCGATAAGACAAGGAGACAATATGAGGTGGATTGAACCTGAGAATATGGGTACACCAATAAACTCAGATGCAGACGATTATCATCTTACTGAGGTAGATAAGAGAAATGGTTATTTTACTTCCACAAGAAAAGGTTCTTTAGGTACTAGAGGTCTAGGAGATATTTGGTCCTATGAATTACCCCCAAACTTATTTACCTTAAAAGTGTATGTTAATGAAATAGGCTCGCCAGATCGAATTCCTGGCGCAACTATTCAAGTTAATGGAGGTGGTGAAACCTTTACTGGTGTAACTAACGCAGAAGGGGTGTTCTTCTGGGATAAAAAAGTAGATGGTAATAGATTCATTAATGAAGAAACAAGCTACGAAGTTCGTATACTTCCTTTGGAAGGATATCACGAAAGTAGTGATGTTGGTAAATTCTCCACTATTGGACTAGAGTATGATCAAGACTTTATCATCGAAATACCATTATTAGCCAAAACTCCTATTGTATTGCCTGAGGTGCGTTATGCGCTTGCAAGATGGGAGTTGCTAATTGATGAGACTATTAACTCAAAAGACTCATTAAACTTTGTTGTGGACTTATTAGAAGAATATCCTGGAATGAAGTTGAAGTTGATGTCGCACACGGATTCAAGAGGTACTGCTCAGTCCAATAAAGTATTAGCTGAGAAAAGGGCTCAGTCTTGTGTGGACTATTTAGTGAAAGAAAGAGGAGTTGATCCTAGAAGATTGGTTGCTGAGGGTCGAGGAGAAGATGACCCAAGAACAATTTTTAAGGTAGAGGGTGATTATAGAGTTAAACGACCAACGGACGGAACACCTTATGAGGAGATACTTCTGTCAGAAGCATACATTAATCAATATAAAGGAAAAGATAACAACATAATGTTTGAGCGCCTGCATCAGTATAATCGTAGAACTGAAGCGGAAGTGCTAAGGATGGATTGGGAGCCAGAAGAAGGAGAAGATCAATCTGAGGATGTTGAAATAGAATAGGGATTATTTTTAAAGCGGCTATCAGCCGCTTTTTTTTTAAAAAAATTTAAAGATGTTTGGTGAAAAGAAAAAGCTGTAATATATTTGCACAAAGTTTTTGTGGTTGAGACTTTTGGGTTTTATAGTTTAACATGGTTTAGAAAAGAATGGACAAGTGTAATGCATTTGTCCATTCTTTTTTTGTCTGTATTTATCGTATAGCCTAACTCTTAATTTTAGTTACTTTAGGAAATTCATTTAAAAAAGTGTATTGAATATTCCTTATTTATATTTTTGTCTAAAAATCAATAGTATGTATAGATCACATAGTTGTGGAGAATTAAGAATAGAACATCAAGGACAAGTGGTTGTTTTGGCTGGTTGGGTGCAACGTGTTCGTGAAATGGGAGGGATGACATTCGTAGATGTAAGAGACCGATATGGTATCACACAACTTGCTTTTAATAACCAGCAAAATGAAGGTTTGAATAAGGCTGCTCGTCAGCTAGGCAGGGAGTTTGTCATACAAGTTAAGGGTACTGTTATAGAAAGAACAAGTAAAAACAAACAATTACCGACTGGAGATATTGAAATAGAAGTAAATGAACTTCAGGTATTGAATGCCGCAAAAACACCTCCTTTTACCATAGAAAACGATACGGATGGAGGAGATGAATTACGCATGCAATATAGGTATTTGGACATTCGTAGAAATGTGATTCAAGATAAATTAAGACTTAGAAATAAAGTAGCGCTTGAAACACGAAAATATTTGGATAGTTTGAACTTCATGGATGTAGAAACGCCTTATTTGATTAAATCAACGCCTGAAGGTGCGCGTGATTTCGTTGTGCCAAGTAGAATGAATCAAGGAGAGTTTTATGCATTGCCGCAATCACCTCAGACATTCAAACAGTTGTTGATGGTAGCCGGAATAGATCGTTACTATCAGATTGTAAAATGTTTTCGAGATGAAGATTTGCGTTCAGATAGACAGCCAGAATTTACGCAGATTGATTGTGAGATGGCCTTCGTTGATCAAGAGGATATTTTAAATACTTTTGAAGGGCTCATTAAACACTTGTTTAAAGCGTGCCGTGGAGTCGAATTTGAAGGTGAGTTCCCTCGAATGACCTATTCCGAAGCTATGGAAAAATATGGTTCGGACAAGCCAGATATCCGTTTTGGAATGGAGTTCCACAATATGAATGCCTTGACCAAAGATAAAGGCTTCAAGATCTTTGATGAGGCTGAAAGTGTGATTGCTATCGTCGCTGAAGGCTGTGCGGCTTACACTCGAAAACAAATAGATGCGCTCGTAGATTGGGTGAAGCGACCTCAAATTGGAGCAAGTGGAATGGTGTACTTGAAATACAATGAAGATGGCACGCTGAAAAGTTCTGTAGATAAATTTTACAGCACTGATGATTTAAAAGAATGGACGAATTATACGGAGGCTAAACCTGGGGACTTGTTATTAATATTAAGCGGTACAACAGAAAAAGTGCGTAAACAAATGAATGAATTGCGATTACATTTAGGCGATGAGCTTGGCTTGCGTAATCCAAATGTCTTCAAGCCGCTTTGGGTATTAGATTTTCCTCTTTTGGAATGGGATGAGGATTCCAATCGATATCATGCTATGCATCATCCCTTTACTTCGCCCAAAGCAGAGGATTTTAATTTGTTAGCATCTGATCCTACTGCTGTAAGAGCCAACGCTTACGATTTAGCCATGAATGGCGTAGAATTAGGAGGCGGTTCAATTAGAATTCACGATAAAAAAATTCAAGCACAAATGTTTGAATTACTTGGTTTTTCAGAAGAACAAGCCCAAGAACAATTTGGTTTTTTAATGAATGCTTTTGAGTATGGAGCACCCCCACACGGTGGAATTGCTTTTGGTTTAGATAGGTTGGTGGCAACAATGGGCGGAGCTGATTCCATTCGTGATTTCATTGCATTCCCTAAAAATAATGCGGGTAGAGATGTTATGATCAATGCGCCATCCAGCATTGATGAAGAACAATTAAATGAATTAGGTATAGCCGTTAATACTAAGGTTTAAATCTGTCTTGCGCTAATTATTTTTGTAATTATCTGATAAAAAAATGATTGAATAAATAATTTTTTGCGAATTTTGATGTTATCTATGTTGTGAATGCCAATATGAAAAATAAAATTATCGTTGTTTTCTCTTGTCTATTGCTAATGCAGTCATTGGTAGCGCAACAAAACGAAAGTACTAACGCACCGAAATATTCGAACGAGTTTTTACAGATAGGAGTTGGGGCTCGTGCACTTGGTTTAGGTAACGCTTTGGTAGCAGGGGTAGATGACGTAACGGCAGGTTACTGGAATCCAGCTGGTTTAACCCATGTTACAAATAATTTGGAGTTTGCTTTAATGCATTCCGAATATTTCGCAGGAATCGCAAAATATGATTACATAGGAATTGCGCACAGTATAGATGATGAAAGTGCGATTGGTTTTACGGCGCTGCGCTTTGGAGTTGATGACATCCCAAATACAACGCAATTGATCAATAATGAAGGAAATATCGATTACGATCGAATTACCTTATTTACTGCCGCTGATTATGCTTTTCTTCTATCTTATGCGCGCAAAGTAAGAAACATTGAAGGAATGTCTTATGGTGGCTCTTTTAAAGTTGTTCATAGGAGAGCTGGAGATTTTGCTAGAGCTTGGGGGTTTGGAATTGATGTTGGGATGCAATATCAGCCGAAATCTGGCTGGGAGTTTGGAGCAATTGTTAGGGATGCAACATCTACATTTAACGCATGGATATTTAATTTGGATGCGCAAATGCAAGAGGTATTTATTGATACAGGCAACGAAATTCCAGAAAACGGACTCGAAATTACCATGCCAAGGGTGATTTTGGCTGCAAGAAAAAAAATCGATATTGGACAAAAAGGTATTTTTATTGCGCCTGAAATCAATTCCGCTGTAACCACTGATGGTAGACGTAATACCTTAGTGCAATCGAATATTTTTAGTATGGATCCAGTAATGGGCGTGGAAGTTGGTTATCAAGACTTGGTGAGGTTAAGAGGCGGAGTTAGTAATTTTCAATATTTGAAAAATTTTGATGCAACCCAATATCTGACTTTTCAACCGAATATTGGTGTAGGTGTAACTTTGAAAGGTGTTACGTTGGACTATGCTTTTACGAATATTGGGAATCAAGAAGAATCGCTTTTTTCTCATGTTATTTCTCTGAAATTTGGCTTCAGAGAGCCATTTAAGCGGGTTGGTGAATAGCCGACAGAAAACTTTCATTTTTGAAATTTTCATTTCCTTAAGTTCCGTATTTTCAATAGAATAATATAAAAAATACACTTTGATTTTAACACTTAAACCAATTTATTTTTTACTTTTGTTAGTGTTAAAATTCAAGAAATTAAATTGTTTGTTTCGATAGGATGAAAAATATACCATCTTTTCTTTTGTTTTTACTGTCTTTGTGTTCATTGACTGTATTTGCACAGCCTTATGGAAATGAATGGATTAATTATAATCAGCAGTATTATACCATGAAAATTACCAGTACTGGTTTGTATAGGATAAGTTTTCAAACATTACAAAACGCTGGTATTAATCCTTCTTCAATAGCTCCTCAAGACTTTCAGGTTTTTGGAAAAGAGAGAGAACAGCCAATTCGCGTAGAAGACGGTGGTGATGGTGTTTTTGGTCCAGGCGATTTTATTGAGTTTTATGCACAAAGAAATGATGGTTGGTTAGATTCGCTGCTGTACAATGATCCTAATACGATTTCCAATCCTGCTTATAGTTTATACAACGATACGCTAGTTTATTTCTTGACTTGGCGTTCTGGAAGTAATAAAAGATTTGTACAAGAGACAGATGTTAATTTTGGGATTTACTCACCGGCAATTTTTTTTTGGCAACGCACTGCAATCAATTATAATTCAAATTATTACGGTGGAAATAATATCTTGAATGCTTTTTCTTCCTTTTTTGAACCAGGAGAAGGTTGGGGAGGCTCTAACAACAATGGGGCTAATGGATTTACATTAAATATTGCTGTCCCAACACCTAATGCTTTTACGGGTGCAGGTGCACCTCCAGTTGCCTTTCACGGTAAAAGTATGGCGAACTCTAATGCTAACTTTACCGGACAAGGAAATCATCACTTGCGCTGGGAAGTAGGTTCAACGAATCAAATGCTTTACAGCGAAATATTTATCGGGATAAGACAAACCATTGTTAATGAAACTTTTTCGCCTAATTTATTGTCTTCACCTAATACAAATGTGGCTTTCAGAATAATTGGAGATCAAGGAGCCGCAACGGACTTTCAATCAGTACATTATTTACACTTGGATTATCCAAGACAACCCAATATTGGTAATTTAACTTACAATGAGTTTTGGGTTGAAAACAACCCAACTCAAGCCAAGATTCGATTAGATTTAACCGCTACTAACCTTAATAATCCTGCTTGTTATGTGTTTGATGGTAATGTTCCCAGAAGAATACCAATGGTGAATAACGGTGGTGTTTGGCAGCTACTTATCCCCAATTCAACTGTTGGTACGCGACAAAGAGTAGTTATTGCAAGTCAGAATCAAATTCAAAATATTACTTCTTTAATGCCAGTAAATGGTAACGGTCAATTTACGAATTTCAATAATGTTAATTTTGAATCAGCTTTTATCATGGTGACCCATAAAAGCTTGCAATCGGCTTCGAACCAATATCGTAACTACAGATCCTCTGCTGCGGGAGGTGGACACAATAGCGTATTGTTGGATGTTGATGAACTTTATTTGCAATTTGGAGGTGGAGTGATGAAACACATCTTTGGCATAAGAAGAATGGCGAATTTTGCGTATAATGCTACCATCGATAAGCCAGTGGGACTCTTGCTAATGGGTAAAGGCATCCGTGAGGCTAATGAGCCTAATACTTTTACGGGGGCTGGTACACGAAAAAGCGCTGCCTCTTATGCTAATTCATTGGTGCCGAGTTATGGATATCCTTCCAGTGATAATATTATTACTGCACGATTTAACAATAGTAATTCTTGGGCGCCATTTATTCCTACAGGTCGCATTGCTGCAAGAAATAACGCTGATTTAGCAGCATATTTAGAGAAACTTCAAGTATATGAAAATGCGCAAAACCAGAATGATGTTTACAATAAACCCAATAAAGAATGGCAAAAGCAAATTCTACATTTTGGAGGTGGTGCCAATGCCGGCGAGCAACAAACCTTTAGAACTTATTTGAACAACATGAAGCATACCATTGAAAACCAATACTTTGGTGGTAATGTGACATCCTATTTTAAAGATAATTCTAATCCATTTAACCCTGTCTTGACAACAGAAGTTACAGCTCGTTTGCAAGAAGGTGTTTCTTTAATGACTTTTTTCGGTCACGCATCTGCTACTGGTTTTGATCAAAATGTTGATGATCCTGAAAATTGGGGTAATACAGGAAAATATCCTATATTACTTGGTAATTCCTGTTATACAGGTGATATTTTTCAACCTATTGGCCAGTCTGCTTCTGAGCGATTTGTTTTGATTCCAAACCTTGGAACAGTAGGATTTCTGTCCTCCACAAAATTGGGATTTGCTTCATTTTTGTATAATTTCTCTAGTGAATTGTATCGTCAAATCAGTCCTAAAAATTATGGGCTTCCTCTCGCTCAACAATTGAAAAAAACGATTGAAGCTATCGAAGGAAATAGCACGAACTTTATTCTTGAAACAACCGTTCAGCAAATGGCTTTGCATGGGGATCCATTAATGAAGTTAAATTGGCACTCGCTTCCTGAAATTGACCTTACTATTCAAGATGTTTTCTTTGAACCTACTTCCTTCGACTTAACAACTGACTCCATTCAAATGAATGTAGTACTGACAAATTTAGGAAAGAGCATTCTAGATACTTTCAGCTTGGACATCCGCCGAATGTTCCCAAGTTCAGACATTGACTCTTTGTACAAGTTTGAAATCAAAGGATTGCATTACCGCGATACTTTTACTTTCAAGATGCCCTTACAGCCTCAAATTGGAATAGGATTAAATAGTTTTAATATTCAAGCAGATATTCCGTCTTTTGTTGATGAAATTTATGATGAATACGGAAATAATGAGGTTACGGTAGATTTATTCATTAACATTGACGGTATTATTCCTGTTTTACCTTATAACTATGCGGTCGTCCCCAATGATTCTGTAGTTTTAAAAGCCTCCACCATCAATCCAATTGCTGGCTTCAACACCTATCGTTTTGAAATTGACACAACGGATTTGTTTAACAGTCCGCAGCACAGATATGCAATGGTGAGTGGTTTAGGAGGGGTAAAGGAGGTGTTTCCAAATGACTGGAGATTTGTATCCAACAATGCTAGTGCACCACTAATTTTAAAGGATAGTATGGCTTATTTTTGGAGGGTTGCTGTGGATAGTACAACCCCTTTTTGGATTGAACATTCTTTTCAATATATCAAAGGTAAAGAAGGATGGGGCCAAGACCATTTTTACCAGTTCAAAAATGGTGGTTTTAATGGTGTTAATTATGACAGACCTTCTAGGCAGCGGAAGTTTGAGCCAGCGTTTAGAGAACTCCAAGCGCAAGTCCATGATAATGCATCAAATGCCACTACATTGTCCCAGACACTTTGGATGATGAATGGCGAAATCGTTGAATATGCAGTATGTACAACTACCCCTTCTATTCATGTTGGTGTTGTGGACCCTGTAACTTTTGAGCCTTGGGGAACTTTTAATGGAGGACAAAATGTGAACAACCAATTTGGAAACGCCAATAATGGAGCAGCATGTAGAAATAGAGTAGAATTCTACTTTATTTTCCGTCAGAATAGCACTGCGCAATTGCAGAATTTAGAAAATATGCTGAATGCTATTCCAAATGGTCATCACATTGTGATCTACACCTCTCGATTTGCGCAATACGATAATTGGCAAAATCTACATCCAAGTCTTTTTCAAACTTTTCAAGCCCTAGGAGCTACAGGTATTGCGCCAGGACAGCCAAACCGAGCATTTGCTATGGTGATTACAAAGGGTGATCCGACATCAACTCAAATTATTCATGCTGAAAATGCCGGGGATTTTATTCAAGTAGCTAAAACAGTTGAAGGATCTGCTTTTAAAGGCACTGAGCGTTCTACTATTATAGGACCCGCCTTAAAATGGCACACGGTTTATTGGAAACAAGATCCATTGGAGAATCCTAATTTTGATAAAACAAAGCTCTCGATTCGTGCATTAGACGCAAATCGTTCATTTCAATTTCAAATAGATACAACTTTTACACCAAATGACTCCATTATCAATTTTAATAATTTGATAGATGCCGCTCAATATCCTTACTTGCAATTGCAGGCCACTTATATTGATAGTATTGATCAAACTCCAGCACAAATTGATAGATGGCATGTACTTTACGAAACACTTCCGGAAGCAGCAATAGATGGAACTTTGCAATATACTTTTAAACCGAATTCACCAGACTCTTTGCGTGAAGGTCAAGATATTTCCTTTGCAGTTGATGTCAAAAACATTAGTCATCTTCCTATGGATTCTCTACTTGTCAATTACTGGATTGTGGATCGCAACCAAAATATTCACCCAATCAGTTATCCGCGACAAGACTCTCTGCGAGTTGGGGAAACTTTAAGAGACACGATTACGTTTCCTACCATTGGTCTTGTTGGTAACAATGTCCTATGGATGGAGGTAAATCCTTTTTTGAATGTTTCTGCTTCTTTGATAAAAGACCAGCCTGAATTAGCCCATTTTAATAATGTATTGCAATTGCCATTTCATATTGCTGAAGATGACATCAACCCTATTCTAGATGTTACATTTGATGGAATACATCTATTGAATGGTGATATTGTAAATCCTCGTTCTGAGATTGTTATTACCTTGAAAGATAATAACCCTTACCTAGTAATGGACTCTGATAAAGATACGAGCTTATTTGGAATATTTTTAACTCCACCTTCAGGAGTTCAAAAAAAGATCCCTTTTTTAGATGGTAGTGGTAACCAAATTATGCAGTGGATACCAGCAGATGGTGATAATTTGAAATTTAAAATTATTTTCCCTGCTGAATTTGAGGAAGATGGTGAATACGAACTGCTCGTGCAGGGTGCCGACCGTTCAGGAAATTTATCCGGAGATTTAGAATACCGAATTAAATTTGATGTAATTCTTGGCTCTTCCATTACCCATATGATGAATTATCCCAACCCTTTCTCAACCAAAACGCGGTTTGTGTTTACGTTAACAGGAATGGAAGTGCCTGACGAGATACTCATTCGAATCATGACGGTTACAGGAAGGGTGGTAAGAGAAATTACACAAGACGAGTTGGGACCAATTCGGATTGGAAGAAATATTACAGAGTATGCTTGGGATGGAAGAGATGAGTTTGGTGACCAATTGGCCAATGGGGTTTATCTATACCAAGTTACAGCGAGAATTAATGGAGAATCGATAGAGCATAGAAGTTCTGGAGCGGATCAACATTTTAAACGTAACTGGGGTAAAATGTACCTCATGCGTTAAATCAGCTGGTTGAAATTACGCTGACTTGATTAGGGAATTTTGTAAAAACTGATTTTCATCATTTTTTATCTAGATTGCACAATTTATTTTTGTTTCAAGTTTAAGTTCTTTTTAGGTTTTCGTCGATATGACGTATAGTTTTAGTTAGTGTAAAATGCCGCATGCTCAGTGTGGCATTTTTTTATGCATCAATTTTTTGGTCCATTTCTCTCGTTTTAACATAATTGGTTTTTCGTAAAATTTAAAAATCAAATGACCAATATATAAATTGATTATCCAATAGAAGATGTAAATAAAAGTCATTTCGGTAGTAGCAATCGACGGAAGAAAATAGTCGAAAATATGGATGATAGGAAGATGGATTAAATAAATCGCATAAGAGATTAAGCTCAGATGCGCTATACCAAATTTCAATGTTTTGGAATTTACTTTAAGGGAGATTAAAAAAGGTGCCCATAACATCAGGGATATGCCTTGTATATTGAAATAAAACGTTTTTTGGTAATAGTCATTTCCCGATAACCTGTTAAAGTAAAAAAAAGTAATAGTTCCAATCAGAAATAATATAAAATTGAAGGCTTTTGATTGAAATATCGCTTTGTTATAATGCATCAAATAGGCCATGAGTATGCCATATATACAGGCGTCAAATCTATTTATTGCCAATTTGCGAAAAAATAAATCCCTATCTAAATCAACATCGTAAGTATAAAGACGGAAAATAGTAGGAAGTATTAGAAAGCTTAGAATACAAAATAACATCACCTTTTGTCTAGACCATTTTTTCAGTAGTATTATCCCTATGAATAAGCTACTAGGAAATAAGAAATAAAACCACTCTTCCACACTAAGACTCCATGATTCCCAAAACAAAAAATCGTAAGGTTTAAAGAAGTTCTGCATGAAGAAGGGATAGGTAATTAGAAATTTATTGATGTACCCTGGAATCCAACCCAAAAAAATTAAGAGTACATTGATGGCTAAAAGTAAATAATAATTGGGAAGTGTTCGATACAAACGCCGCTGAACAAAGTTGGCTAGCACCCTCCAATTGACGGACGGCGCAACAATAAACTCTTGTATGATTAATCTTCCAATTAAATAGCCACTCAACATGAAAAATAGCTCCACACCATCTGGAATATGCTTTATGAAATCAGGGTTGAAATTCCTCCGAAGAAAAAACTCACTGTGAATAAGTAAAACAAATATGAGTGCCATGCATCGCATAACATCCAATCCGAAAATCCTATTTTCGTAGTTGTTTTTCATTGATATAGCAAAAGTGCAAAATTTTATCCAGCTTTAAGAATATTGATTTTTCAATCATTTTATGCGAACTCCTTTTATTTATTCGGTATATTAGCCCAAACAAATTGCAAAATGAACACCAATAGGCCGAGAAGAAACAGAAAGTCAGCAGCAATTAGGGATATGGTCGCAGAAACAGCGCTCACTGTAAACGATTTAATTTACCCACTGTTCATTACGGAGAAGGAAAATGAACAAACCGCTATTCCCTCCTTACCCAATATTTGTAGGTTAGGTAAAAATGACTTATTACGTGAGGTAGAGACTGCCCTTCAATTGGGTATTCACACTTTTGTTTTGTTTCCTGCGGTGGAAGAAAGCAAAAAAGACAGATTCGCAACTTATAGTTATGCTTCGGATAATTTTTATTTGAATTATGCTCGCTCATTAAAAGAAGCATTTCCGCAAATTGTATTAATGAGTGACGTTGCAATGGATCCCTACAGTTCAGATGGGCATGATGGTTTGGTAGAGAATGGAGAGATATTAAATGATCAAACTTTGCCTATTTTAGCAAAAATGAGCCTAGCGCAAGCACAAGCAGGATATGACATTCTCGGTCCTTCAGATATGATGGATGGTAGAGTAGGTTATATTCGCCAAGCCTTGGATAAAGAAGGTTATACTGATGTTAGCATTATGTCCTATACTGCAAAGTATGCAAGTGCATTTTATGGTCCGTTCCGAGATGCACTAGAGTCGGCACCAAAATCTGGTGATAAAAAAACTTATCAGATGAATCCTGCGAATAAAAGAGACGCTTTAATAGAAGCAGAGCTTGATGCAGCTGAAGGAGCAGATTTTTTGATGGTAAAGCCCGCTTTAGCCTACTTGGATATCATTCATTTATTGAAAGAAAAAACGAACTTGCCGATCACCGCTTACAATGTTTCTGGTGAATATGCAATGATTCATGCAGCTGCGCAAAAAGGCTGGCTGGATTATGATAGCGTGATGATGGAAACATTGTTGAGTATCAAAAGAGCAGGGGCTGATGCCATTTTGACCTACTTTGCCAAAGATTGCGCAGCGATTTTAAAATAGGCTACTCGTTACTTATGGTTATCCAAACCTCAGATCCTTGTCTTGCAGGGTGAGAATTCATACATGAAGCAATTTCAACCTTATTGAACCATTTTTGAAACAGTGCTTTGTATTCCTTTGTTGAGCCTCCAAATGGTGGGCCATCTTCGAACGATCTATTGAACATTAAACCAACCAATTTCCCCGTTGGCTTAAGTAAGGATTTCATCTTTTGGGCGTAATCTTTTCTCTTATCTGGATGAATAGCACAAAAGAATGTTTGTTCAATAATGAAATCATATTGACCTTCATGTTCAAAAAAATCGATACAATGCAGTTTTAGAGTTTTGTTAGGTAATTTTTCCTGAAGTTGGGCAATCAAGTCGGGTGCGAAATCAATTACATGCACATTTGTATAACCATTAGCCAGCATGTGTTTTGCCTCATAGGCTCTTCCAGCTCCTGGAATTAATACTGCGCTATCTTTTGGGATGTTACCTCCATCGATATATTGTTGGATTGCAGGAGAGACTTCACCTAAATTCCAACCTGTTTGGTCTCTTTCGTATCGATTATTCCAGTAATTGGCACTCAAAAAATCTTCCATGAATTTGGTAATATTAATTTCAAGTGTAAAACTAAATAATCTTTTAATTGAGAAAAGTAAATGTTCTCTTATGTGTCAAAATGATTTTGATGAAACAAAAGTGCTTTTTTCAACTGAAAGCAGGTGCTTTAGACAAAAATGAATCTTTCAGGGCTTAAAATTGGCTGAATTTTCTGATAAGCGCGTGTACAATCAACTTTTTGTCAGGTATTGAGTGAACGAATTTTTAATAATAAGGTGTTCTTGGTTACAATACAGGGCGTTGTTAACTTGTTTTTAAATAATATTAATGTGAACAAGTTGACCATAAAATAAACATTTTTCTGTTTTGACCCTTTTCTAGACGGGGTCTGTTGGAGTAAAAGGTTGTGATTGTTGTGTTTTTGGCTTATATAATAGGGGGTGTTGATAAAAAAAGTGTTTTTTTTAATTAAACAGGGTGTTGTTTTCATACATTTGCAAAAAAAAGAAAATATGTCACATGTTCGTAAGCAGGCTTATCAGGATGTATTGCATCGCAAGCCGCAATCAATCAACAAAGTAACAAAGGTATCAACACTCTTTGGGGAGAACGTTTTTCATTTGGAGGTAATGCGTGAGTATTTGCCAGATGAAGCCTATAAGTCTATTAAGCAGGCCATTGCGGATGGGTCGCGTATTGATAGAAGAATTGCAGATATGGTAGCAACTGCAATGAAAGACTGGGCTTTGTCCAAGGGTGCCACGCACTACACGCATTGGTTTCAACCATTAACGGGTGCTACAGCAGAAAAACATGACGCTTTCTTTAAACCTGTTGGTCCTGGTAGAGCAATCGAACAGTTTAGTGGTGACTTGTTAGTGCAACAGGAGCCAGATGCTTCTTCTTTTCCGCACGGTGGAATCAGAAATACCTTTGAAGCGAGAGGTTATACGGCTTGGGATCCTTCTTCTCCTGCTTTTGTAATTTCCAACACTTTATGTGTGCCTACTATCTTTATTGCTTATACTGGTGAGGCTTTGGATTATAAAATGCCATTATTGAAGGCATTGAACGAGGTGGATAAAGCAGCGGTTGAGGTTTGTAAATATTTTGATAAAAATGTGACTAAAGTTTCTGCAACGCTTGGCTGGGAGCAAGAATACTTTTTGATCGATAAGGCACTATTTAATGCCCGACCTGACTTAATGATGACGGGCCGTGTGCTTTTTGGTCAGGCACCAGCAAAAGGTCAACAGTTAGATGACCATTACTTTGGTTCCATTCCAGAGCGCGTTACAGCATTCATGCGTCATTTTGAAAATGAGGCCATTAAATTAGGTATTCCAGTTACAACCAGACATAATGAGGTTGCGCCTAATCAATTTGAATGTGCTCCTATTTTTGAAGAGTGTAATTTAGCGAACGATCACAATCTCTTGTTGATGGACTTGATGGAGAAAATTGCTAGACAGCATGACTTTAGAGTGATCTTACATGAGAAACCTTTTGCTGGACTAAATGGTTCTGGAAAACACAATAACTGGTCATTGGCTACAGATACAGGTGTTAACTTATTGGCACCAGGAAAAAATCCAAAGAGTAACTTACAGTTCTTAACTTTCTTTGTAAATACGATTAAAGCAATTTATGACCACGCTGATTTGTTAAGAGCATCTATTGCAAGTGCATCAAACGACCATAGACTTGGTGGTCACGAGGCACCACCAGCAATTATTTCTGTATTTATTGGTTCGCAGTTGACCAAAGCTTTAGATGACTTAGAGAAGAACATCAAAGCGGGTAAAATGACTCCGCAAGACAAGACAGAACTTAAACTAAATATCGGTAAAATCCCTCAGATTCTTCTAGATAATACAGATAGAAACAGAACTTCACCATTCGCTTTCACAGGTAATAAGTTTGAATTCAGAGCAGTAGGTTCTTCTGCAAACTGTGCGCATCCAATGACAGTGTTAAATACCATTGTAGCACAACAATTAAAAGAATTCAAAAAGAATGTTGATGCCAGAATAGCCAAAGGAAATGGTAAGGATGAAGCCATTTTAAAAGAACTTCAACAGTTAATCACAACATCAAAGCCTATTCGTTTTGAAGGCAATGGATACAGTGATGAGTGGGTAAAGGAAGCAACAAAGAGAGGGTTGAAAAACTTAAAAGATGCTGTTAGTGCTTTAAAGGTTTGGTCGGATAATAAAGTTCATGAATTATTTGAAAAAAATAATGTATTGACCAAAAGAGAAATCTTAGCTCGTCAGGAAATCGAATTTGAAAAATACATTTTAAGAATTCAAATTGAAGCCAGATTGATTGAGGATTTAACGCAAAACCATATCATTCCTGCCGCTATTGAATATCAAAATAGATTAATTCAAAATGTTAAAGGTTTGAAGGACGTTTTAGGTGGGTCAAGCACTGAGGCTTCTAAAGTTCAGACAAAATTAATCGAATTGATATCTTCGCACATATCAAAAATGCATGCTGCTGCTGGGGTAATGTTGGATAATAGAAAGAAAGCCAATAAAATTGAAGCGATCGAAGAGCGTGCTGCGGCTTATCGCGATACAGTCAAAGCGCAATTTGACATTATCGCTTACCACGCTAATAAATTAGAAAAATTGGTAGATGATGATTTATGGCCTTTCCCTAAATTGCGTGAAATGCTATTTACACGATAATAATCTAAGACTGATAAAAAAGCCATCCAAATCGGATGGCTTTTTTAATCCAGTTAATTAATCACGGTGAAAGTTAATTTACGATTATCTGACTGGGACCACCAAGCTTTCGAATGTGGCACCCATCATTATGGAATACGAATTTTCCATTAACTTGTTTGGTACTATCTATTATAATTGCTAATGAAAATTTTGTTGCAGTGCTTGCTGTATAATATATTTCATTATCGGTTAAGACAATAATTTGGTTGAAATAGTCGGTTTCAAAAGGGTAGCTTTGTTCTGTAATTACGGTGTCTCCTGTTGCTTCAAGAATAACAGCGTAACTTTCATAAGCTACTTTCTCACCGAATGCATCAACCAATTCTGTGCTGTGCATTACAAACTCTTCCGTACAATAATAATTATGTTTGTTGCATTGAAAAGACATTAGTCCGACAAGAACAAATGGTAAAATAACTTGGATCTTCATGGCTGCTTGTTTTATATGAACAAATGTAAATCAAAATACACTCAGTTGTATTCATCAATGAATTTTATATATACTGAAATATCCAGTAAAAAAAAGGAGGCTTCTGATGAAGCCTCCTTTTTATAACTATAACTAACTTAAATCGAGTGCTTTACAAGAGTGTTGTTGGGCAAACATATTCAGAAACAGGAACATTTGTTGCTTCAATAGCTTTAAAACCACCGACAACATCTACAAAATTATCCCAACCTCTAGCTTTTAGAATTGAAGAAGCAATCATACTTCTGTATCCTCCAGCACAATGCAAGATAAATTTTTCTTCTTTAGGAAATTCTGCCAAGTAATCATTGATGTTGCCAAGCGGTGTGTTGTTGGCTCCTATCACATGTTGAGAATCGAATTCACTTGCTTTTCTAACATCAAAAACTTTTGTTCCAGTAGCTATTTCCTTAGCAAATTCTTCAGCAGAAATGCGATTAATCTGATCAACTTCTTTTCCTGCTTTTTCCCAAGCTTCGAATCCTCCTTCTAGGTAGCCAATAGCATGGTCGTAGCCAACTCGCGATAATCGAATGATGCTTTCTTCTTCTTTGCCAGTTTCTGTTACCAAAAGTATCTCTTGCTTAATATCTGGAATCAATTCTCCAACCCACATAGCAAAATTGCTATCTAGGCCAATGTTAATGGAATTAGGAATAAATCCTTTGTGGAAATCATCCGCTGGTCTTGTATCTAAAATTAGTGGTCTAGATTCATTGGCGACTAATTCAAATGTAGCAGCATCCATTGGTTTTTTAGCACGATCCATTACCTTATCAAGACTTTCATAACCTTGAATGTTCATTAAGACATTCTTAGGGAAATATCCTGGAGGAGTTGTTAAGCCTGTTAATAGTTCCTTGATAAACTCCTCTTTGGTCATATCAGGTCTTAAGGCATAATTAGTTTTTTTCTGATTGCCTAAAGTGTCCGTTGTTTCTGTGCTCATTTTCTTTCCGCATGCAGATCCAGCGCCATGATTTGGATAAACGATTAAATCGTCACTTAAAGGCATGATTTTGTTACGCAGCGAATCAAATAAGTGTGCTGCCAGTTTTTCTTCTGTTAAATCAGCAATCACGTGTTGTGCCAAATCTGGACGGCCTACATCACCAATGAATAAAGTGTCGCCAGTAATGATACCGTGTTCTTTTCCATTTTCATCTATCAATAAATAAGTTGTCGATTCCATGGTGTGTCCAGGTGTATGGATGGTCTTAATCGTGTAATCTCCAACTTTAAATTCTTGGTTGTCCGTTGCAACAATAGCCTCAAAGCCAGGTTTTGCTGTAGGACCAAAAACTATGTCAGCACCTGTTTTTTTAGCTAAATCTAAATGTCCAGATACAAAATCAGCGTGGAAATGCGTTTCAAAAACATACTTCATTTTAGCTCCATCTTTTTCGGCTCTGTCGATGTAAGGCTGCACTTCTCTTAAAGGATCAAAAACTGCTGCCTCTCCTTTACTTTCAATGTAGTATGCCGCGTGTGCGATACATCCTGTATAAATTTGTTCTACTTTCATGATATTTAGTTTTTAATTATTAACTGGTACAAAGGAACGTTGTTTGTCCGTTTAAAAAAAGAACTTTTGTTACACCGAAACATGACGTTTGTCAGTTTTTAAACAAACAAAAAAGAGGCTATCCTAAAGGATAACCTCTTTAAATGAGATCTCATTTTAGTATTATGCTACTACATTCATATCGTCAAGTACTTTCATAACGCTTTTTACAGCATTAGCAGACTCTTCTAATAATGCTTTCTCTTCTGCATTCAAATCTAATTCAATGATTTTTTCAATTCCGTTTTTACCAAGTACAACAGGTACACCTAGATAGATGTCTTTCATGTTGTATTCACCTTGTAGCCAAGCACAAACTGGGAAGATTCTTTTTTGGTCTCTAACAATTGCTTCAACCATTTGTGCAGCAGCAGCTCCAGGTGCATACCAAGCAGAAGTGCCAAGTAATTTAACGATTTCACCGCCACCAAATTTGGTTCTTTCGATGATTTCATTCAATTTATCTGAATCGATTAGTTCAGTTACTGGAATTCCAGCAACAGTTGTATATCTTGGAAGTGGCACCATTGTGTCACCGTGACCACCCATTAATACTGCTTGAATATCTTTAGGAGAAACGTTTAATTCCATAGCTAAGAAAGAGCGGTATCTTGCTGTGTCTAAAACTCCGGCCATACCAAAAACTTTCGAAGAGTCTACTTTTGCAGTCAAATAAGTGCAATAAGTCATTACGTCCAATGGATTAGAAACGCAAATGATTTTGGCATTTGGTGAATACTTAATAATTTGCTCCGTTACTGATTTAACAATTCCAGCATTTGTTGCGATTAAATCGTCTCTTGACATACCAGGTTTTCTTGGTAATCCTGACGTAATAACTACAACTTCTGAGTCAGCAGTCATGGCATAATCATTAGTAGATCCAATAGTTCTAGAATCATACAAATTAATTGGGGAAGTTTCCCAAATATCCAAAGCCTTACCTTCTGCAAAACCTTCTTTAATATCCAACAAAACGATTTCATTGGCAATTTCTCTGTGAGCTAATACATTGGCGCAAGTTGCTCCAACATTTCCAGCTCCAACTACAGTAACTTTCATGTTATTTCAGTTTTAATTTTTTTCTGCCGTAAATTTAAACGTTTTAACAGCATTCGCATCTAAAGAGTTCAGAAAATTTCTAAAATTAAATGATTTTTTTTCAATGTTCTTGATTGAAGTGGCTTCGCTTTTTGATATAAGCGCATTTCATTTAGAATGATTCACAATAATTTCAAAGTACTCAGGGTCTAAAAATGTGGTTAAGTCATAAATGCCTGTTGTGTTTTCTTGAAACTGTTTTTCAAAAATATCTTTTCGCACTACATCGGTGAAGATGTGGTAAAACAATTCTGTACAATACATTTCGTTAGAATCTTCTTTATCGAAAGCATGGTCGAATGGCACCTTTTTAGCGAGGTAATAGTTGGCTCTTTCAATTAATTGGTTTCCAATGTTGCTTGCTCCTTTGTACCTAGAAACTATTAAAGTTCTTGGAACACTTTCATTAAGGAATTTTTGAAGCGGTTCAATTTGTATACCATCTTTCTCCGAAACACTGCTGGATAAGGAGTGAATTACCCAAGGACGATTAAGTGAGTCCAACTGAATCATCCCGCAATGCGTAACGGGATAGTCACATTTTTGCAATTTTACAATTGTTCGGCTAAAGAACCCGTACCCTTGACGCATAATGATATCACCATTTTGCAGTAGCCCTTGTTCTTTTGATGGCATTGGGTAGTAGACTGACTTAGTGTTTTCGCTATCTAAAAATAAGAGGTAGTAAAAAATAGCAGCTAAAAGTATGATTACGAAGGTTAAAAAAAGAAAAGAGCGGATAATGATTTTTTTTGTCATTGTTCCGCTCTTTACAGTCAATAGCTAAAAATTATTACTCTTCGCCTTCGATTAATTCATTTAACCCCTCAATTTCCTCCTCTAAGTCCATATCCATGTCGAAGTCCATGTCAAAGTCCATATCGTCGAAATTTGGTGTTTCTTTTTTCATATCGACTAACCACTTTCCATCAACTTTTTTCATGTCAATTTTATCGCTTTCACCTTCTTCTGTGCAACAATAAGTGCAAGTTGCAGTCTCACCATCTTCAGAAACTTCACATTTTACGTCTTTTACTTCGTTTGGATTTTCTGGTTTTTCATCACCCATGAAGCTTTTTAATAACCCTAAAAGTTGCTTAGTGTCTTCCGTTCCCAATTCTGCTGCTTTATCAAGCTCGCCAGCAGCTAAAAATTTCAGATATTGTTCTGCTGTTTTTTCAGGTCCTGCACTACCTGAACATGCTACCATAGATAATCCAATTACCAAGGCAGCAAAGAATTTAATAGTTTTTTTCATTGTTTTTGTGTTTAATTAATTTATACAAATGTAATATAAGTTTTTTTCACAGTCTAATTTGTTAAAAAAATCATTTCAAGTATTGGAGTTTCTGAGAGAACAGTTGAAAAAACCATAGCGCTGAGATCCGTAAATAATCATGTTTAACTAATTGATCAATAGTTCAAAAAAAACTTTAATATTTAGCGATAACAAATTTGTTATATTAGCTGAATAGAATTTATATTTCATTTTTCATTTAAAATATGGCAACCATAATTGAATTGGTGCGTTACTCAAACAACACTTGCTGTGGAGGAAGAACAATTAAAATTACTGATTAAGCAATGTGCATTAGGAAAAAGACTTGCGCAGAAAAAATTGTTCGAGAAATTCTATGGAAAGTTGTTGGGGGTTTGTATGCGTTACATTAGTGACCATGACCAAGCTCAAGAGGTGGTGCAAGAGGGTTTTATTAAGATTTTTGATAAGCTGGCAGACTTTGATTTCAAAGGGTCATTTGAAGGATGGATGAGGAGGATAATTGTGAATGCTGCGATTGATAAAATCCGCTACAATAAAAGGCAAGCAATTAGCACAGATAATGATTTTTTGTTGGGTGCAAATCAATATGAAGAAGATGATGCTTTTGCAAATGAGGTCTTGATTAAATTAAAAGCAGAGGAGGCGATGAAAGCAGTTCAATCTCTCTCCCCTGCATACAGAACAGTATTTAATTTGTACGTTATTGAAAACTATTCTCACAGTGAAATAGCAAAAATATTAGGGATTTCAGAAGGGACTTCAAAGTCTAACTTAGCAAAAGCCAAACAAAACCTTAGGAAACTCTTAGAAGAAAAATTTAGCCGATTAGACAACGAATTATGAGTAAGTTATTAGAGAAAATATTTAAAGAAAAATTACAGGACTACGACGCTGGTCTTTCTAATGATGCATGGAGGTCTTTCGAAAAGAAGTTAGACACTGGTAATGGATTTAGCAACAATTTGAAATATGTGTTGTGGTCTGTGGCAATAGTTGCTATATTAGTTCCATTAATGTATTTCTCATTACAAACACCTGATAGTAAAAATCAATATTTTTCTGAAAACAATTCGCAGAATTTTACAGATGTATCAGAGGAAACCAATAGCTTAGAGGAGAAAATAATAAGTGATAATGCTAAACGATTACCTGACGCTTATGAAAGTGAGAATTCCGAAAGTAGTGAAGTCACGCTAAAAACAAATGAGCCTAGGCAATTGCTTGGTAAATCAGATAATGAGTATGAATATCAGGAGGACGTCGCTGATATGAATCAATCAGCTCCAAATGAAAAAACAACGGAAAAATTAAGTCATGCCTCACCAGCATATGAAAAACAAATGTTCTCCAAAGAGGATAAAAAAGAAGTTCAGAAAACTTTCGTGCCGGGTGTGGTTACCAAAGACTTCCTTTGTAAAGGAGAAACCACTAAGGTTAAAAATACTTCAAGCTCTGAAAACGAATTGGTTCGTTTGGATGTAGATGGGGTTGTCATTGATTTACAGCCAGGTAAAGAGTTGGAGCTTAATCTTGCATCTTCCTCTCAAATCTTATTTCTCAACAAGAAAAACGAAGTAATTGACTCCAAACAAATTGAAGTATTGAAAAGTGATTTACCAGTACCTAATGTTGTCGCTAATGTATTTGATGAAGGATTGCCAGTTGCTGAGGTAAATTTAATAGGTACTTTCAAAAGCGCCAATTGGTACTTTGACAATCGAATGATAGGCGAAGGGGCTCAGCAATCTATTCACACGTTTTATAAAGGGAATCATTTTGTATATGTGAGAGGTACAGATGAGAACGGTTGTGCTTTTAATCTGGAGATTCCAATTCATGTGGAAAATGACTATAATCTAATGGCTCCAAACAGCTTATCCCCTGAGGGTGGTGATGTTAGAAGAAGAACCTTTATTCCTTTTGCACTTAAGCAAAGAGAGACGCCTTTCACGATGTTTATTATTGATCCTAGGGATAATGATGTGATTTACACCACTAGAGACGTTAATTCCCCATGGGATGGTGTAGATAGAAGAACAGGTAAATTGGTTTCTAAAGAAAGATCATTTGTTTGGAAAGTTCAATTAGAATCACCCGAGAAAGGGGAGAAAAATATATACATTGGTAACGTTATACATTTCTAATTGTCAAAAGGGCGAGAAGTGAAAGAACCATTGTAAATTATTTTTTATATCTTTTACTGATCTCTTTCGATAAAATGAATTTCTCCATTTGCAAAGTACCTTTCAGTTTGGTTGGTTTTAATGTTAATTTTCCCATCTCGGTTTACTTGTATAATTGCTCCTTCGAAACATTCTCCGTCAATTGATTTAAATTGGCTGATTTTGTTTTTTAACCAGAGTAATTCATGGTATTTCTCCTCCAATACTTCAAATGGTTGCGTTACCCAAAAGTTGAATTGTGCTATAAATTGCAGTAATACTTCCTTTGGAGCATAAATGCAACCTGTTTCATTGAATAAACTTGTTGCGTTTTTCACAGAAAAGTGTTTTTGATTAATGTTTAGCCCAATACCGACAACCGCATTTACCTTATTGGAGCTATAATATTGCTTTTCAATTAGAATGCCTGCTATCTTTCTGTTTGCAACAACTATGTCATTTGGCCATTTGATAGCAGCATCATCGCAATGCGATCGAACCAATAAACAAAGCGCTATACTGGTAACGAAATTGATAGCGATGGGTTCGGTTAAGAGCTTTGACTTTAGACTTAAAGGGAAAGAGAATGTTAAATTTTCATAAGGCGTACTATGCCATTTGTTCCCTCTTTGACCTTTACCAGCGGTTTGAATAGCTGCCAAAATTACAGTTCCTTCAGCCAAACTACCTGACATGAACTCCTTGGCAACATAATTGTTAGTACTATCAATGGAAGGTAATTCGATTATTTTATTTCCGATTTTCACTGGTCTAAATTGTTCCTTGTTCAGATTAATGTATGCGGTAAAAATAAAATTAATTAGCTTTGTATCACTTTAAAATATTGAATGCGAAAAAAAATTGAGAGTAAAAATGCTACTTTGTTGACAGAGGTTGTAATAGAAGGCATGAAAAACAACAAAGCAGAGGATATTGTGTTATTAGATTTAGGAGGTATAGAAAATGCTGTGTGCAAATACTTTGTTATCTGCACTGGTAAGTCATCTACACAAATTGAAGGTATTGCGAATTCTGTTGTAAGAACTACAAGAGATGAGTTAAAAGAGCGTCCTTGGCACCAAGAAGGTAAAGGGACAAGTGAGTGGATTCTATTAGATTATGTGGATGTTGTTATTCATATATTTTCAAAGGAATTAAGAGCGTATTACGAGCTAGAAGAGCTCTGGGCAGATGCGGAGAGGACAGAAATAGAAACAGTTTATTAAGTTATTCTTGAATGAAAAAGCCAAATAATAATGATACTCCGAATGGAGGTAATAAAAAAAATCCATATACCATTTACTGGATTTATGCTGCGATTGGTTTAGCAATCATTGGTGTGCAACTTTTTATGAGTTCTAGCACAACTAGAGAATTAAGATCCAAAGAAACATTCAAAACGTTAATGGAAAATGGTTACGTAGAGGATGTAACGCTTTGGCGTAATGTTGGTCGTGTAGATTTCCGTGTAACAATTGAAGGTATCAAGGCTATTGAGCAAGGAAACTTTTCAGGCGCGGATTTTGAAAATATAAAAAGAGGATTAACCCAACAAAATAACCGAGGTGTTAATACTAACATTACCCCTAAATTTAGTTTTGATATTGCCAGTGTAGATGTGTTTCTAAATGAATTTGACGAAATCAATAATCTTTTACGAGAACAAGGCAAAAATAGAATCGATTATAAAGTGGACGAAGAACACAATTACATTGGTCAAATTTTCAGTTTTTTGCTTCCCATAATAATTATTGTTGCGATATGGCTATTCATCATGCGAAGAATGGCAGGAGGTGGAGGTGGACCAGGTGGTCAGATTTTTAATATTGGTAAATCTCGTGCGAAAGTTTTTGAAAAAGGGAAGCAAGTAAACGTAACATTTAAAGATGTTGCTGGTTTGGAAGGCGCTAAAGAGGAAATTGAAGAGATTGTGGCGTTCCTTAAAAATCCGAAAAAATATACAGAATTAGGGGCTAAAATCCCTAAGGGAGCTTTGTTAGTTGGCCCTCCAGGTACAGGTAAAACCTTATTAGCAAAGGCAGTAGCTGGTGAAGCAGATGTGCCATTTTTCTCGCTTTCTGGATCTGATTTTGTTGAAATGTTTGTTGGTGTTGGCGCATCTCGGGTAAGAGATTTGTTTAAACAAGCCAAAGAAAAGTCACCTTCCATCATTTTTATCGATGAGATTGATGCTATAGGAAGAGCAAGAGGCAAACACAATAGTGTTGGATCAAATGACGAACGTGAAAACACACTGAACCAGCTATTAACAGAGATGGATGGCTTTGGCACGAATTCAGGTGTGATCATTTTGGCTGCGACTAACCGTGCGGATGTTCTTGATAAGGCCTTGATGAGAGCAGGTCGTTTTGATAGACAGATTTATGTGGATATGCCTGATGTAAACGAGCGAAAAGAGATTTTTCAAGTACATTTAAAGCCGCTCAAATTGGACAAAGAAATGGATGTCGATTTCCTTGCTAAACAAACTCCAGGTTTTTCTGGTGCTGACATAGCCAACTTGTGTAATGAGGCCGCTTTAATTGCAGCAAGAAAAAATAAAAAAGCCGTTGAAAAACAAGATTTCTTGGATGCTGTTGACAGAATAGTAGGGGGATTGGAGAAGAAAAATAAAATCATTACAAAGGAAGAAAAGCAAGCCATTGCTTATCATGAGGCCGGTCACGCTACTATTTCTTGGTTGGCACAATATGCTCACCCCCTAGTTAAGGTAACAATTGTTCCCCGCGGAAGATCTTTGGGTGCAGCATGGTATTTACCTGAAGAGCGTTCCATAACAAGAACGGAGCAATTGTTGGATGAAATGTGCTCGGCATTAGGTGGAAGGGCAGCAGAGGAGCTGATTTTTGGTAAAATTTCTACTGGAGCTTTAAGTGATTTAGAAAAAGTCACCAAACAAGCTTATGCCATGGTTTCAATGTATGGTTTAAATAAAGCGGTGGGTAATATTTCTTTTTATGACTCACAAGGTCAAAGTAGTTTTACAAAGCCTTATTCTGAGGAAACAGCAAGACTTATTGACAAGGAGGTAAGTGCTATGATTGAGGAGCAATACCAAAGAGCTTTAAAAATTCTTGGAGAAAACAAAGATAAATTAACGCTATTAGCAGAAAAATTATTGGAGAAAGAGGTGATTTTCAAGGAGGACTTGGTGGAAATTTTTGGAATCAGACCTTGGGATAAAGACAAGGAAGAGGAAGTAAAAGAGAAGGAAAGTTCAGTTGCACCAACTTCAAATGATACTGACGTTCCTTTAACAGAGGACGCTAATGCGCAAGCAAGTAATAATGTCGAGGATGCTGAAAAAAGTAGTGCAGATGATTCAACGTTGGATTCAACTTCTGAAACCGACGAAAACAGAGCTGGATGATTACATCTGTGTGTATCGCAGTCCGCAAGAACATTTAGTTTTTTTGCAAGAAGCGAAGCTAAAAACAGAAGATATCCCTACATTTGTCATTAATAAGAAGGATTCGTCTTACAATAACTTTGGACATGTCGAGCTCTATGTAAAACGAGAGCATGTTGTACAGGCGCAGTACTTGATAAATAAAACCTATGAATGACATCATCGTTCGAAGTCTTTCTGGCGCTCTCTTCGTGCTGTTAATGTTAGGCTCCTTTCTTTTAGGAACCCACTATTTCACACCTGTTTTGTTTATTCTATTTACGCTTGGTTTAAATGAATATTATCGCTTGTTTCGCAGTGATCTTTTAGATAAAGTATTGAAAAGTTATGCTTTACTGGCTGGTGTTTTAATGTTCTTATTTTTAATATTACCAGAGCTAGGACTACTTCCATTGGCTATGAAATGGATGATTTTCCCGATTGCTTTTTTGGCTTTTTCTTTGGTGTTGTTCTCCAAAAAAATATCACCAATAATGCAATTAGCAACATTGTCTTTTGGTTGGGTTTATCTAATTGTACCGTTCTATTTTTTATTTCAAATTGCTGATTTTTCACCGAATATCGAATTTAGCTGGCGCTTCATTGTAGGGCTATTTATTTTAGTTTGGACCAACGATACTTTCGCGTATTTATCTGGTAGGTTATTTGGTAAAACTAAACTTTTCGAAAGGATATCGCCTAAAAAAACATGGGAGGGTACGATAGGAGGCTTTATTTTTACAGTTTTTGCTGGACTTATATATGCTTATGCCCTAGGAGACGATTATGTTTTCTGGGCTATTTCTGCTGTAATTATTTCGCCATGTGCCGTTTTTGGTGATTTATTTGAGTCACTATTAAAACGTACGGTAGGTGTTAAAGATTCAGGCAAATTAATGCCAGGACATGGTGGTGTGCTAGACCGTTTTGATGCTGTGATGTATGCTGCGCCATTTTTTTTCGTTTGGATGCTCAATTATTATGCTTAAATGGCCTATTTTCGCCGAAAAAATAAATAAACAATGAAGATTCATAGAGAGGGATATAGTATTATAGCAACAGCATTAATCATTATTGCTGGATTAGCATTAGCCAATTATTACTTATACACGGTCATAGAGATCACATGGTTATTTTGGTTGATGAATGCTGTTTTATTCGTTTTTTTGGTTTTGGTGTTGCAATTTTTCCGCGTTCCAAATATTCAAGTTAATGCAGATACCGATACAGTGCTTTGCCCAGCAGATGGTAAAGTTGTTGCCATCGAAAAGGTTGTGGAGTCTGAATATTTCCAAGATGAACGCATTCAGGTTTCTGTTTTTATGTCGCCTTTGAATGTGCACGCGAATTTTAATCCAATTGCTGGTATTGTAAAATACGCAAAATACCATGCTGGCTTGTTTTTAGTAGCATGGCACCCGAAAAGCTCTACGGAAAACGAAAGAACTACTATTGTAATTGAACACGCAAATGGCCAAGAGGTTTTGTTTCGCCAAATTGCTGGTGCGGTTGCACGCCGTATTTGTTATTATGTTGAAGAAGGGCAGACTGTAAAAGTAGGAGAAGAATTTGGCTTCATTAAGTTTGGTTCTCGAGTAGATATTTTACTACCAGTTTCTACTCAAATTGATGTGAAAATTGGTGATGTCGTGAAAGGAAGAATTACAAAATTAGGTAGTTTAAAATAAGCTTTTAAGTCGTACGAGTAAATGCACTTGTACGACTTAAAAAACGCTATTATTGCTTCACAACTCTTTTTACTGCCACCTGTTCACCTTTCCCGATTTTTACAAGGTAAACACCTGGTGACCAGCTGGAACTGCTTATCGTTTTGGTTTTACTCGGTTTGTCTGAAATTCGGTAAAGCAGCCTACCAGTTAAATCAACTACCTCAATGTGGTCAAACGTTGTTGTGGATTTAATCTCAAACGTTGTTTGGAATGGATTCGGATATACAACAATATCATTTTCAGTCCATTCATTTATACCTAATGGCATTGGGTCTCCTTTTAGAGTGATATTATCAATTCTGTTATTGCCATTTGACTGGTTGGTGTTTCCATTAAAGGTAATTTGAACGGTGAAATTAGGATTGTTGTTTACTACACTGATGCTTGAAAAATCTATGCTTACGAGTTCGTAGTTTTCTTGAATAGCGACAGTTGTAAATGGTAAGTCAGTTTGGATGAAGTTTACGCCATCTATACTATAGGCAATTTGATGAAATAACATTCCTTGACCAGATCGATGAACAGCATATTCAAACACTAAATTTTCATAACCGTCACTAGCAACGTTAAACGTTAATGATCTATTCACAGCGGGGTTTCGAATTCGTGCAGCTTTTCCATCGGACTGTAATAAGTGTAAATTAAGCAGTGAACCAGGATTAAATTCATCCATGTCCCTACCTCCAACTCCGGTGTATGTCATATCTGGAATGAAATTGGGAAATATGGAATAGTCCGCTGCAATATATTTAACATCACCTGATGAGGTGCTTAAATCATTAAAGTGCCAATAGTAAATCAAATCTTGTCCAGAATCATTAGGGTCATAAAAGACCGCTTTAATTGTAGCGTTTTGATTAATTTCGAGGAAAGTGTTGAGTGAATCACTGTGCGGTAAAATGTTGTGATTAGTTACTTCCCAATGACTAAAGAGGTATTGTCCGTTTCCTTCCGCTGTTAGCAACGTTGAAATATTCCCATAAACAAAAGCTTCAAATGGATAATTGGGTAACCATTCGGAGTTCATTTTTATTTTCCCAGCACCTGCGGGCTCAACTTCAAATGTTACGTCGTATGGTCCTGTTAAATCATAACAAGTTAACATGCTCTGTTTAACTACTTCGCATCGGTCTTCAATCCACTGTTTTAAATCATCTACGTTTTGCTGCCACTCTTGCATGGTTCCACCCCATCGATCTAATTGTTTAGGCATTTCCGGTTCAATCACGCCAATCATACTGTCTAGCACATGAATTAAATTATTGCAATGGAATTTCGTATTCAATAAATCAGCATACCTTGTAATATAGCGCTGTCTTACTTCAGGGTTTTCATCCATGAATTTATTCAAAATTGCAATGTGACCATCCCCAACATTTAAACTTTCAATTTGACAAATCGGTGCGTTTACACTAGCGTCAGGCAATCCTGTCCAATTGATGTAATGACCGAAAGCGGCTTCTGTGTCCCATAAAATATAACGCCATTTTCTGGCATCGCCACTGGCATTCAGTCCTCTCCACCAACCGGTATTATAATTTAACCAGTCTCTAGAAACAATAAAAGAGTTGACCACTTTATGGTCTATCATACTCGTTATGTCGAATAAACTGTCTGCAATAGCGAAATTAGCGGGATCTCCCATATTGTTATTGAGAATAAAGTTTCTCGTTGTGCCCCAATCTTGAATCGCTTTTGCTTCGCCATATTTTGGGACGGTATTTCCCCATGTTTTGATGAATTGAACATATTCCTCGCTGCCTTTGTATTTTCTTCTTTGGTTATAGTAAAACCTTGTAAAATCTTTGTCATCTACTTTTTCACGAAGGTCATAAACACCCCAGTACTGACCATTCACAAAAACAATGCAATTGGTCGAGGACCTTTCGTCCATTTCTAAATCGGTAAGTTGTGACAAAGATTGAACATATGAATCTCGAATATGCGCTCCACCTTGTTCGAAGGGATAGTTGTCGTTGGCTGCGGCTTTAACCATCAATCGTTGAAAGTTTTCTCTATTTTTTGTTTCAAAAAACTTGGATGAAAGCTCAGCATTGTATCCATATTCATCCCTTGAAACGAAATCTACGCCTCGTTGCGGATATTGCCAAGAATCATTTCCATGTTTATCAAATTCGCAGTAAGACTCATCAATTAAGTCACCATTTTCATCAAAAAACTCAACCCCGCCTAAAGGCTCAATTTGTGTTCCATTGAATAAGGTTAAGAGTTGATCTCCACTAAATGAAAAAACGGGTAATGAGAAGGATTCATTAATAAAATAGGTATTCGTTTCCATGAACCCAGGGAGTTTCTGTCCACTATTGTCGAAGCACCTTGCTCTCACCACAGTAGTTTGGCTAATGCTAATAGGGGAAACGTAAAGTGTTGATTGCGCGTTGGGTTCAGAACCGTCTAGTGTATATCTAATTACTTCTCCAGCACCTGCGCCACTTAACGCGACTAGAACAGGGCTATTGTAAAAGCCTGGTGCAATTGAAAAAGTAGGTTTTTCAGTATAACCTAAAAATGCATTCATGTTAGTAGCTCCCGGGGTTGGATTGGCAAAAACACCCCAATCAGGCCCTCCATTTGATGTTCTGCCGTAGGAATGCCCATTTTGTGTTACCCAAAGTTGGTAGGATTCCAATAAAGTTCCGTTTGGCTCTGACAATAAAATGTGTTCAGGTTGAAGTTGAGAAAGCCGAAAGTTGGCATGTGGTATGCCTCCTGCAAGCGTGTCTCTTCCTGAACAAATCACCTTAAGAAACTGATCTGGACCTATGAAAACTGGCGGCATTTGCCATTTTGTTGGGTTGTTCGGATTGTCACTCAAATAATACCCTGTTAAATCCACAAAATTATTCGAAGTGTTGTATAATTCAACCCAGTCTTCAAAGTTGCCAAAAGCATCTAAAACCTGTCGATTAGAAGCAGAATACTCGTTGATGACAATCAATCCAGGACCAAAGTTGATTGCGTCAAAATGCGTCACTTCAATGTATCTTCTATTGATAAAATTAAAGGTGGCGTTACAACCGCTTCCACCCCATACTCTTGATGCGTGAAAGTCAAATGAAACACTGCCTGTTGAGTTTCCATTGGCAATATTTGTACTTGTGGTATAAGTTTGAACACCTTCCGTGGCTCCTGTTCCAATAAATACAGGTGTAGAACCATTCGTGCTGCTAACAAAAGAACGCTGGTCTTCTGTCCATGCACCCGAATTGTTGACAGCGGTAAATTCCCAAAGCAAAAATGTTTCCGTAATTGTGTCATTTACAGGGATATTTACATTAAGGTTTCCAGTTTCATAGTTGGGAAAAAAACAGGAAGGTAAGGCATTAAGATTTTCTACTATGACAATAGGGTCAATAACCACGGGAAAAATTCGATTTGAACTTTGTAACCAGTCATTTGCAACGGCAATCGCTAGTCTATAATTGTTTTCAGATAATTTTGTAAGTTGATAATAGCCATCAGTTTGAGCTCTTTTTCTGTCTTCGGTAGCATATTTAGGCGCAGGTCTTTGTACACCGTTCATTTCAATTATTGGATTTGCTGGAGTGCTCCCATCCGTTATTGAAGGAAGCGTGAAAACTTGCTGAACTTGTCCATTCTCATCCAGCAGCGCAATAGGCTGATTGATTAGTTTTTTATCTTGAATCTTGTTGCCATTAATAGTTTGAAAATACCACCCGACGGGTATCGTTAAGTCTTCTTCAATAAAAAACCATTTTGTATCATTTAGGTCAGGTGACGAATTCAAAATATAATCAGTTTTCAAATAACTTGCATTGAACGTTATCTCCTTAGATATACCATTTACAAGGTTGTTCAGCACTAGTAGTGTTTCGTCTTTTTGATGGGTTGAAGCGTTGTTATTTTCTGCATGTCGTATTTTTTTATCTCCAGTTACTGTTATTACGCCCATGGTAATATTTCCTCCAAGCTGGATAAAATTGTTTTTGGATAATGTCAAACTTTTATTATTGGCTTCGAAAGAGACCCAAGGAGCGTTTACTGGAAAAACGTATTGATTTTCACTTTTCCCTAATCGGTAATCATAGCTTATCCATTCTTCTTTTTCATTCTTAAAATGCAATGGAACATCAGAAAAGCCTGAAATTTTACCACCATCAGGCAATACAAATAATCTCGAATGGGCTGTTCGAGCTGTAATTTCTTCCTCAGCATTTTGGTATTTTGAGTGCATTGGATGATAAAGCCCGATTTCTGGATGTCTCTCTGTAGGAGGGTTGTTATATTGTGCTTTAAAAGAAAAACAAACGAAACAAACGCTCAATAGTAGTATTAATTCCTTCATAGTTAAATGATATATGAAGGTAATATTACGAAAGATTAGTTGTTAAAACAAATACTTTAATGAATTAATTGATGCATTCTTGGATGCTTAATATTACTTTCTTTGCAGCGGCTTCACGTGTAAAGTTTTCAAGCTCTTTTGTTCTGTCAATAACGGTTTTAGCTTTATGTAGGGCATAAATTTCATGCAAAGCTTGCTCGATACCTGCTTGGTCGTGAAAAGCTGTTCCGTAGGTTGCTGAAAATGATTTGGCTAATGCAATTAAATCAGAACCTAAGTCTCCTATGATAAGTACCGGAACATTGGCGGCTAAGTATTCGAAGAATTTCATCGGAATACGTCCTTTGCTATTGGCGGGCACATTGTTTTGAATAAGTACTAATAAGCTCGCACTTTTCATTGCTAAAATGGCGTTATGGTGCGAAACGATACCAGTGCTTTTAATGGTAAAGTTGAAGCTGTCAGCACCTTTGTCAGTGAAAATTTGATTGTTGACGTTCCCAATAAGTTTTAGCACAGTATTTGGGTGTGTTGCAGCAAATTTATTCAATACAGGTATGAAATCATTTTCGTTGCGGTCTTCTTGCAAGGTACCTGCATGCAGTAAAGTAAAGTCTTTGTCTTTGTCAATATTTTGTTTCCAGACAGCCTGTAAATGATTGTAGCCATTAAAAATGGTTGCAGTTTTTTTAGCACCTTTATTTTTAAAAAGATCGGACCAAGAAGGAGATACCGTTAAAACGAGATCGGCGTTTGCTAGCACTTTTCTCTCTAATTCAGCATGTTTATTTTTACTGCGTTGATTCAGTTTTAACTTATCGAAATACTCTACTTCAAGCCAAGGGTCTCTAAAGTCTGCAATCCAAGGTTTTTTAAATCTGTTTTTCAAGATCATTGCAGCAAGATGCAGACTGTGAGGAGGACCAGATGAAAGCACAACATCGAAATTAATTTTCTTTTGTATGAGTGTTTTGGCTACTGCACGCGCCCATAAAATGCGTGCATCTGGAATAAAATAATTACCTCGAATATAAACCATTAACTTCTTCTTCCAACTAACTTGATTTTTTTCTTCCAGTGCATTGTCGAAGTTAGTCGTATCTTTTTTTGCAATTTTTTTTAAGAGGTTTCTAGGTTCAAATCCCCCAATTTTAATGATTTGTATATCCTGATGTACTAGCGTTTTTAATTGTTCATCAATGATGGGGTAATCAGGATTTTTGGGGACAACAACAGTCACATCAAATCCATTAGCTTGCAAATAATTGCTCATAGTCAACCACCTTTGTACTCCAGCACCGCCACTTGGCGGCCAGTAATAGGAGATTAAAAGTAGTTTGACACGCATGATTTGAACTTATTTTTCTGATATTGCTTTCTGAAATCGCTCTGTTACCATGGCAATTGCAGCGGGAATACCGTTCGGGTTTTTCCCGCCAGCTGTTGCGAAGAAAGGCTGGCCACCTCCGCCGCCATTGATGAGTTTGGATGCTTCACGAATTAAATTGCCAGCATGCAATTGATGCTCTTCTACTAAGTTGTCAGCGATGATAATACTCAAAGTGCATTTATCTTCATGCACAGCTCCAATTACTGCAAATAGGCTCTCATACTCTGCTTTTAGTTGAAACAAAATATCTTTAACACTTCCTCCATCTAGTGGCACTTCAGCAGATAAGAAATGGATACCATCTATATTTTTTATTTCTGACTTAAGGGCATTTTTTTGATTTTGCGCCTTTTCTTTATTGAATTGTTCTATTTGCTTTTGCAGTGCACTATTTCGCTCCAATAAATCAGTCAGCGCTTTGTGAAGATCCTTTGGATTCTTTAGCAGTGACTGTACTTCTGATAATTTTTGGAGCTGTTCTTGAATATAACGTTCTGCGCTAACATTTGTAATGGCTTCTATTCTTCGAACACCTGCTGCAACGGCACTTTCTGAAGTGATTTTGAATAAGCCAATGCTTGCAGTATTCTCTACATGTGTTCCGCCACAAAGCTCCACAGAGTCTCCAAATTTGATAACTCGAACAACTTCACCATATTTTTCACCAAATAATGCCATTGCACCCATCTCCATTGCTTTCGACATAGGCACATTTCTATGTTCTTCCAAGCCAATATTTGCACGGATGTTGGCCGCCACTTTCTCTTCAATAAGTTGAAGCTCCTCATTGGTTACCTTGGAGAAATGACTGAAATCGAAGCGCAAATATCCATCATTGACTAAAGATCCCTTTTGTGCAACATGGTCGCCTAATACTTCCCGAAGTGCATGGTGGAGTAGGTGAGTGGCGCTGTGGTTGGCTGTGGTTAACTTTCTTTTTTCAAGATCAACAACTGCCTTAAAGCGACCGTTCAAGTTGCTTGGTAAATTTTTGACGAGGTGAACAATTAAATTGTTTTCTTTTTTTGTATCAAAGATGATGGTTTTTTCATCTCCAAATTGAATGTAACCAGTATCTCCAACTTGGCCACCACCCTCAGGATAGAATGGGGTAAAGTTAAATACCAACTGATAGAATGTTTTGTTCTTTTGAGTGACTTTTCGGTACTTCACTAACATCACATCAGCGCTTGTCGCATCATAACCAATGAATTCTTCTACATCATCGTCTTGTAAAATCATCCAATCATCTGTAGTGATTCCTGTGGCAGCTCTAGAACGCTCTTTTTGTTCTTGTAATGCTTTTTGAAATCCAGTTTCATCCACAGTTAAGCCTTCTTCTCTAGCAATCAAAGCCGTTAGGTCTATGGGGAAGCCATAAGTATCATACAATTCAAATGCTGCGTTGCCGTCTATGATTTTGGATTGCGCTTCTTTGCATGATTCCACTATCGTAAGCATTCGTTTTATTCCTTGTTCTAATGTTCGGAAAAAACTGGTTTCCTCTTCTCGAATGACGTTTTCTATTAAAGAAGTTTGTTCTTTTAATTCAGGAAACGCATCCCCCATTTCTTTAGTAAGTATTTGGCTTAAATCGGCCAAAAAAGGCTCTCTAAAAGATAAAGTTTGGTAGCCATAACGAATGGCACGTCTCAAAATTCTGCGAATGACATAGCCAGCTCCTGTATTAGCAGGCAGTTGTCCGTCTGCAATCGCAAAGGCAATCGCTCGAATGTGATCGGTGATTACGCGCAGTGCAATATCTGTTGTTTCTGTTTTGCCGTATTCAACATTTGCTGCTTTAGCAACATGCTGAATAAGCACTTGAAATAAATCAGCGTCGTAATTGGATTGTTTTTTTTGCAATACCATAGCCAATCTTTCTAGTCCCATTCCAGTGTCAACATGTGTTTCTGGTAATTTTTCTAAACTACCGTCTGCTTTGCGATTGAACTGCATGAAAACTAAATTCCAAATTTCAATAACATGTGGGTGGTCGGCATTAACTAAAGTTTTACCGTCCACTTTTCGCCTTTCTTCAGCTGATCGAATATCTACATGAATTTCAGAGCAAGGGCCACAAGGACCAACTTCGCCCATTTCCCAGAAGTTATCCTTCTTGTTAGCCAATAATATGCGGTCTTCTGCGATATATTTTTTCCAAATGTTTATGGCTTCTTCATCTTGTGGTACGCCATCCTCTGGATCGCCTTCAAAGACGGTGACATAAAGCCTATCCTTTTCAATTTGATATACCTCTGTTAGCAGTTCCCATGCCCACTGGATTGCTTCTGCTTTAAAGTAATCACCAAAGGACCAATTACCTAACATTTCAAACATGGTGTGATGATAGGTATCAACTCCTACTTCCTCTAAGTCATTGTGTTTTCCAGATACACGAAGGCATTTTTGGGTATTTGCAATCCTCGTGTCCTTGGCTTTTTCGTGTCCTAAGAAGTAATCTTTGAACTGATTCATGCCTGCATTGGTGAACATCAATGTTGGATCATTTTTTACCACCATTGGCGCAGAACTAACTATTTTGTGTCCTTTATTTTCGAAAAAATCTAAGAACTGTTTTCTAATATCGCTAACTTTCATCGATCCTAAAATAAATTTGCTTTGCTGTTAAGCAATGTTAATCGGCGAACAAAGTTAGATGATTTGCTTAACTTTGCAGAAATTCTCTTAAATAAATAATGGGAAAAGCAAAATTTAGATACAACCCGGAGACATTATCTTATGAAAAAGTTGAAAGGTCTGCATTAGAAAAACTACTACGAGGCTTAATATTTATTGCACCAACTTTTACATTAAGTATTGTTTTTGGTTTTTTTCTTGCCAATAGATTAGACTCTCCAAAGGAGAAAAGATTAAAAGCGGAGCTTGGCGAAATGCATCTTATTGTGGAAGAGTTTAGTAAAAGACTGAGCAATATTGATTTAGCTGTTGAGCAAATAAAACAGAGAGACGAAGAATTGTATCGTTCCGCTTTTGGTGCTAAAGCATTTCCCGAGGAATTACGAAAAATGGGGATTGGTGGTAGTGATAGGTATAAAGAGCTGCGTAAAAAGTCAAATGCTGATTTATTGATTGCTACGGCGAAAAAGCTTGATGAGATTGAAGGTAAACTATATGCGCAGAGTATCTCTTTTACTGATTTAGTCAACCTTGCAAAAGAACGCGAGGTTTATTTAGCCAATTTACCTGCAATACAACCAGTTAGAAATAAAGATCTTAAAAGAATTGCCTCAGGATTTGGATGGAGAATAGACCCCGTTTATGGTACAAAACAGATGCATTGGGGATTAGACTTTACGGCAGATGTCGGTACAGAAATTTATGCAACTGGAGGTGGAGTTGTGGAATTAGTAAAAAAGATTGCCTTGGGTTATGGCAAAGAGGTTGTCATAAACCATTGTTTTGTTTTGAAAACGAGATATTCCCACTTACATGAGTTTAAAGTAAAAGAATGGGATAA
>JAFIEX010000161.1 GCA_020832365.1 Crocinitomicaceae bacterium
TGCAAAAATAAACGAATAGGGAAAGCGGCAGTAAGCTTAAAACCGGCGTTAAACGTAAGAACCGACGTTCTGTTAAAACAGCTACGATGATGGCAAACAGAACTCCGGCTAGTATGGCTAAAAGCATAGTCTTAATTTTCTTCTAATCGCCACGAAGATAAATTAATTACTAGTTGGTTAGGCTTTTGAAAGTCTAAAAAAACTTAATAATTTTTTGATCTAAGTTTGTTTTTGCTTAACTCAAATCTTTGCGGTACTCACTATCGTCTATAACTTATGCCTAGCGAAATAATAGGTCCTCCAATACCTGCTTCGGTGTTCACTGCCCATTGCTCGTTGAAGAAATACCTAGCACCTACTCTGTAGCGCAGAGATAATGGAAATCCAATGAAGTTGGAAATATCCAATAGATTGGGATAATTATAATTTTCAACGCTTGAAGATCTGTTAAAAGTTCTGCTATTGGTTCCAAAAGCGAAGCCGCTATAAAGGTTTAGGTTTTCAACATTATGATCTAAAATGTGGTAATTGAACCCAAGTAACATGCGGAATTGGGTCATGCTAGCATTAACATTCACAGCATTATCGGTGTAACGCAAACTCCAATTATTGATCATGGCCTCAAGTGTACCACTAAATTGGTTGCTTAAAAATAAATCCGCTCTTAGTCCAATGGGTGCTAAACCGTTTATTCTAAAATTTTCAAGATTGTTATTTTCTGGACTAAGTCCACGCGACAGCACATAACTTTCGAAATTGGGATAGGATGCAAAAAATGTAATCATTACGTTTCCCGGTTCAAAAATATCAATGATTGATTTTTCTTTGAATGTACCTTGCAGAAAAGCTACATTGGTAATAAGTACCAGTTGCAGTATAATAATTAAACTTTTCATCATGGATTAGTTTCTAATTCTATAGGTTAGACCTCCAGTAATCGTTGGACCACCAATACCTATATCTGAGATTAAGCCCAAATTCTCAGAGAGCATATAACGCATGCCTATACGCAGGTTAAAGGATACAGGAAAATCCACCAATAATGGGTCACCGCTTAGGTATCCTAAATTTATCAATGAGAATGTCTCTGATTCAGAGCGATAATTAGACCAAATATTATTAGTACCAATCATGAAACTACCAAATAGATCTAGGTTTTCTACTGTGATTTCGTCTAAGTGATAGTTGATACCAATTTGAAAACGAAAGCGTTGAACGGAAAACTCTGTTGTTTCTGGTGTTCCAATTAAATTCCACTGGTCGTCATATATTTCAGGAACAACAGTGAATTGACCATTCCAGCTATTGAAGATGGCATTTACAGAGAATGAAAATTCATTAGAAAGCATTTTTGTAGCGCGTAATGTTAAAGGTGGAGCTCCACCAGTACTGAAGTCATCTGCTTTTATATTATTGAAATACAGCTGAGAACGATACCTGCCCCAATTGGGGTAGCCTACTCGAAAGTCAATAAATAAATCATCAGCTTTTGCCGTTCGTGCAACTGGCTGGTCTTTGGTTTGTGAAAAAAGGCTTGTACCACTTGAGATAAGTGCAACCATGGATAAGGTTAAGCCTAAGAATAATAACTTCATATTCTAAATTTTTAAGTGAAATTAAGAAAAAATAATTCAACAAATAATTTTTTGAAAAAAAGGATCAATGATTTTTAATTTAATGCTGCACAAATTAAACTTGAGGATGCGCTAAACTGTAATTTTTATTGCACAATATGCTTCAAGCATATCACCAGATTGTACACCAGAACCAAAAAACTACCTAGCAATCAGCAATTTTGCGCTTTTTGTCGATGTTGGTGAAACTAAATGAATGTAATAACTTCCTGCCGACCATTGACTGGTGTTTACTTGTATTTCAGATAGCCCTGCTGGTAGCGATTCATTGTTTAAAATTTCCGTTTGCATTTGACCGAGGTTGTTGAACACTTGAACAGTAACAGCCTCTTCTTGAGGCATTACAATGCGCAGGGTAAATCCTTCAGCAACAGGATTCGGATAAGGCATCAGAATAACCGGCTCTGCTTGTTCGGAAACATTCTTACACACCCTATTGTTGCTTAAATCTTCATCTTCGAAGCCTTCGCTTGAAATGATTTGACCTTCTATGCAGATGTAAAATTCTCCTTTTTTGTTGGCGTCGATGACCGTTGATGGTGAGGTGCTGAATACGAAATTTTTCTTTACGCCAGCTTGCAATACGCCATGCCAAGCTTCCTTAATAATTGCCCCATTGGCTGTGCGTAAGAAGAAATCAATTTGCGTAATGGGGGAGGTGCCTTTGTTTTCCATTTCTACACCAACCACATAAAAACCGAGAGAGTCTTGTGCGTAAACTTCGTTCAAAGCGAGGTCTGTAGCCCTGCGCAATACTTCCATTTCTTCCGTATAGTTTGCCGTACAACCTAATTCATTCTCCGTGGTTAAGGTAATGGTAATCGTTTCTCCAATTTGCGTGGAATCAAAAGTTACAACCACAGAGGGATCTTCGCTGTTAATCGTATCATTGATGGTCCAGAAATAATTGACAGCGCCACTGGAGGTACTCGTAAAAGTAGTTGGAAATTCAGCCAATAAAGCCAGTGGATCAGTAACAAAAGACGCAGTGATAAAATCACTCACACTAAAACTTTCCGTGATCGTACTTTCACAACCAAAAGCGGAGACCACTGTAACGGTCACATTGTAGTTGCCTGGATTTTGGAAAACTGGGGCAATATTTAAGCCGCTAAGTTCTTGTCCATCACTAAAGTTCCATGCTGCGGTGGCTACGCTGCCATTGGGTACAAACGATTGGTCGTTCATACTGCCAGGGATGCCCGCACAAAGTGGATCTATTTGAATAGCCGGTTCAGGGTAGGCATGCACTTTCAATGGGGTGGAAGCAGTGCCAGTACAGCCATTGTTCCCAACAGCGTTGAGTGTAATTTGAAAAATACCCGGATTCAAATAGGGTTTAGCTGGATTAGTTTGCCCAGTGGTGGTGCCATCGCCAAAGTTCCAAAGGTAGCTCGTGATATTTGCAGTGCCACCAATGGTTGTTTGGTTTTGAAATTGCACAATATCACCAACGCAAATTTCTGTAAAATCAAAGGCCACTTGCGGAGCAGGAAGAATGTTCACCACTTGGCTTGCCGTATCCACACAACCATTGATATCTGTTCCGACCAAGGTAACTTCGAAAGGGCCATAGTCGCCATAAACATGTTGTGTATTGGCGTCAATTGCAGTATTAGCACTGCTATTTGGGTCTCCAAAATTCCATAACCAATCTGTGATGGGTAAAGGCGTGTTTTGATTGGCGTTAAAATTGACGTTGTTCCCTTGGCAGAAGTTACTGGCAGCGATGCTTACGATAGGATTATCATTAACCTCAACATTGACCTGGGTTTGGTTACCACATCCAGAAGTACTGAAAATTTCTAGCGTGATATTATAGTTGCCAGCAGTTTGGAAAGCGTGTGTAGTATTTTGGGAATTTGTGCTATTGCCATCTCCAAAATTCCATTCCCATTGATTAATGGTAGAACCATCCGTGGTAAAGGATTGGTCGGTAAGCGAGAAAACTTCACCTAAACAGACCGCATTAGGCACTGAAATATCCATCACAGGCGCATCACCTAGAATGGTAATTTGAATTTGATCTGATGCAGGACAGCCATTATCATTGATGACATCTAAGGTGTAGGTGCCAGATGTGGCTAAAACAATGCTAGGCGTAGTTGCACCTGTTGACCATTGGTAGCTTGCGATAGCGCTATCTCCGCTGACCAAACCAATGCTGTTCCCCGAACACAAACTTTGGTCTGGTCCTAAAGAAACCAAGGATGGAAAGGGGTCTTCATCAAAGAAAAAGACATCCGAAGTAATTGTACAGCCAAAACTATCCGTTACTTGCACAGAAAAATTACCTGGGGCATTGATGATTAAATTTTCATTCGTGCTGCCATCACTCCACAAATAATCATAATCTGGACCTAGCTGCGTATCCCAATTGATAGCGTCACCAGCACAATATAATAGGGAAGGGGGAGGGGCAATGGTTGGTGCAATCACTTCAACGGTGTCACTCGAAACAAAACCAAATTGATCCATTGTTTCCACCCAGTATTTTCCAGGGGTAGTCACCGTAAGGGTTTGTCCAGTGCTGCCATCCGACCATAAATAAGATTCGAAGTTGGGACCAGCGTTTAAGATTTCACTGAAACATAAATTGTATGGTATGCGGATATCTGGACCTAAACTGAGTTCTGGCATGTATCTACTCTGTAGGTATTTTAATGTTTTCTCTTGAATTGTGTTATCCACGTTATCAAAAAAAATAATTTCAGATATTGTACCGTTTAAAAAATTGATTTCATCTGTATCCGTATTGTTGTTATAGCCTCCGATTAAAAAACGGTAAGCAGAGTTCATATTGAAGCCTGCGGCGATACTAGAAGTATTCTCCAAAAAATTCCAAACACTGCGCAGCTCATTGTTATTTCGATCTACAATTTTTCCAAATAAAGACGTGTTGGAAGGATTAATCAAGGTAGTACTAAGTGGAATATTTTGCACTTGATTATCATGAAAAAGATTATTTAATTCATTTCCAGTTCTGATATTCATCGCATAACGAGAATTTGCTGCTGCCGCTAGCGCCTTAGCAAAAAAGTTCCCTACACCAGAAGTGGTATGGTTACCAATAACAAACATGGTTCTGCTGGTCGTGCCTAAATTTAATATATTCCCACCATCTAATACTTGTCCACCATTAAATTGCATCGCGGGAAGGCCATTAAAACCGTTTGGGTTAACAACTGGTCTTTTAGTTGATGTATTTTGGGTAAGTACATGATTGTTATTACTCTGGTCGTTCCATGTTTCAACTTTATTATCGCCATCAAGCACAACGCCTTGGTCTGGTCTTAGCCATAAGGATAAATCTGGTAGTTGTGCTGGTGAAAAAATGCTCAATGCGTAGGGTTGTGTAAAAACATTTCCACTTCCTGTAGTTGCGCGTACACGCCAGAAGAAATCGCCAAAACTGAGTGGAGCTACTAATGGAAAATCTTCATTATTGGTATTAAAAGTCAACAAGTTTTGCGTAAAAGCGGCATCTGTTGCGATTTGTAACTGGTAGCTTGTTGCGCCATCCACTTGGTTCCAAAAGAAGTGTGGGGTTGTGTTGTCAGTAACGGTGCCGTTTTTGGGAAGGTAAGCCGTAAAGGATTGAGCCAAAGCAAGCTGCCCAATTAGCATTACAATGGAATAGGCAATTAAGCGTAAATTCATTGGTTTATATTTGTTTATACAAAAATAATTAATTTAAGTGAACTGTAAAAGGAATTGTTTTTTTGTTTTGTATGCCTTGTATGGGCGTATTGAATAGTAGGCCTTTGGGGGGTGTATGAGGTATTATTTCACAACTATTGGATGTTTAATTTTTTTGAAGGACTTGAGATTATTTAAGTGCTTATAAAGGCGCCAATGTTGATACAGGTTCCATTGCTTAGAATAAAAGACCACACCTTTATCAATTGTATTTTGAGGGATAGATTTTGCAGTACCTTTTAAAACATTGTTTATTGCTTTTAAATATAATTCGTGTGCATGCTCCATTACTTTTTGATGTATTTCAAAAAATGAATCGGTTTTACGCAATGCTGTCTGTTCTGTTAGTATTAAATTTCCAGTGTCAATTCCTGCATCTATCCACATGATTGTATTACCGATTAATTCAAATGAGTTATTTGCAATGCACCAATTCGTGCAATTAGGTCCACCTTTAACATAAGGCGATAAGCCTGTATGCAGATTAATAATACCATGAGTCGAAAAGGTTTGCAATGTTTTATTTCGTACAAGGTGTGTTCCAGAAACACAAATCAAGTCTGCTTTAAGATTTTCTGTAAAAAGTTTGGTTTTGTCATCATTAATATTTTTGACATGCAGTACTTCTACACTTGGAAGATTCGGAAAGTTCTTTTTATAATTGAGCAATAACTTTTCCCAAGTTCTTGCCACAAAACCAAAAAACAAGCGAGTGAAAGCTTTGTCCAGTGTGCGAAAAGAAAACAGCGTAGGCCGAACTCCTGGCTCTTTTGTTTCCAAAACAATACCAACTAGCGTAAACTCTTGAGCTATTTTGTTCGCTAAGGCTATTTGATTAGGCTCATTTCCAATCCATAATACTACTCTCATCTATATCTTACTACTTTTTTAATAGCTTCTAATTTATTTGAAATACGCAATTTGGTTTTCCACCAAGGTTCATTGTATAATTCTATTCGTTTAATAGCAAATAAATTTTCTTTGTCGGGCGCATACTCATCTTGATGAACGGCAAGACCACAAACATACCCTGTCTCCTTGGCTAATTGAATAGTTTCTTCATTATAGCTACCAACAGGATAAGATATGGACCTCGGAAAATACCCAAGTTCTTTGTTGATGCGGCTTGCTGATTCTGATAATTCATGTCTCAACTCCTCACTGTTATCCATAGTTCCTAGCATGGCATGGGTAACGGTATGCGAACCAATATAGTGTCCAGCATCACGTAATTCGCGCACTTGATCCCAATTCATCATTAGCTTGGGTAGCTTCACATCATTCCACTGCAAGCAAATATGACTCATAATTATTTCGCGCTCACTGTGCTTAATTTTTTTCAAGAAGGGTTTAAGTTGTTTTGCAAAGGCTACACGCTGCTTTGAGTT
>JAFIEX010000162.1 GCA_020832365.1 Crocinitomicaceae bacterium
CATAGGTTCCGCCAGCACCGCTCAAACCTCCAGCACCATTAGTTCCGCCGTTAGCACTACTGGTGTTACCTGAGCCATTTCCGCCGGCTGTACCTATTTGCCCATCAACATTATTTGTAGTTCTGTTAAAAGCAAAACCGCCACCACCACCAGCAATAACTAGGATATCATTTTCATCCACAGCATTTTCAAAAACAACAAAAGAACCACCACCACCTGATGCTTGAAAGCGATTGGTTGCAGCTGTAAAGCTTCTTCCTTCTTGTCCAACAATGATATTTAGCTTTTGTCCTGCCGTTAAGGAAAACTCTCCCGCAACATGGGCACCTTTTCCTCCTTGACCACCGCCAGCTGCTCCACCTTGTGCACCATATGCCTCTATAAAATAAGTTCCATCCTCAGGCACTTCCCACTCTTGTATTCCTGAACCAAGAACTGTAACTTGACCAGCCAAATTTGTTCCAGCGTAGGCTGCATCAATTTGGGATTGATTAGGACCAAACCTACCTGATGCTCCTGCATGCGTGAAAATGAAGTTTTCCCCCAAAACCCCTCCTACACTTGGTGACACAGCACCAATATAAATCGTTGTACTGCTAGCTAAAGGACCAGTATTAAAATTGCTTCCCGCTCCTAATAAGTTTTCACCTAAAGCATCAGCATAAAAGCTAAAAACACCGGTGCTTCCTGAAGGCTCAATGAGCAAAGCGTCACCACAAACCACAGAGAATGGCCCTAATGGGTTTGGATCTGCTGGCGTGGTGCATTGCGCTTGAATAAAGTGGGTGAATAAAAAAAATAAAGTAGTTGCAAACAAAAAAACACTTCTAGCCATTTGATAATTAAATTTTTGCAAAGATAGCAATAATAAAGCTGGCAAGGCTAAGTTGTTAGCCTTCTTGAGATTATTACAACAACGAGATAAATGTTAAAAAAAGTTTATAAACAATTAAGCTTAACACTGTCGAGTTAAAAAAACACTGTATTAGTTAATGAAGAATATGCTTTTTAAAATTATTTCAGTATATTGTGTTTGCGCAATTGCCTTTACCTGTTTGTCAATTTAAAATTGTTTGGTTTTTACGGTAAATTTATATCCTTAAACTTAAATGAATATGAAGTTTGTTCATTTGTGTTTAATTCAAAGTGCCCATTCAACTGCTCCGTAAAAGACTCGATTAATTTATTCCCTAAAGATGTTTCTGATTCTGGCGTCTTCCATTTACCACTGTCTTGGTAGCGTAAATAGACTTCTTTTTTGATTTCACATTCGTTCAATTGAATGGTTATTTTCGGTTGTTCAATATTCTCAAATGCATGTTTTAAAGAATTGCTAATAAGTTCATGAACTATCAACGCCAAGGGAACCAAATATTTAAGATCTAATTCTTTTATTGCACAAGTTAAATTTAAATTTAGCTCATTACCTAAATGTGATGAGCTAATCATTTCATTTGATAAAGAGGCGAAATATTCTTGCAGATTTACTTGGTCCAATCGATCGGATTGATATATTTTTTCATGGATCATTGACATCGTAATAATTCTATTGATACTTTCGTTAAATTTAGCTTTGGATTTAGCATCAGTGATTTCGTTCATTTGTAATCTCAAAAGACTGACAATGACTTGTAGATTATTTTTTACGCGATGGTGGATTTCCTTTACCATGACTTCTTTTTCTTTGATTCCTTGAGAAATAATATGGTTTTGCTTTGTTAGTTCAAAGTTTTGCTTTTGTAGTAATTCATCTGATTTTTTGCTGCTTTCAACAATAGTCCAAAGCAAATAACCCAAAACAATTATCCCTATGGTACTCTCAATATAAAGAAATGATTTTGCAATATTAGGAGCGCTTTGCAAGTAAAACAGGTCTTTATAAACACCAACAGTGAAATAATGAATTAGGATAAGAGTTGTCAGTACTGCTGATGCAATAAAATAATAAAAGCCTAGCACATAAGAGATGACAATATTAACAATGAACAGCCATAAAATAGTCGAAAAATTTAGCGTGCTTTCCAAGAAAACAATATTCCAACAAAGCCCAATTATCCAAGCAAAGTTTAATAAGATGGCACCATATTTTATGCTTTGGGTTGTTTTTACTAGTACAATGGATAAAATAGGAACTGTCATGCATATAATGCCTAAAGTTAGCAGTTCATTATATTGAAACACAACACCTAATAGGGTGCCCGTTAAACCAACTAAAAAACCAATTACGATCGTCTGATAGAAAAGCTGTATTCGTGCTTTTTGAGAATAAGTGCTCGCCTCCAATAATTGCTTGGCAAATAAAATTTGTTCAAGGTTGAAATTCATTTAACTAAACTAAGTATTTTTTATTTGATGCTCGAAGTTGTGCTATTTTTTTCAACTATCCAAAAAAACAAAAGTGCAAAAAAAAGTCAACGCATCAGAAAAATGATTTTAGTAAATGAATTAAATTTGAAAATCAAGTGACACACAATTTTGAACACTTCCTGTTAGTCTATCTTGAGAACTTTAATGAGTCAAATGTTAAAAAAAGTTTGTAAATGATTAAGTTTAATAATGTTCAGATAAAAAAACACGTCATATTATTATTTAGAATATGCTTTTAAAAATTATTTCATTATCTTCGATTACTAAAACAGATACTATGAAAAAAATAATGCTACTGCTATTATCTTTAATGGCTCTTGGTTTTTTAAATGCTCAGGTTTGTGCAATTGATTATTCGCATACAGCTGTTGGGATTTACCCAGATACCCTTCCAGATGCAACCGCTGGTGACTTTTATGACCAAGACATCACCTTTGTCCTTCCCACTGATACTTTGGGAATAAGCTTTACCAATTTTCAAATTATTTCCGCCAACGTTCCTTTAGGAATGTCTTGGGAGTGCAGTAACGCAGCCAATGGTTGTAATTACAATCCTCAATTAGACCCATATGGCTGTGCCCGTGTTTATGGTACACCAATTATTCCCGGTTTTTATGAAGTTGAGATTGGTGTAATAGCAGATTTATCCATTTCAAGTGGAAACTTCACAACTTTCACTGTTTACATGAACGTGCTGCCATCATCGCAATCTAATGCAGGTTTTGCTATGAATCCAGCATCTGGATGTGACCAAATAACGGTGGACTTCATCAACAATAATCCGAGCTCCATTTACACACCAATTCCAAACTTAACATCTGGGTTAACTTACCATTGGGATTTTGATAACGGTACACAATCCAATTTAGAAAACCCTCCTGCACAAACATTTAATGGACCAGACACCTTTGCTATTCAGTATATTTGCAACATTGATACTCTTGGGTTTTTTATGCAAAATGTTACAGTTAACGCTGTCGCATGCACTGATGTTTGGCCTTATGGAGACCCAGACCTTTACATTGAGCTGTATGATGGAAGTGGTAACCTTGTTCATACAACAATTCAATCACCCGATGACAGTAACTTGCCTACGTCTTGGAACATGAACATACCTTTAATTAATCCTCCTTACTTTTTAATGGTTTGGGATGACGATACGGGACAACTTATTGGATCCGCACCTGATAATTGTGTAGACAATCAAGAGGGTTCTAACGCTGGAATAGATATCATCATGCCGAATGTGATGGCATTTGGCAATACTCAGCAAATTGGAAACAATGGTGGGTTAAACCTAACCTACACCATCAATAAGCCTGTTTTTGAGATAGACATAACAGACACTTTAATTGTGGGAGAAACACCAGATGCGCCAATCATCACTTATGATGCATCGACCAACACCCTTTCGACGCCAGATTTAGGGTATTTATATCAGTGGTATTTAGATGGTAATCCTATACCAGGTGCAACAGGATTTTCCATTGAACCAGGAAATGGAGTTTATCATGTTGCTGCTTTCAATGGGTTTTGCTTTGCTAACTCCAATGAATTTCAAAACACGGCCAGTATAAATGACTTGACAGGGGCATCCTTCAAAGTATTTCCCAACCCAGCCAAAGAAAGCGTCACCATTCAATTTAAAGATCATGCATTAATGTCTTTAAAAATTTTGGATGTTACCGGAAGAATTGTTGTGCAACATTCTTTGGAGAATATGTCAGAAATCACAGTTCCAGTTAACGAACTAAAGAGTGGGTTTTACAATATTATTTTAACTGATGGCATAAATAATTGGAGTAAAAAACTAGTTATTCAATAGCTTGATGTGTCATTTATAAAAAGGGGAGTCTTAACTCCCCTTTTTTATTAGTTCGTTTAACAAAATTAACTTTATAGAAGCGATATTTAATGGCGTATCCAACAGAATAAGAACCTTTGTTTTCTTATAATTAACACTTTTTAGCCACACAAAGCCCTGTTAAAAAAGGTTAAGCATTGTTTAAGCTTATTTTCTTGCTCTATTTTTAATAAAAACTTTAGTGTTGCGAAAATTTCGTTTACCATATATTATAGTCTTAATTAGCTTAGCCTCTATTGTGCTAATCGCTTTGCAATTATACCAAGCCAAAGATTTGTACGAACGCACATCAGAAGAACTGGAAGTGCACATAGCAAATACAATTGCAAAAATTGCACTAAAACACGAAAAAGCTGCGGATCTTCAAATCTATGATCAACTTTTACGTAGGGACTTTAGGGGTCAATATAGATCAGCCCTTAAAGAAGAGTTTCAGTACCTGTTGCCGGTGCAGGAGACGGTATCTATCCGCGATACATTCATTATCCGAGAAGGAGAACAACAAAAATACCTTTACATTTCAGGCAGCTCGTTTGACTCAATTACGCAGATGACGACAAAGCATAGTGTTTTAGCCAGAGACATTAGCGAAATGGGGGATGTTATGCAAACATTAGGATCCTTAAGAACTAATCCAGAAGCTAGTAATTTAGATGAGGGTTTTGATAAAAGAGTTATTTCCAAATTGTTTAAAAAATCTAAATTTATTAATCAGCTTATGACGAATGCGTTTAAGGATTTAGACTACAGAACACCTGTTGAACGAATTGATATCGTTTTATTAGATTCTATTATACACGAAACATTTCGCAATGAAGCTTTAGGGGCTAATTTCGAATATATGTTGGTTGATGAAAATCAAAATATTGTGCGTTTTCAAAGTGAACCAAGTCGTTATAATAGTGAATTAGACACTACCGGAACAGATATGGTAAGACTTTTTCCAGGAAACATCTTTGATGAGGAGATTGCTTTACACTTTTCCTTTTACAAAAAAACGTCAGTTCTATTAAGCGAAATGTGGTCACCGTTACTGGTGAGTTTATTTTTAATTTTGCTTATCATTATCTCTTTTTCTGTAATGTTTCGAACCATTTTAGGTCAAAGAAGATTGGCTGAAGCAAAAAATGACTTTATCAGTAATATGACGCATGAATTTAAAACTCCTATTAGCACGATTTCTTTAGCCTGTGAGGCCTTAGGAGATAACGATATGATTAAAGAGGAGCAACGAGAAACAGTTGCACCATTTGTAAAAATGATAGGTCAAGAAAATAAGCGATTAGAGAGTTTGGTAGAACGAATCCTTCAGAGTGCCTCTTTAGAAAAAGGCAAGTTGAAAATCAAATACGAAGAATTAGAGTTAAACGAAATAGTTAGTATTATTGTGCAGAAAGCCAAAATGCGTGTACCCAGCACTAAAGGTCAAATAAAGTTGCAATTGGCCCCTGGTTTTCTTTATTTTAATGGAGACTCGGTTCACACAATGAATCTTGTTAGTAATTTAGTAGATAATGCGATTAAATATAGTAAGGATTATGTTGATATTACCTTAACAACTTTTAAGAAGAACAATCAAATATACCTTGTTGTTTCAGATAAGGGAATAGGAATAAAAAAGGAGTACCTTGATAAGATTTTTGATAAACTCTATCGAGTCCCAACAGGTAATGTCCACGATGTGAAAGGGTTTGGATTAGGCTTGAGCTATGTAAAAACCATTGCAGAAGCTTGTGGGTGGGAAATACAAGTTCAAAGCAAGTGGAATATTGGAAGCGATTTCACCTTGATAATAAGAGATAAACAAGATAAAAAATGAAAAATGAGTAATAAACTAAACATTCTATTGGCCGAAGATGATGATAACTTGGGGCTACTATTAAACACCTTCTTGAAAGCAAAGGGTTTCCATGTTGATTTAGCAAGAAACGGAAGTATTGCTTATCAAATGTTTAATGAGAAGAGCTATGATTTCTTGATCTTGGATGTAATGATGCCAGAAATGGATGGTTTTTCACTTGCTAAGGAAATTAGGGAAACCGATAAAGATGTTCCCATATTATTTTTAACAGCCAAAGCATTAAAAGAGGATAAGTTAGAGGGGTTTGCCGTAGGTGCAGATGATTATTTAACAAAACCTTTTAGCATGGAAGAGTTGTTGGCTAGAATAACAGCCATATTGAAAAGAACAAAATCCGATGAAGGAAAAACAGCAGCAGTTTATAAAGTTGGGAGGTTTAGTTTTGACGCAGATAAACGCGTCATTAATATTGACGGTGAAGATGTTAAGCTCACTACCAAAGAAAACCATTTATTGAAGCTTTTGTCTAAAAATAAAAACGAAGTTTTAGATAGGCAAGCAGCTCTAAGGGCAATTTGGGGAGACGATAATTAGTTTAATGGAAGAAGTATGGATGTATATATAGCAAAGTTGCGAAAAATTCTTAAAGACGACCCTAGTATTGAGATAATGAATGT
>JAFIEX010000163.1 GCA_020832365.1 Crocinitomicaceae bacterium
GCAATGGCTGTTAACGGTGTTTTTTCAGAAGGTTTCCAAATACAAGCATCGCCACAAACCCAAGCCAAAGCGGTGTTCCAACTCCATACGGCAACAGGGAAATTAAAAGCAGAAATAATTCCAACCACACCTAGCGGATGGTATTGCTCGTACATTCTATGTCCAGGACGTTCAGAATGCATCGTTAAACCATGTAATTGACGCGAAAGCCCAACAGCAAAATCACAGATGTCAATCATTTCCTGAACTTCGCCCAAACCTTCTTGTAAGGATTTTCCCATTTCATAAGAAACGAGTGCTCCCAATTCTTGTTTATACTTTCTAAGTTCATTTCCAATTTGTCTTACCACTTCACCACGCATGGGAGCAGGAACTTTTCGCCATTCTAAAAATGCTTCATGCGCTTTGTCCACCACTACGTTATATTCTGCTTCGTTGGCGCATGTTACGCTTGCAATGGATTTTCCATCCACAGGAGAAACAGATGAAATCACTTCACCAGTTGTGTTAAACCAATTGCTTCCCGTAGAAGCTCCCAAATTGGTTGTTTCTATCGCTAATGTATGAAGGATGCTTTGCACATCCAAACCATTCAATACTTCAGACATAATATTTTTTGTTTTTATGTTTCTACAAAGTTACAAAGAGGAATAGAGATAAGCTAATAAATAAAAACATAATGTGGTTTTATGTGTGAGCATTTTAACAAGACACCGCAGAATTGAGTGATTATGCCATCGCAACACGTTCTTAATATAAGTGAGTAAATATACGTTGATTTTCAAAAAATAAAGTTATATTAGAGCACAACTTTAAAATAATCACATGGTACATTTTATTAAAACAAGCCTAATTCTAATAATAACACTTCCCTTGTGGACTCACGCACAATGGGATATAGTTGACCAAAAAGTTTTAGGTGGAAATCGTGATGCGTCTAACGCAAAATATTTAAAGTCCAATGATGGTGGATATTATTTTGGCTTCTCATCCAATTTTCAAACAAGTGGAAATATCACTGCTGAAAATCAAGGGCCTAGATTTGGAGTTCTTCGCAAATATGATGATAATGACGACTTATTGTGGGAAAAATCATTCGGTGGTAATCTAAGTGATAATTTAATAGATTTTAAGGAAGTATCAGATGGGATTATTTTATTATTTCACTCAACATCAACAATATCAGGAATGAAAGACGTACAAAGCTATGGGGATAGTCACGGGTGGTTAGTAAAGGTTGATTTGCAGGGAGAAATTATTTTGCAAAAATCTTTTGGTGGTAATGTGGTAAGTATTCCAATGGGAATAGAAATTGACGACCAAGACGACTTTTATTTTGGTTTTCGTTCCAATTCACCCCCTTCAGGTACAAGAACAGCGCCTTTAAAAGGATCTTTTGATTTTTGGGTCGTCAAAACAGATGCACAAGGCAATATACTTTGGGATAAGTCTTATGGTAGTGATGGGTCAGATGGGTTAGTTCAATTAGGTAAGCTTTCCGATGGTACAATTTTATTAGCAGGTAGATCCACTGGAAACATTTCCATTGACAAAAGTGAATCATCTATCTCATCATTTGGATTTGACTTATGGGTCGTGGCTATCAATCAAGATGGCGATTTACTTTGGGATAGAACTTTAGGAGGAGAAGGTGCACATACACTTCCTTGCATTTTAACTGTAGAAAACGAAATTTATATCGCATCAAGTTCTAATTCTGACATCTCTGGCAATCGCACTGTTCCTCTTAAAGGGAATGCTGATATTTGGTTAATAAAACTGAGTAATGAGGGGAATATTCTTTACCAAAAATCTTACGGTGGAGAGGCTAATGATGGTATTAGTTCGATGATTTCTTTGAATGAAAATCGCATATTGTTGATGGGAGGATCTAATTCAGATGCATCTCTGGATAAGTCAGAAGATAGTCGAGGAGGTTGGGATTATTGGCCCATAGTTATTGATAAAAACGGCAATTTAATTATTGACAAAACAATAGGAGGTAATCAAGATGAATACATAGATGGTGGTATGTTTTTCAATGATAAGCTCTATTTGGCTGGCAATACGCTTTCAGGCATCTCTGGAGATAAAACCTTACAGTTTTTCCCAAAAGACCTCAATGATATTTTCAATCGTGACATTTGGATTGTGCAATTGGACGCTAGCACCTTAGGAATTACTGAGCAAGAAAAGAATACTTTTAGTATTTACCCCAATCCAGTTTCTGAAATTTTAACAATTGATTTTTTAGAAAGTCAAAATGTTTCCCACATTCAAGTTTTTAGTATAGATGGAAAGCAAGTAGCTGCTGAAATCATCTCAGAAGGTGATCAATCGCATAGCATGGACGTTAGTGCTTTCCCTAAAGGAGTTTATTCAGTTCTTGTTTTTTCTGAAAGTGGTTTTCAAACTAAGAAGGTGGTGAAGTAGTAAACGAAAATGTAGTTTAAGTATTTCTGTTGGTTTTTAGTTTTTTTGTCAAATGTTACCTAGAAAAATTTTATTTCAATAATTATTGCTGCGCTTTGTTAAAAATTTCACCAAAAAACAAGGTTATGAATAATATTATTGGTCTTTTTATGCTTGTGTTACTTTTTAGTAACTGCCAAATGTCTGCTAAGGATTGTACTTGTAAAGCAAGGGAAATGATGACGGAAGCCATGTCACTTGAACTTGAAGATGATGAAACACTGTCCGCTTTAGAAAATAAATTTTCCAATCACATTGCGAAATGTGAGGAACTCTACACCGCTGAAGAACTGCACGAAGCAGGAAAAAGTTGTGATTGATTTGGCGGTTTGAAATATTGAAAAAATGTTATTATTGGGTATTTTCAGTACTCCAAGTAGCATTAATTTCATCAACATAATGAAGTATTTTTTCTCTTCCAGCACCTGTTGTACTAGAGGATGTAAAGTGTGGCGGCATCTCTTCCCAAAACTTTAACATTTCTCTTTTGTAAAGGGCTAGGTTTTTTTGTAGCGCACTACTGGAAAGCTTGTCGATTTTTGTGAAAATCATTGCAAAAGGAAGCTGTTTTTCCCCCATCCAGTTAATGAACTCCAAATCTATTTTTTGAGGCGGAAGTCTAGCGTCTATTAACACAAAAATATTCAATAGATTTTCTCTTTTTGTGAGGTATTCAGCAATGAATTTCTCCCATTTAGCACGGTTCGTTTTGGAGGTTTTAGCGTAACCATAACCTGGTAAATCCACCAAAAACCAATGGTCATTGATTATAAAGTGGTTAATCAACTGTGTCTTTCCTGGACGACCAGAGGTTTTGGCTAGGTTCTTTTTGTCTGTTAACATATTGATTAAAGAAGATTTACCAACATTAGAACGACCAATAAAGGCAAATTCTGGCTTGTCTGGTGCTGGACATTTTTTTATGTCTGTGTTTGAAATAACAAATTCTGCTTTACTGATTTTCATGCTGCCGCCTATTAAATGCTTCTTTTAATTGCAAAGGTAAGGATTATTAAAAACATTTGGATTGGTATGACTTTTTCAATAAATCACTATTTTTATTAAGATTTACTATTTTAGCAAAAAAGCAAAAATGTCGAAGATTTTAATCAAAAATATTAGTAACTTATTGTTGTGCGGTGACCATTTGCCGGGTTTTAAAAGAGGGCGTGAAATGCAAACGGATAACGCTATGCAAGACGCCTATTTAGCCATTGAAGATGATGTTATTGTCGCCTATGGGAAAATGGACGAATGGGCTGGAATAACTGACTGGCGAGGAGTTACAATCATTGATGCAGAAAATCGATTTGTTTTTCCAGCTTTCTGTGATTCACATACACATACTGTTTTTGCAGCAACAAGAGAAGAAGAGTTTGAAGATCGTATCAAAGGGTTGACCTACGAAGAAATAGCCGCTAAAGGAGGCGGTATTTTAAATTCTGCTAAAAAACTAGCTAATACTTCAGAACAAACGCTTTTCGAAGCTGCGAAGCAGCGTTTGGATGATATGATGCTTTCTGGCACTGGTGCAGTTGAGATTAAATCAGGTTATGGACTTTCTTTAGATGCAGAAATAAAAATGTTAAAGGTTATTCAGCGTTTGAAAAAAGAACATCCCATGACCATTAAGTCAACTTTTTTAGGAGCGCATGCATTTCCAACTGAATATAAATCAAACCAACAAGGGTATGTAAACTTAATCACCAAAGAAATGTTGCCTGTCATCGCAGAAGAAAAATTAGCGGATTACATCGACTGTTTTTGTGAAAGAAATTATTTCTCTGTTGCCCAAATGACTGAGATTTTAGAAGCTGGCAAACAATATGGCTTAATTCCTAAAGTGCATGTCAATCAATTTTCTATTATGGGAGCTGTCCAAAAGGCTGTAGCGCTTGGAGCCCTTTCTGTTGATCATTTAGAAGAAATTGATGATGCTGACATAGCCGCTTTGCAAGAAAGCAACTGCATGGCTACACTATTACCCGGCTGTTCTTTTTTCCTATCGATTCCTTTTGGTAATGCCAAAAAGCTTATGGAAAATAATGTCGCTGTTGCATTAGCTTCTGATTTTAATCCTGGCTCTGCACCTAGCGGCAACTTGTTAAATACTTTTTCACTCGCTTGCATTAAAATGAAAATGACACCTGTTGAGGCACTAAACGCTTTGACGATAAACGGTGCCTATGCCATGGGATTAGCCTCGTCACATGGAAGAATCGCACTTGGCGCTAAAGCAAATGTTATCATTTCTAAACCTATAGGCTCCTTGGCTCGCATTCCATACAGTTTTGGAGAGAACAACCTTGAAAAAGTGATTATCAACGGTGCAATTGTAAAGGATGAGGGATAAATAGCTGTTAATATAGGCTTAATATTAATTTTCTGTTAACTGGCTATTATGCAATGCTTTACGCTTAAAGCAAGGCCTTTTCTTTCTTAAAACGAGGTGTGTTAGAACCGCCTTATGTTACGTAATTGTTAACCTATTTTTACGCTTAATTTAACTGTATTAAGTATTTAAGAAGTGTGAGCGATATTTGCCACATAAAATGAAAAAGATGCGTTTTTTATTCTTAATACTTTTCACACTTAGTTTTGTCTTCAATTCTTCTGCAAAAGTTGCGGATACCATGTTTATCCCTATCACTACACCTGATGCCGAGTGGTATGAAAAAATATCCTTACGTGGTTATGCTCAAGTACGTTACAATGGCTTACTTGAAACTAATCCTGATTTAGGTTGTGAGCAGTGTGATAGATCTTGGGGAGGTAATGGCGGTTTTTTCTTCCGACGCATTCGTTTGATTTTTTTTGGTCAAGTACATCCAAGGGTTTACTTTTATATTCAACCAGATTTTGCCAGTGGAACAGGCGGAGCACTGAACTATGCTCAAATCCGAGATGCTTATTTTGATGTAGGGTTAGACGATAAAAATGAATTTCGTTTTAGAATCGGTCAAAGTAAAGTGCCATTTGGTTTTGAAAACTTGCAATCAAGCCAAAACCGTTTACCATTAGATAGAAATGATGCGTTAAATAGTGCCCTTTCCAACGAGAGAGACATCGGTGTTTTCTTTTATTGGGCACCAGAACATATTCGCAGAAGATTTTCGATGCTCGTAAGAGAAGGCTATAAGGGCTCAGGAGATTATGGTGTGTTCGGCTTTGGTGTTTATAATGGTCAACTTGCAAATCAACCGGAACTCAACCCTACACCTCACTATGTTGCAAGACTTGCCTATCCATTCAAAATAGGTAATCAAATTTTCGAGCCAGCCGTTCAGGCTTACACAGGAGATTATACTATCCATGCTAATCGTGTTTCACCAGGAATAAACCATAGAGAAGACCTAACATACATCGACCAGAGAGCTGCTGTAAGCGCCGTACTTTATCCCAGACCTTTTGGATTTATGGCTGAGTACAATATTGGTCGTGGTCCTGAATTTAACAAGGTTAACGGCGCTATTGAAGAAGCTGATTTACATGGTGGTTATATCACACTGAACTATATGATTCGTCATAACGAACAGTTGATTTATCCCTTCGCTAGACTACAGCATTACCAAGGAGGGAAAAAGCATGAAAGAGATGCCAGAAGTTTTCATGTCAATGAGTTAGAATTAGGCGTAGAATGGTTGCCTTACCCAAATTTCGAAATAGTAGCAATGTACACGATTTCTCAAAGGCGATATGAGGATTTTTTAATGCCTGATAATTTCCAAAGAGGCAGTTTATTAAGGTTGCAGTTGCAGTTGAATTTCTAGTTTTTGGTTTTTTGTGCTGAAGGTTAGGTCTACTCAAATTATTATTGCTTGCTTTTTTTTGCCTTTTACAATCTTGTAAGATTTTTATAAATCATTCCTGTAAAATAATACGTGCTTTTACTGACGAGACCAAAACTGTAGGTTTAAATGTGCTTGTTAGATGATTACAGTTTGTTGTGGCTTTTTTTATTGAAGTAGGGTAGGGACAGTAAAGATTTTGAGTTTTATATTGTTCCAAAAAGCATGATTTTTCAAAAATTATGATGAAATTTTCCCCGGCTGAAACAAATTTGCTTTACAGCTTATAAGAAATAAAAAGAATAATTAATTTAATTATTGGTTTAATACCCAAGCATTAATTCCATTTGTCTTAAGATTGGCTCGTTTCGAATCCAAGTCTTTACGGGACTCAGAAAATGCAGCACTAACGCGATGTAAACCTTTATTCTGATC
>JAFIEX010000164.1 GCA_020832365.1 Crocinitomicaceae bacterium
TTAGAGAAAATCAACAAAAAAAAGAGGGTGTCTCGACTTTTCGGACACCCTCTTCAATATTGTTTTTTTTAGGACTTAAAATCTGAAAGATAATCCAGCAGAAATTAGTGGTCCACCTAGACCTAATTCGAGATTAGCGCCTATTACATCATTAAAATAATAGCGCCCACCAAATCTGATTCGCGCGGAAAACGGAAGTAAAGTGCCAGAAGTAGCCTCATCTGCAAAATTGCTATTGGGTTCGTTGGTTGATACACTCCAAAATCTATTATTGGTGCCAGCAGCAACTCCAAAATAAGCATCTAGATTATCATCATTAAAATCAAAATGATAATTGAATCCTAGTTGAATTCTTAACCGATTCATCATAGCACGGTAAGTAAACTCTTGATTGTTTGGAACAGAAACGCCATTGTCATTTGTTATAAAATCAGGTGTTTCTCTATATTCTGCTCCTGCAGAGTTGTGGATGCCATCAAGCGTAATTCCAAATCGATCTCCTACGAGATACTCTAATCTCAGACCCCATGGACCAATACCTCTCGGGGTTACGCCATCTGCGATTGTTTCGGATAAAAATTGTTTTCCTAAGTTAGGCCAACCATAGTAAGGATCGATAATGAAATTTCCTTTTTGAACAGCTTGTCCAAACGAAAGCTGAGCAGCAAATAATACCATTAATGCCGTAAAAATGTGATTTTTTTTCATAAGAATATGTTTATTGATATGAAACAAAATTATATAATCACCTTGAATTAGTTAAGGAATTTAACATTTTCTTATAATGAAAAGCCTATTAGAATAGACTAAATTAGTTGTTATTCAATATTTTAATGAAATATTATTTTTGTTTGAAATATTGCTTTTCAAGCGTTTTATTTTGAATTTAACCACAATAGTTGCAATACAATGACCTCGGTGCATGCATAAAAGGAATGCTAGGGTCGTACATTTCATTTAGAATTTCTGTTAGTGCTTCCTTAAAGAGCAGCATCAAAGAAGGTAGATCTGGAGTTAACTCATTTTTCAAATAAAACGGTCCATCTTTAATATTTATTAAAGAAATAATTCCAGCATATTCCGCATACCTTTTGTACTCTGAATAAAACAGCATCTGATAAATCAACAGCTGGAATACATATTTTTTACTTTTTAATTGATTTTTCAATACAACAGCAAGGTTTGCTTCCCCTTTAGAAGATTTGATAGTAACATCTTCTGTTTTACATGTCCCTGATTTATAATCAATAATTCTATAAGCGTCATTCCAAATATCCACACGATCAATAAACCCTTTGAAAACAACGTTTATTTCTTTATTCATTATCGTAAAAAACGCTTCATGACGAAGCTTTTTCTCAAGAGCATCGATAATCAAATGTCCTTTATGTTTAGAAAGCATTTCTTTCTCTTCTTTCAAAAACCTTTCTGTCAAATGTTTTGCTACCTCAAAACTCAAAAGGTTTTTACCTTTAAGGACAACATCCTTATTATTCTTGTAGTAATCTTCGAATTCTGCTTTTAAAATAGGCTCAAATTCATTCAGCATTTTTGCAACGCCAAATTCTGATAGCAGTCTTTTATCCGTTGACGAAGCATCTTCCTTCGAATTGGAGTAGGGTTCATATAATTTTTCTAAGGTTTTATGAATAAAATTACCGAAAGTACTAGCTTCAATATCTTCTTCAACACTCTCCTCTTCCCCAAAACCTAACAAATAGCGATAGTAAAAATCTAGCGGGCAACGCATAAAACCTTTTAAAGCAGATGCCGATGTTCCTTTGTTTAAATACTCATCAATTCGTTGAAAAAGAACGTCATTTTTTTCTACCACCAACGGGGTGTTGCTTTGTTGTTGATCTCCAATAGTATATAAATGTTCATGGAAGGAAATGTTATCAAATTGCGCCGCAAGCTCTAGTTTAATTTGATGAATGTAGCGAGAAGGTTCATCCATACCTTTGCCTGATTCTGCTGATGAGTAGGTGATCCAACATTGCTCTACTTGATGAAGTAAGCGATAGAAGTGATGCGCAAATAAGCCTTGTTTTTCTCTTGTAGTAGGCATCCCATGATGCTTTCTTAAATCCATTGGAATTAAGGTCTGTATTGGGTTATCAGGTGGGAGCGAGCCATCATTTAGACCAATGACAATCATTTTTTTGAAATTTAACAGTCGTGTTTCCAAAAGCCCCATTACTTGTAGTCCATCTAGAGGATTACCATAATAAGCTAATGTTTGCGTAGACCAATGTTGGTGGAAGAGTTGTTTAAATGTTCGCAAAGATATGTCTGGTTGATAACTAGCTATCAACGTTTCCATAGGAATAAGCGACTGATCAAATTGATAAATGATTGCTTTTTCAATTTCCTGCACTTTATCGGTGTAGGCATTAAAAAGCTGCTCATTCAATTTTCGCATATTTTGTAAGGCCAAAGTCCAATTGTTTCTCCAAGGAGTAAAAATATACTGAAATAAACTAGTTAATCGATCCGATAATTCTAGTTGCTGCCAATAAACAAATACCCAGTTTTGCTCTAAAATCTTATTTTCTAATTCTTTTAACACATTGGTGTCATGTGGCGTTAAATAATTCACTAAAAAAGGGTGTTTAATTAATTTCAAGAAATGTTTATAATAGACACTGCTCTTTTTGAATTGCTCGTAGCCTTCTTGTGTATGGAATAGGATTTCTAACCAAGTTTTTAATGGCGTATATTTCAAAGGCAGACCTAGCGTGATATTTGCTTTTGATATACTTTTTGGAATGTTTTTGATGACAGGAAGCACTAACTGTTCATTTGCAAGAAGTAATAAAGTATCTGCTTCATCTTCTTTTCTGATATTTTCTTCTAATATGGTGGCCATTACTTTGGCTTGTCCGCTACTTTGAGCGCAGTTAATCACATGGATCTGCTTATTCCTTTCCCCAAAATGATTGGAAATAAACCCTGTTTTAACTAATGAAAAATTGCTTTTTATTTTTCTTAAGAACATACCTGCCTCGTGAATAGTACTGTCCATATAAAAAGTGTCAGCTTCAATATAAACGTCAGCTCTACCCATCTTTTCTAATTGTTGCATAATGCTAATTTCTGCTTTGGAGAGGGCATTGAATCCTGCAAATAGAAAGTGCGCTGCTTTGTTATGCGAAAAAGCCAAGTCTATGTTCTCTGCAAAATAGCGATAAGCAGCACCACTGTAAAAAACCTCTTTTTCATGAATAAACTTTTGAAAGGCTTCATAATAGGAGGGCAACAGATCCCAAAAAGCCATAAAGCGCTCTTGCGCAGGAGTAAGGGTTTCACTGTTAAAACTCCAATTCTCTATGTCTTTTATATCTGCTAAGTTTCGGAATAAATCCTTGCTGTTGATTAAATAACGATCAATCTCATTGAAGTCATTTAAAAGTGTTGGCCCCCATTTTAAGAATTCATCTAAACCTTTATCTTCTTTTGGAAACTGATGTTTCAAAATATGATACAACTCAAAAACACAATGAATGGGTTCTAAAATAGGTCGTTCTACAACATTTTTGATCCAGTTGTTCATTGTAACAATGGTTGGGGAGAAAATGGGGCGATTATATTTTTGAAACAAGGCTTTTTGAAAGTACTTCCCTGCTCTTTGAGACGGCAGAACAATGGTCAAGTTTTCCAAGGGTAAATCTTTTCGGTGAATATCGTCTACAATTCTTTCAATAAATGTCACACTTTCTTCCATAAGCACTAGTAATCAATCAATGATTTAATTTATCTTCAAATCTAATTATTTTGTGTGATTATCTATGCTGAAAACCCCATTAAAAGCGGAAATAACAAATCGATAGTGGAAGGGAATTTAACAAGTTAATTATTCTCCACCAGAAGCTTTCCTTTGACTTTTGTTCGAAAGATGGTATTGTAAAGCGTAAAAAAGTAGATGCTGTTGTCCCACTTGCTGATGTCTATTTCAAAACTGTTTTGATTGGTGGCTGCATCAAAAAGCACCTGACCAGCTAAATTGACGATTTGGATTTTTACTAGCGCTTTATTCCAATTTTCAAAGTGAATAACAGCCTTTTGACTAGCCGGATTTGGTGTAATACGATACCCCCATTCTTCTACACCTAATAAATTGATTGTTTTTTGTGAGGTATAGCCTTGACCCAACAAGTGCATTCGATAGTAAAGTTTTTGATTTTTAGGAGGAGTTGCATCAGTCAAGGTGTAAGTTACAGCCTCCATTAAATTTCCGCAAGAGCCATATTCTGTTGCGACTACTTGAAAGTTTTTGCCGTCTATTGAACGCTCTAAATCAATACCATTGCAAAAATTACCAGCGCTAATCATAGCACTCATGTGTACTTTCCCACCAGACTCGAATATTTCTAATTTACTAAGAATAGGATGACCTTGGTACTGACTAAAACCATTGAGTGTAATCAGCAAAAAAAACAATAATACCATCGCGCGATGCATGTTTTTTTGCCGTAATAAACTATGATGCATATTTTCACACTGGTTCATACTCGAAAATAATAGAACTTTACCGTAGTCGCAAGAAAATTAACAATTTTAAAAAAGTATAAATTATTCAGACTTGATTTAAAATACTTTTTATTCTTCTATTTTGGGTTCTACCCAATCTCCGTAGGACTTAATTAGTTCAATTAATTCCTCTACTGCTTGTTCTTCAGGAACATTTTTCTTGATGACTGTTTTTTCTTTATACAAATGTATTTTACCTGGTCTTGTGCCAACATAACCGTAATCAGCATCAGCCATTTCTCCAGGTCCATTTACGATACATCCCATAATGCCAATTTTCACACCTTTTAAATGAGAGGTGCTCTTTCGAATCTTAGCTGTGGTTTCTTGCAAGTCAAAAAGCGTTCTTCCACAGGAAGGGCAAGAGATGTATTCCGTTTTGGAAATCCTTGTCCTTGTAGCTTGTAAAATCCCAAAGCTTGTCGAGTTAATCAAAGTTAGCGGTAAACGTTCTTTATTGGTTAGCCAAATACCATCTCCCATTCCATCTATTAAAATAGCACCTAAATTGGCAGACTGCTCTAATTGAAACCACTCATGGTCGTTGGTTGTTGTTTGTAATTGCAATACAACAGGAATAGCAATGTCATTCACCAATAATTCCACATAAAATCTTCTGATTTCTTGTACAAAATTTGTCGCGTTAGTATGTAAAACTAAAACGAAATTTTGTAAATTTTTTAATCCTGTAATGTTCAAGTTATTGGCATTCCAATGCAAAAAATTAAGTTGAGTATGCGTTTCTTCGGTATTGGGTATAGCTGAAAAAATAGGATAACAATGCTTTTTAGTTTTATAGTTTGCCTGCCAAGTTGGATAATCAGCTACTAGGCCAAGTAAACCAGGTATTTCAAAATCAATGATTTTATTACCAACGTAAACATAATCCGCTGCTAAATCTTGGGTACTCCATTTGTCTAAGGTTGTCGAGTAATTGTAACCAAAGCCGAAAAAGTTAGCCGGTTTAATTTGTTCTAGTTGACTTAAATCTGCGAACACAATTGGGCTATTTTTATCCCCGATATTTAATGTTTCCTTTGTTATTCTGCGTTGATAAGAAAATGGGACATAGGGTAACTCTCCATGAAATGGTGGAATATCATTAGAAGTTTGTTCTTTAGAAAAAAGTGCAATTAATTTTTTGGCAACAGGAATTTCTGCTTCTGGCTCTTCAGTTAATGAAACACGAACGGTATCACCTAATCCGTCTGCTAGTAAAGTGCCTATACCAACAGCGGATTTTATTCTACCATCTTCTCCATCGCCAGCCTCTGTAACACCTAAGTGTAAAGGATAATTCATGTTGTTTCGCATCATTTCTGCAACCAATAGTCTGTAGGCTTGCACCATCACCAAGGTATTACTGGCCTTCATTGAGATTACGATTTCTTTATAGTCGTGCTTCTCGCAGATGCGCAGAAATTCCATGGCTGATTCTACCATTCCTTGAGGGGTATCACCATATCTACTTAAAATGCGATCTGATAAAGAACCGTGATTGGTGCCAATACGCATAGCAGTTCCATGTTCTTTACAAATCTTTACTAGCGGCATAAACTTCTCTTCAATTCTTGCTAGCTCAGCTTGGTAACTCTCATCTGTATAATCAATCTCTTCGAACTTCTTTTTATCGGCGTAATTCCCTGGGTTTACTCTTACTTTCTCTATTAGTTTTGCAGCCACCTCTGCTGCATTTGGGGTAAAGTGAATGTCTGCAACTAATGGCGCTGTATATCCTTTTTCATTTAGTGCCTTTCTAATCACCCCAAGATTCTCAGCTTCTTTAATAGAAGGCGCAGTAAGCCTTACTAATTCACAACCTGCTTCGATCATACGAATAGATTGTGCCACAGAACCTTCCGTATCCATTGTGTCTGTTGTGGTCATAGATTGCGGGCGAATTGGGTGATTTCCACCTAGCTTCAAGCTACCAATGGTTACTTCCCTCGTTTGAAAGCGCTTTCGAAGAAAAAGGTCGTTACAGTAATTCATGTTATTTTTTTTGTTGCACAAATTTATAGAAAGGATGTATGAAAAACACATCTGCTTTCTAATAATTGCAAACAGTTAACTTTATCAAAAGTTTTTTAGAAGACAAAAAAGAGGCTGTCCGAAAAGGACGGCCTTTTTTTATGCTGCGATTTTTAAGTTA
>JAFIEX010000165.1 GCA_020832365.1 Crocinitomicaceae bacterium
CTTGCCGTGATCATCGGGATTATATCTGTTCAGATCATCAAGCGATATAATATGAGGGACGCCCAGGGAAACCCCGTTTCCATCCCGCCAAAAGATGCATCGCAAATTAAGCGATACCTGATTGGTGGGAGTATGTTCGGACTGGGATGGGCTCTTTTGGGAGCGTGCCCGGGCCCAATGTTTGCACTCTTGTGTAGCGGTTTAACGATTATGGTGATTCCAAATCAACCTGAATACAACGTATTCTTTAACGATTCTACAATGTTGTGCGACTTGGCACAAGGAACAATTACCATTCAAACCAATGACAACCTTACTTGGTCGAATGGCAGCAGCGATTCTAGCTTTACCCCAACTCAGCCTGGCTGGCAACATTTTACTGTGAGTAACTTTTGCAATACTTTAGCAGACTCAGTGTTCATAGCAATTGAAGCTCAAGTGAGTTGTGATATACTCCCACATTCGAATGTTCTCTGCGAAGGAGGCTCATTAACAATAGTTGCAGAAGTAAATAATGCCGATATATTCGGTTGGGATGACAATATGAATAACCAAGCAGACATAACAATTACACAGTCAGGGGTTTATCAATTTATTGCGAGTAACGATTGTGGCAGTTGTTTACAAAATGTCACGATTGAAAACAGCAATTTTGAAGCTGATTTTGTCGGTAGTCCTGAGCAAGGCAACGCACCGTTAACTGTTCAAATCACCAATAACACCAATAACGCTGTTTCAGAAGAATGGTTTTTAAATGGTGTTCCTATTGACTTGGAAAACGAAACGCTTATTTTTGATGAAAATGGCGAATACCTCTTAACGTTATTTGCAATTGGTGAAGATGGTTGCAGCAGCGAAGGGTCGCAGCTTTTTATTGTAGAAAATAAACTAATTGTAAACATTCCTAATGTTTTTACCCCTAATGGGGATGGTGTCAATGATCTTTTTACCATCACGATTAATCGAGTTGGTAGTTTAAACTTTGAAATTTTGAATCGTTGGGGAAACATCATGCAAAGCGGAAAAATTGAAGTAAAGCCCGATGAGCCTGTTGTTTTATGGGATGGGATGAGTATTGACACAGCAGCTAACGATGGCGTATATTTTTACAAAATAAATTTTCAATCTTCACTTAATGGAACTTCAAAAAACTGGCACGGATTTTTTCACCTGAATAGATAACCCCTAAAATCAGCAAGTAAAATTAGTATTTTGTTATTTGCTGAAATTACCCCTCCAAAAAACAAAATGTAACGTTATGTGTGGAATTGGCGTGGCCAAACTAATATAACATTAATGATCAAAGACTTCATAATCGAAAATTCAACACTTAGAATTTCATTTTTGATTTTTACAAAGGATTACCCTTCATTATTGATGGAGCTATTTTCCAAAGATTGATTGGATGAACCAATCAAAATTACTATAATTGTATTTAAAAAATATTTATGGGTTTATTAGATAGTAAGGTGGTTTTAATAACTGGTGCCTCTCGTGGTATTGGTAAGGCAATAGCTAAAACTTGCGTAGAACAAGGAGCTAAAGTGGCGTTTACTTATCTTTCCTCTGAGGAAAAAGCCAAGCTATTGGCAGACGAATTATCTGCTTCTGGTGGAGAAGCTGTTGGTTTTAAGTCAGATGCTTCGAAGTTTGAAGATGCTCAAAAGCTAGTGGATGCTGTTGTGGAGAAGTTTGGAACTATCGATGTATTAGTAAATAACGCTGGAATAACGCGCGATACTTTATTAATGCGAATGACAGAGGAACAATGGGACGAGGTGATAAATACCAATCTTAAATCAGCTTTTAATTTGACTAAAGCTGTGCAAAGACCAATGTTGAAAGCGAGAAGTGGATCTATTATAAACATGTCTTCTGTTGTTGGTGTTTCTGGAAATGCTGGTCAGGCAAATTATGCAGCTAGTAAAGCAGGAATGATTGGTTTTACAAAGTCTGTAGCACAGGAGTTAGGCTCGAGAAATATTCGTTGTAATGCAATAGCTCCTGGTTTTATTGAGACAGAAATGACTGCGGCATTAGATGAAAAGGTTGTTCAGGATTGGAGAAATAGCATTCCACTGAAGCGAGGGGGCAATACATTAGATGTAGCTAACACAGTTGTTTTCTTAGCATCAGATATGTCTGCATACATAACAGGGCAAACAATAAATGTTTGTGGAGGAATGCTCATGTAGTTTTTTTTAAGCTTAAAATTTAGAAAAATAAAATAAAGTTTCTTTTGTACCGTTTTAATTGCAATCAATATAAAATTTGCGCTTATGGTAAAAAGTTACACTAAAGTATCCTCCAAGTCCAATGAGGTAAAAAATGGACCAGATCGTTACACTTTGAATGCCTTGTTGAATTATTCGAAGTCACTTGAAAAAAAATCTATCAAGAGCAAGACGATTTTATTATTAAATCTTAACTAAAAAAAAAAGAGGCTATTAGCCTCTTTTTTTTATATCTTGATTACAATAAATTATTGAGCTGATTCTGGTGTCAAAATTCTCCCGCAGTGCTCACAAACGATGATTTTCTTTTTCTGCATGATATCTAATTGTCTTTGTGGTGGTATTCTATTGAAGCAACCTCCACAAGCATCTCGGTCAATCGGAACAACTGCTAAACCATTTCTAGAGTTGCTTCTCAGTCTTTCATAAGCTACTAATAGATGCTCGTCAATTTTTTTCTTAGCCTTTTCAGATTCCTTTAAAAGCTTTTCCTCATCTTTTTGAGTTTCAGCGATAATTGCATCCAATTCTTTTTTCTTTTCATCAAAAGCTTTGGTTCTATTTGCTAATAAATTATTACTTTCCTCTAACTTTTCCTTTTTTTCGGAAATTCGGTAGCTCGCTTCCTTGATTTTTTTATCACAAAGCTGGATCTCCAGTTCTTGATATTCTATTTCTTTACTAAGAGATTCAAACTCTCTATTGTTACGAACGTTATTTTGCTTTTCTTTGTAAGAAATAATTGCAGTTTGTGCGTCTTTTTGAGCATTTTTTCTTGCAACAATGTCTTCCTCCAATTCTGTGATTTCACTTTGAATATTCGCTATTCGTTTTTGAATACCTAAAATTTCGTCTTCTAAATCCTCTACTTCTAGAGGTAATTCGCCGCGCACTTTTAGTAATCTATCGATTTCAGAATCTATACTTTGTAAGTTTACAAGCGCATCAAGTCGCTCTGCAACGGAAACGGTATTTTTAGCTGATGATTTTGCTGCCATATATGCTATTATAAATAATTAACTGGGTTTGTATTTGTTTTACTCAAATAAACGACAAAATTAGTAAAATTTTTCTTCAATACATCATGAATTAAGTCTTTAGTGAATTGTTCACTTTCATAATGTCCAATATCAGCAATGATAATTTGCTTGTCGGCATCAAAAAATTCATGATATTTAAAGTCGCCAGTTATAAAAATATCTGCCTTTTGTTCAATGGCCTTACCTAGCAAAAAACTACCCGAACCGCCACAAAATGCAACACGTTGAATGCTTTGCTTGCAAATTTCAGTATGTCGTATACAACCACTTTTAAAATCGTCCTTTATTCGCTTTAGAAACTTAACAGTTTCAATTGGTGCAGGTAATTCTCCTATCATTCCAGCTCCTTCGTATTGGTTTTCGTTAATTAGAGCATAACAGTCGTAAGCGACTTCTTCATAGGGGTGTGCAGCCTTCATGGCACGGATAACTTGTCTCGTATTGTGAATAGTGCATATGGTTTCTAATTTTATTTCTTTATTCTCACTTCTTTTTCCAAGGTTACCGCTGTAAGGTGTTGAACCTTCGAGTGGTTTAAATGTTCCTATCCCTTCTTGTTGAAAGCTGCATTCAGCATAGTCGCCTATATGTCCCGCCCCGGCTTTAAACATAGCGTCAGAGACTAACTGAAGGTGGCTTTGGGGGACAAAAACAACTAATTTATTCAGCTTTCCAGCACTAGGAGCTAATATTTTCATATTCTGTAAACCTAGTATTGCTCCAATTTTTTGGTTGACACCAAATCTGTAATTATCCAAATTGGTATGAATGGCTATGATCGCTATATCGTTTTTTATGGCTTTGATCAGACTTCGTTCAACATAATTTTTCCCTGTAATACTTTTGATGCCTCTAAAAAGTATTGGGTGATGGGCTATTATGGTGTTGACGCCAAGTTTAATGGCTTCGTCAATAATCGCCTCAGTACTGTCTAAGCAAATGAGACACCCTTTAACCTTCCAAGCAGGGTTACCTAAGATTAATCCTGAGTTATCATAACTTTCCTGACTGCCAAAAGGCGCCACTTGTTCAAAAAATTGAATTAATTCTGAAACTAACATGCTATTGTTTTAAGTAAGACAACATTTTTTCGAAACCGTCGAATTTGTCAATAATATTTTTGTCTTTATCCAAAACGATTAAGCTGGGTGTAGCAGAAATAAAATATTCTTTAACAGCAGGTCCATCCCAACCTAAACCATCTGCATGATGTTTTAAATTGGGTAAATTTTGAATAGTCTCCATGTACTGTTCATAATTGGTATCCAAAGAAATACCAATTATTGTGATATTTTGTTGTTTTTTAGCCCATTCATCAACTTTGGGAATCATATGCATACAGTGAGGACATTCTGTTGACCAAAATACAAGCACTGTAGTGTCTCCCTTTATCTCGCTTAGTTTTTGTTCAAATGAAAAATGAATTTCCGGAGCTGGCATACCTCTTTTTAATTTAGCATACCCCCGCATTCTTTCTTCAAATTCTGTTTTATTTATATTGTCTAGGCATTGTTCAGCAATATGCGCATAGCTTTCTTCTAAATACTGTAGCACTCTCTCCTGACCAATTTCCCGAAAACCATTCATCAAAAACTCAAAAGCAAAGGCCTGTGTCTTTTCATTTTCTGAGAAAAGTCCCATAATTTGATCAATGGTTGTTTTTAATTTTATTTCTAATTCTAAAGGGGCTAATGTTTCAGCTTGGTCCAAATAATACCTGACATAGCGTATAATATGTTCTGGATAGACATGCGTGTTTATTAGTCTTGGCTCGTTTGTTTTGATATTGGTCCAATAATTTTCAAACTCTTTTTTTCTCGACTCAGATCTTTTCGCTATTGGGTCATAAAAAAAATAAGGTTGATTTTCTATAATTAAAGCGGCCATGGTGCCTTTGTTGTTTTTTACAAAAGAATTCTGGTGCTTTTCAATGTCTGACCTAACTTTTTCTATTTCTTCAATGGCTACTTTTGTTAGTTTAGAATCTTTATCAGGGTAATTCGCTATGAAGTTGTATAACACTTCGTGCTTGAAAATTTTCTTCTTTTCGCTTTTTCTGTAAGCATACCATTTTTCATTTTCAGTACTATTGAAAAATTGAATATTCTTTTCTTCTCCCGTAAAGTCAATTTCTATTATTAGATCTGTACTCTTTCGGTCAAAAATAAAAAGCACTTCTTCTTGTAAATCCCTTCCACCCAAAAATAATAATTTATAAACACCAGCTGCTAGGTTTTGGGTGAGCTCTAAAGCAAAGGTGTCTGAGATAATTTGCGCTTGAACCAAGACTTTTTGCTCTAGTCCTAGCTGAATTAATCGAACTCCTTGAAAGCGTTGATTATTTTCGACTAACTTACCATAAATAATTGCCCCTCGAACTTCTTCTTTGCTCGGGTTTGCAGATAAACTACTGGCGATGAGGAGTAAATGAATTAATATTATCAAAAATACTTTTGTTTTCATCTCACTTTATAACTTTTTACAAATTTGCTAAAAATATCCGAAAGCTATGTATTTTAAGCAATTTGCTCGATACATGAAAAATTTATTTTTTCGTTCAATAATAATTTACAAAACTATTTTATTAAATTAGCGCCAAATTTAAAATAACTAATTATGAAAAAACTTTACTTTATTGCTATTGCAGCATTTGGAATGTTCTCAACTGCTATCGGTCAGAGAACTGTGGATTTATCTGTTGTGTTGACAAACCATGTTCCTGGTTCTGTTAAGGCTCCTGGCGTTTATGAATTAGAATTTGACTTAATTAACAATGGTCCAGATAATATCATACCTGGAGATACAATTTGGTTTGGGTACTTTATTGGAAATGATTTGTTTGGTACAGATGGCGCCCCTAATGGTGTAAATGGTATCGTTTATCCAGCTGGTGCTCCTGCTATTGAGCCTCAAGGTACTTTGCCATGGGCGGTGTTAACAGGGGCTTTTGGTACTATCACAGTAGATGTTTCTAATGCTACTGATGCAACTGATATTTGTGCTTTTGTTCTTCCTGGAATGGGTAGCAATGTAAACAGTCCAACAGTACCAGATCCTAACCCACAAAACAATTTCAGCTGTTTTGATATTGAGCCTAGCTCGGCAAATATTGCAGAGTTGTCATTTACTGACATGGTTAACATCGCTGCAATTGACGGTACTATTGAAATTTCTGCTGCGAATGGTGAAAATTTAACGTACAATGTTGTTTCATTAACTGGTCAAACCATTGCTAATGGAACATTTAACAACTTTGTGTCTGTTGATGCTTCTAACGTAAATGCAGGAATCTACGTGGTAAGTGTAACTAACGGAACTGAAAAAGT
>JAFIEX010000166.1 GCA_020832365.1 Crocinitomicaceae bacterium
CCGGCCCAGATTTTAGGCAACAAATGCTGCGTGAAAAAATAAAAAGTTTAAGAGCTATTCTATATACCCATGAGCATAAAGATCATATTGCTGGGATGGATGACTTGAGAGCTTTTAATTATTTGGAGCGACGCGATATGGAAGTTTACTGCTCGCCCCCTGTTGAAAAAGCGCTCAAAAGAGAATTCTACTATGCCTTTGAAGCTGTTAAATATCCTGGTGTTCCGAATGTAAACATTCACCTCATCAGTGAGAAGAATAAGTTTCGGCTTATAGATGGCCCCGAAGTTGAACCGATTTTAGTCATGCACCATAAAATGCCCGTTTTAGGCTTCCGTTTTGGTAACTTTGCTTATGTAACAGATATTAAAACCATATCCTATGAAGAGCTCAAAAAACTACAAGGGGTAAACACATTGATACTTGGATGTTTACGTATCAAACAACACCTTTCTCATCTGAATTTGGAAGAAGCTTTAGCGCTCATTGAGCTAATTAAGCCAGAAAAAACTTACTTGACGCATATTTCTCATTTATTCGACTCCCATGAAAATATTTTGAAAATGTTACCTAAAAATGTAACTCCCGCATATGACGGTTTACAATTTATTGTCAAAAATGTGAAATAAATATTGTATTTTTATGCCAAAAAACAACATGAAACAAATAGTTTTCGCGTTCGCCATATTTACTGTATTTGCATGTCAAAAAGAGTTGTCTGAAGAGGAACAACTCGCTAAAGACATAGAACTAATTGAACAATATTTGGCAGAAAATAATTTAGAAGCTGAAAGAACATTAAACGGCTTATTTTATATCATTGAAAAAACCGGCAATGGCAACTTTCCTGCAACCAACAGTGAAGTCACCGTTCGATATAAAGGATATTTTCTAGATGGTAAGGTGTTCGATCAAAGTACGGAATTTGGCGTTACATTTAACTTGCAATCCGTAATACGTGGCTGGACAGAGGGTATTCCAAAGTTTAGTGTTGCTGGGGAGGGTAAATTGCTAATACCTTCTAAACTCGGCTATGGGCCCAATGCACGGCAAGGCATACCAGCCAACAGTGTCTTAATATTTGAAGTTAAGCTACTTGATATAAACTAGCTTTGATCGCTGGAGGAATAACATGTAAAGACAACTCGATTGTTATTTATGGTGCTAAAATTGGCCTAGCCCCTCAAACTTTTCTTTTGATCCTTACCTTGATAAGTTTTTTTCTGCCATTTATCATAACCACTATTGTTTTAAAAGATGGTGAAGGATTACGATTTGGTCTCATTCTTTCATGGATTATATTTTTTGGGGTGGGTGCATGGACGCTGCGATTATTTCTATGGAATGTATTTGGACGTGAAGAAATATATATAGACGATAAAACCATTCATTTCCATTCCAATTACAAGTATTTTAAGGACAATAAAAAAATATTTGAAAAAAGTGAGGCTCAGCTTATTCCAAAACCAAAAAGGTGGCTCGGAAATAATTATTTTGTGTTAGTGCTAAAAACTCCCAAAGATGAAGTTGAAACATCCATACTTATTAATGAGCAAGACAAAAATGTGATTTGTGATTATTTTGGGCTTTGTTGCATTAAAAATAGGTAGCGCCCATTCTTAGCTATTCGAATTCAGTAATAATTTAGCTTTCTCCCAATACACATCCATTTCCGCTAAATTAAGTTCCGTAATGCTCAGCTTTTGATTTTGAATTAACTCCTCCATTTTCTGAAAACGGGCAATGAATTTCTTATTTGTTTTCTCTAAGGCGTCCTCTGGATTTACTGAGATGAATCTGGCGTAATTGATCAAAGAAAATAGAACGTCACCAAACTCTTCTTCCATTTGCTCCTTTTTTCCTAGCTTGACCTCTATCTCAAATTCATGTAACTCCTCTTTTACCTTGTTCCAAACTTGGTCAGCATGATCCCAGTCAAACCCTACTCCTTTAACCTTTTCTTGAATTCTGCTCGCTTTAACTAATGCTGGTAAGGAATTTGGAACACCTTCCAAAACAGACTTTTTTCCGGCTTTTAACTTCAATTTTTCCCAATTTGCTTTAACCTCTTCTTCTGAAGTTGCTACTGTATCACTGTAAATGTGCGGATGACGATAAATCAACTTATCACAAATAGCATTCAAAGCATCTTCAATGTCGAAAGCCCCTTTTTCACTAGCAATTTTTGCATAAAATACCATGTGAAGCATAATATCACCAATTTCTCCCTTTAACTCGTCTAAATCCTCTTTCAAAATGGCATCTGAAAGTTCATAAGTCTCTTCAATGGTCAAGTAACGCAAAGAAGCTAAGGTTTGTTTTTTATCCCAAGGGCACTTCTCTCTCAAATCATCCATGATATTCAAAAGGCGTTCAAAAGCTTTTAGTCTGCTGTCCATACTTCAAAAATTAAAAAGCCCACCTAAGCGGGCTTCAAAAATTAATTTATACTAAATAAGTTGAATTTCACAACGCGCTAGAATGGCAAATCATCATCCCCTTCTTCTATCTCTGTTGCCACATTCTCGTTTTTAACAGGTTCCATATCAGCAGGGGTTGGAGCAGTATTACTCGCGCCAGTCTTTTCAATTTTCCATGCATCTAATGAATTGAAGTACTTTACCTCACCTTGAGGACTCGTCCATTCACGTCCTCTTAAATTAAAAGAAACACTGATTGGATCGTTTACAGAAATATTATCCAAAAGCGCTGTTCTCTCTTGCGTTAATTGAAAAAGAATATCCTGAGGATATTGGCTTGACGCATCGGTTACTACAAACTCTCTCTTTTGAAATTTATCCGAGATTACTTGTGTTTCATTTTTTACTTTTAAAATACCGTTTAAAGTGTACATTTATGATTTATTTATTATTGGTTATTAAATGCTAATAAAGTTTTCCAGGCTTCTTCCAACCTGCCTTCCGCCAACAAACCCTTTGCAATTTCATGTAATTGCATCTCTAATCGTGCTGGCTCATCTTCTAAAGTTACAAAATAATCTGATAATTCAATCAATTTATATTCGTTTACATCCGTTTCATTTGGAATTTCTTCAATTCCTGCCAGTCTACCCAAATCGTTACCAGAAAGAACAGAACTGCTTCGAATGTCCTCAGGGATAGCGTCAAAACCAACACCAATTGTAGCAATAGGCTTGGCTATTTCAAACATGGCGTGTTCATTCGCTCTGCAATACCAGTTGCCCCCCATTCGAGCAACCAAGTCAATTTTGTGCTGATCAATCATATTCTCTGCATCCAAAATCGCTGGATCAATATGTATTTTCAATACTTCACAAATTACGAGATTACCAGCACCACCTTCAGTGCCAAGGGCAATAATTTCATTGACTTTACATTCGAATTGCACTGGTGATTCAGCAACTCTGTCTGGACGCACCAAATCAGAAGAAATTGGTGTCAGTCCACTCTTAATAAATTCGTCAACACCTCTTGCATAAGGAGAACTACTCAAAGACATTTGCTCAACGATTTGGTAGTTGACAATGTTAATAACACATTCCGGAACTTCTTTGACATTTTCATAGGTGTCCTTTGTTGTATTATTTCTACCACTTCGTGCTGGCGAAAAAATAAGAATTGGGGGATTTGCGCTAAATACATTAAAAAAGCTAAACGGGGCTAAATTTCGTTTTCCCTCTGCATCCACTGTAGATGCAAAAGCTATTGGACGCGGCCCTACAGCGCCTAATAAATATTGGTGTAATTTGGGAACAGGAAGATCTTTAGGATCAATCGATATCATATTTGAAGCTTTTTGACAAAGTTAATCATAATCGCTTTTCTATAAAATATTTTTAGCCAGTTCTGTTGGATTGTTCAAAAGTTATTGATTTATGAAGACTGGGACTTGTTCCAAATGCAATTATGAAGCTACTAACTCAGTCGCGATTTCTTGAAAGCTAAGGCTCGATTTTTTTCAATCCTCTTAGCATCTCCCTTTTTCCAGGAGGACCAGCGATTTTTTCCATATCGAAACCAGCTGCTATTAAATCCCTTCTAACTTGTCCTTTGCTACAATAAGTAACAAATACACCATTTTCCTTAGTTAGTTGAAATAAAAACTCAAAGATGGCAGGCGTCCACATTTCAGGTTGAACTCTCGGTCCAAATGCATCAAAATAAATGAGGTCAACATGAGGTTTTGTGTCTGTAATAGTCTGCCAATCTTGAATAGTAATTTTTAGTTTTTGAAGCGAAAAATTTGAATTTATACTTGCTACTTCGTTCCATTTAGCTTCGTGCATGGCTAAATAAGCTTGTCGGTGATTTTTAATTGTATCTAATTCCACATACTTTAATGCATGTATCTCTTCCATGCTGACAGGATATGCCTCTAAACCATAATAGTTCACTTTTAGATCTGGAAAATTTTGCTGCATAAAATCAAAAGTTAGAATGGCATTCAAACCAGTTCCCCATCCTACTTCTAGGATGCTCAATGTTGATTTCTCAGGGTTGTTAGTTAAATAGTGGGATAATCCACTTTTAATGAATACATGCAAGGCCTCCTGCAATGCACCATGCTGTGAATGGTAACTTTCATTGATTTCAGGAAAGTGAATCGTTTTTGACCCGTCTCTGGTTGTGATGATTTTACGTTCCAATTTTATTATTTTTTTCTATTGCTTATCAACCGATACGCTGGATGAAATCTGTTTTTCAAAATATAAACAAAAATTAATGTAGTAAAAAATGAAAAACTTCCGTAAACAACTGCCATTAAAGCTATTTCCTCATTCATCAATACATTATTAGCTAAAAAAATAGCTAAAGCACTATTTTGCAAACCCATTTCAATAGCAATTGTATAGCGGGATTTATGCGCTAATCTTGCCCAACCTGCTAAAACAAAGCCTAGAGCTATAACGCTAAGATTTAAAATTAAACCCGCAACAATTAACCAAAAATAGCCATTGACTCTAACCGTCTCAGATTGCTGTTCCAGCAACAGTAAAACTCCAAAAGTCAAAAAAAGAAGCGTTGGTAAAAACCATCTCAATACACGCTTCAACCAAATCAAAATACTACCCATTCTACTTTGCACAAAAACACCCGACAATACAGGCAATAAAACAGTTAAAACAACTTCTATCAATGTATTTTGAAAGGACAAAGGTTGACTGAATTGATTGGCGTAAAAAAAACGTTGAGCAATGGTAAGAATGATTGGGATGGTCAACACAATTAGAAAACTATTAATTGCGGTGATTGACACAGATAGTGCAAGTTTTCCTTTCAACATAAATGTAACAATGTTGGATGAAGTTCCACCCGGACAAGCGGACAAAAGCACTAAACCCATTTTATACACTGAATCAATTGGCAATAAAAATGCAATTAAAAAAGCCACAGCTGGTAAAAGAACTAACTGGCCAACCAACCCTATTACAACACTTTTGGGATAAACAAAAACATTTTTAAAATCTCTTACCGTAAGATTTAGGCCTATTCCAAACATAATCGTTCCAATGACTACGGGCAGAAGTATTTCAATCAACTGTTCCATAGGAAGTTGGCATTATGTTCTATACTGTTTTTTTACACGGTCCATGCTACGTTTGTCGTCTTTTTCTTTTAAGTCTTGTCGCTTATCGTATAGTTTCTTTCCTTGTGCCAAAGCGATTTCTAACTTGGCTAATCCTTTTTCATTGATAAACAACCTAATCGGAACTACTGTAAAACCCATTGTAGTTAGTCCCTTTTCAATTTTTTGTATTTCTTTTTTATTGAGTAAAAGTTTGCGATCTGCTTTAGGTTTGTGTTGATAAAATGAAGCATTACTGTACTCTGCAATATGCATATTTCGAATAAACAATTCCCCTCCTTCAATCACACAGTAAGCCTCTAGGATGCTTGCTTTACTATTTCTAACGCTTTTAATTTCCGTTCCTTTCAATTGAATACCCGCAACAAATTTATCCAGCAAGTGATATTCAAACTTGGCCCTCTTATTTCTAATATTTACATTCGATTGCGACACGTTCTTTTACTTCAATTTATGACGATGAATAGTTCTTTCATCAAAATTAATAATTCCTAAATAAAAAAACACAATGGTTGTAGCCATTAATACATGACTTAGGTCGTCCTTATTAAACCAAAGGTGCGGATTGATTTGTAGCAGAAAAATGAAAATCGAAGGAAATAAAATCAATACTGCATAAACAGTATAACGGAAGGAATGCATACCTTTTTTCCAATAATACAAACCAAAGCCTAAACAAAAAAACAGATAGGTTACTACTGCATCAGCCATAACAAATAAAAACGATTGAAAATATAAAGCCAACAAACCAAAGGTAATACCCTTCAAAATCAATAATCGTTCAAAATAAATTACTTTTTGTGGGGCAATCACGTTAATACTCAACATGGCCTTTCCCGCATGATAAGCAGCAAGCACACCGAAAATCCAACAAGGAAACTTTCCTGGGATACCGAAATAGTAGAAAAATAAATGCCCTAGCCCCCCAAAGAAAGTACTAAACCCAAAAGTGAGGTAAAAATATTTCCAATGCTTTTGAAAAGCGCTAACCGGTTGTTGAATTTTAAAGAAAATAATAAATGCTGTT
>JAFIEX010000167.1 GCA_020832365.1 Crocinitomicaceae bacterium
ATATATCAATGGTGTTTTAACCCAACGTGTATCACAGATTGCTTTTGAATAAGGCCATGGAAGGTTGTTTTTGGCGCATTGTAGAGGCGAATTAGAATACAACCCTAAAAATTTTCAGATTTTTATTTAAAAATTTGTTTGTAAAATATTTTGTTTTATATTTGCACTCATGAAATTAAACAGTCAAAATATTAATTCTCAGTGGTGGTGGCAAATCGAATCTATCGAAGGACTCGATTGTTGGCGTCATTGTTAATTTTTACGATAATGATATTTAAAGCCCGCTGAGTCCAGCGGGCTTTTTTTTTGCTCAATTTTTAACTAATCCAAAAAATCAATGTTTGAAATTAAAACCAAAATCGAAAAGCACATAGGAGATTGCTATACTCCAGTAGCTTTGTATCTCAAATTGCGAGACGATTATCCAATGGCGTTTCTATTGGAAAGTTCCGACTATCACTCGCGCCAAAATTCTTTCTCATACATATGTCTTGATCCAATTAGTTCCTTCATTGTTGATAGAGAGAAACTAGCGATTTGCTACCCTGATAACCAAAGTATTGAATACGATTTATCAAAAGTAGATGTTGCCGAAAAATTACAAGAGTACATTCATGAGTTTTCTGTTCCTAAAACCAATACAGACTTCGAGTATAATGCCATTTTCGGATATACGTCCTATGATGCTATTCCATTATTTGAAAAAATCGAATTTCAAAACAAGGACTTTGCGCTTCCGTTAATGCAATACCACCTCTTCCGCTATATTATTGTTTTCAATCACTTTAACAATGAAATTTTCTTCATTCAAAATAAAATACACCTAGATGAGGCAGATGGACTTAAGGAATTAATGCAAAAGTGTAACAGCAGTATAATTAGTCATTTTCCTTTCAAAAAAGTTAACGAAGAACAATCTAACTTTACAGATGAAGACTTTTTAGAGAAAATAAATATAGCGCTAGACCACTGTTTTAAGGGAGATGCATTCCAAATTGTTTTATCTAGAAAGTTTGAACAATCATTTCTAGGTGATGAATTTAACGTATATCGAACGCTACGCTCCATCAATCCATCGAGTTATTTGTTTTATTTTGATTACGGCAATTTTAAAATATTTGGTTCTTCTCCAGAAGCGCAACTTGTAATTCATAACAACAAGGCGCAAATTAATCCTATTGCTGGAACATTTAAACGCTCTGGAGATATCGAAACAGATAAGTTAATCGCCAAAGCTTTAGAAATTGATCCTAAAGAAAATGCCGAACACGTTATGCTGGTCGATTTAGCAAGAAACGACCTAAGTAAAAGCTGCACCAATGTTAAAGTCGAAGAATTTAAAAAGATAGAATATTACTCTCATGTTATACATTTGGTATCCAAAGTAGTTGGTCAACTTCAAGCAAGTCACAACCCAATTAAAGTGCTAGGAGAAACCTATCCAGCAGGCACATTAAGTGGAGCGCCAAAGCACGAAGCCATGAAAATAATTGATAAAAATGAGCCAGAAAGCAGGGGGTTTTATGGTGGAACGCTAGGTTACATTGGACTCAATGGCGATATCAATCATGCCATATTTATTCGATCATTTGTTAGTCAAAATAATATCCTGCGCTACCAAGCGGGTTGTGGCATCGTAATAAAATCCAATGAAAAGGAAGAGCTTCAAGAAATTGACAACAAATTATTCGCTTTGAGAAAAGCTATAAAAATGGCTGAGATCATGCACGCGCAATGATGTAGATCGCAAAGAAATTATTATTAAAAACCAGACAACATGAAAATATTAGTAATTGACAACTACGACTCCTTTGTTTACAACATCATTCACCTCATAAAAGAACAGAAAGAGGTTGATTTAGATGTTGTCAAAAACGATGAAGTTTCTATAACGATGGCAAAAAACTATGACAAAATTGTGTTATCCCCAGGTCCTGGCATACCAAAAGACGCTGGAAAAACACTTGAAGTTTTTGGTGCTTTGCATAAAGAAAAAAGCTTTCTTGGGGTATGCCTAGGACATCAAGCTATAGCTGAATATTTTGGCGGAAAACTGATTAATTTGCCCCAACCACTTCATGGCATATCCTCTACATTTCTCAAGGAAAATGAAGATTATTTAATGAATAAAATACCGAGTGAATTTCATATCGGGCATTACCATTCTTGGGTAGTCGATAAAAACTTACCTGAATCACTTGTACCGATAGGTTATGATATAAGAGGAAATTTAATGGCTCTGAAGCACAAACACTGGGACATCAGAGGACTGCAATTCCATCCCGAATCTGTTCTAACTGAATATGGTGCACAAATCATTCAAAATTGGTTATCACATCATAACCAGAAATAGGTTTTCAAGAAAAAAGAAAAATTAATTGTTATAAATCATAGAAATATGCATGGCGAACTAGAAAAATTATTTGAATCTGCGGTGTTGACAGAGACAGAGGCAAAAAACGCCCTTACCCATATCACAGAAGGCAGCTATAACGATAGCCAAATTACTGCCTTTCTAGCTACCTTTTTAATTAGGCCCATTACAGTTGAAGAATTACGAGGATTCCGAAACGCGCTATTAGCAGTTTGTGAAAAAGTCGACCTAAAAAAATACCGTCCAATGGATCTTTGTGGTACTGGAGGAGATGGCAAAAACACATTTAACATTTCCACCCTCAGCGCTTTAGTTGTTGCTAGCCTAGGAGTCCCAGTTGCAAAACATGGCAATTACGGCGTTTCATCCGTTTCCGGATCTTCTAATGTACTAGAATATCACAAAGTATTTTTTCCAAATACTCCTCAAGAAGCAGAGGAGCAGCTAATAGCAAGTAATTTGTGTTTTTTACATGCTCCAAAGTTTCATCCAGCAATGAAAGCAGTAGCTTCAATTAGAAAACAACTAGGAGTTAAAACATTTTTTAATATGCTTGGCCCTTTAGTAAACCCTGCTGAGCCTACTATTCAGTGTACAGGCGTTTTTCATCAGTCTTTAGGTAGACTGTATCACTATTTACTACAAACAGAATCAAATCAGTATAGTGTCTTGCACGATTATAACGGTTACGACGAAATATCACTTACAGCTTCCGTAAAAGTTTTTTCAAACAACGGTGAAAAAGTGTTAAATCCATCAGATTTTTTGACAAAAAAAGTAAAGTCTGAAGATATTTTTGGAGGAAAAGATTTAGCATCTTCAGCGGCTATTTTTCTTCAAGTTCTTAAAGGAAAAGGAACTGAAGCACAAAACAATGTAGTGATTGCCAACAGTGCATTAGCACTTCAAACCTATCATAACCACCTAACACTAGCCGAATGTTTAGGGCTTACCAAAGAAGCACTATTAACCCAAAAAGCATATAAAGTATTTCAAACCCTTAAATCATAATAATGGATATTCTAGATAAAATTAAAATTGCAAAACTCGCTGAAATTCAAGAAAGGAAGAATTTATATCCCACAAAGTTCTTGGAAAGAAGTCAATTCTTCGATAGCCCATGTGTTTCTATGACCAACTACATTACTGATCCGAAAAGGAGCGGAATTATAGCTGAGTTCAAAAGGAAATCGCCTTCTAAAGGTAACATCAACATCTTTGCAGATGCCAGAGAAATAAGTTTGAACTACATGCAATCCGGGGCATCCGCACTATCTGTATTAACGGATGAAAAGTTTTTTGGTGCAAAAAAATCAGATTTTCAAAGTGTACGTCTTTTCAATTATTGCCCCATTTTACGTAAAGATTTTATCTTGGATGAATACCAAATCATAGAATCTAAATCCATGGGTGCAGATGTTATCCTTCTTATAGGTAGATTGCTAAGTAAATCAGAAATTCAAAAATTTACCAAAATTGCTCACGCTTTGGGGATGCAAGTATTATTAGAATTACACTTCGAGGAAGAGATCTTGGAGTTTGGAGACTGCGAAGTAGATTTATTCGGCATCAACAATAGAAATTTAGCATCATTCGAAGTAAACATTGCACAAAGCATTGATTTATGCACTAAACTACCAAAAAACAGCATCAAAATAGCAGAAAGCGGGATACATAGTATTGAAACCATAAAACAACTCCGCGAAAATGGATTTCAAGGCTTTCTAATTGGCGAATATTTTATGAAAAGTAGTAATCCTGGCGAACGATGTAAAACCCTTGTTCAATCCCTAAAATGATGAAAATAAAAATTTGTGGTTTAAAAGAAACGGAAAATATTGCTGACATAACAGCTTTAAGTCCAGATTTAGTCGGGTTTATATGTTACCCCCTCTCACCGCGTTTTATAGGCAAAAAGCTGCTCAACTCAGCATTTATTCAATCAATACCCTTGAAGGTTAAGAAAGTTGGTGTTTTTGTCAATGAGCCAATTAGCTCGATTATCAACTATCAAGAACAACTTGGTTTGGATTACATTCAATTGCATGGAAACGAAAGCCCTGAAGTTTGTCAATCATTACAAGAAAGAGGCTTGAAGGTAATTAAAGCATTTGCCGTGGATCATCAATTTGATTTTGAAAAACTTTTGTCTTACGAAACATATTGTAACTATTTTCTTTTTGATACGCCCACAATTGCATTCGGAGGAAGTGGAAAAAAATTCAATTGGGAAGTCTTATCGAATTACAACGGTTCATTGCCTTTCTTTCTTAGTGGTGGCATAGACATAACCGATATTCCAGCAATTAAACTATTGAATTTCGAAAAAATAATTGGTGTCGATGTGAATAGTAAACTAGAGTTGTCACCAGGTTTAAAATGTGTAATGAAAACAAAAAAAATAATACAACTAATCAAAAATTAAAACAATGGAAAAATTAATCATTAACCCGAACTGTCAGCCAAATGAACAGGGGTATTTTGGTGAATTTGGTGGTGCATTTATACCAGAGATGCTCTACAAAAATGTAGATGAACTGAAAACACATTACTTGGATGTTATTCAAAAACCCGAATTCCAACAAGAATTCAGACAGTTGCTAAGAGATTATGTCGGAAGACCTTCTCCATTATATTATTCTAAAAAATTATCTACACAATTTAATGCGAGGGTCTACCTCAAGAGAGAGGATTTAAACCACACAGGAGCACATAAAATCAATAACACACTTGGGCAGATCTTATTGGCTAAACATTTGAATAAAAAAAGAATTATTGCCGAAACAGGAGCAGGTCAACATGGCGTAGCAACAGCCACTGCTTGTGCTTTGATGGGATTGCCGTGCACTATTTACATGGGAGCTGTGGACATCGAAAGGCAAATGCCAAACGTAGAAAGGATGCGTCTGATGGGTGCCGAAATAATTCCTGCGGAAAGTCGCAGTAAAACCCTGAAAGATGATACAAATGAAGCCATGAGGGCATGGATCAATGACCCTCTAGAAACTTTTTACATAATCGGATCGGTAGTTGGCCCTCATCCTTATCCCGACATGGTCACACTTTTTCAATCCATTATAAGTGAAGAGATCAAAACCCAATTGCAAGAGAAAGAACAAACAGCAGTTCCAGACTATGTTATCGCTTGTGTTGGTGGTGGTAGTAATGCTATTGGAGCATTTTATCATTTTATTGGCAACCAACACACCAAACTCATCGCTGTTGAGGCTGGAGGGAAAGGTGTTTCAACAGGCAAAACAGCTGCTTCTATCGCAGGGGGGACAAAAGGTATTTTACATGGGAGTAAAACCTACTTGATGCAAACCAATGATGGACAAATCATTGAGCCCTACTCTATTTCAGCTGGACTTGACTACCCTGGAATTGGCCCCGTTCACGCATATCTTCACGATGCGAAGCAAATAGAAGTGATTGCTGTAGATGACCAACAAGCCATTAATGCGGCATTAGATTTAGCAAAAAATGAAGGGATTATACCCGCTTTGGAGTCGGCACACGCCTTAGCAGCTCTTCCGATGCTTAATTTTGAAAACAATCCGATTGTAGTAATCAATTTATCAGGTAGAGGAGATAAAGACATGCTAACCTTTCAAAAATTTATACCGTGAAATTATCATGTATAATTAAATTTAAACATGCATGAGTATTCCATAAGACCAATTAAAACAAATTACACAAATATGAAAAATAGAATTGATCAGCTATTTGCAAACAAGAAAAAAAATATAATTTCCATTTTTTTTACTGCTGGTTACCCCAACTTAAGAAGTACAGAAGAAATTATACTTCAATTAGATAAATCTGGTGTCGATTTAATCGAGATTGGATTCCCTTTTTCTGATCCGCTTGCAGATGGACCAACTATCCAACAAAGCAACCAAGTAGCTATAAAAAACGGAATGACCGTTGAAACATTGTTTGCACAATTAGAAAATATTCGAGAGAAAACAACCATTCCGATTATTTTAATGGGTTACTTGAATCCCGTTGTGCAATATGGCGAAAATCGCTTTATTGAAAAATGTGCCGCTATTGGTATTGATGGTATATTAATTCCTGATATGCCCATCGACTATTATGAAAAACACTTGCAGTCGCTTTGCGAAAATCATGGAATTCATAATGTATTAATGATTACACCACAAACGAGTGATGCAAGGGTTAAAATCATTGATGAAAAATCTAAAGGGTTTGTAT
>JAFIEX010000168.1 GCA_020832365.1 Crocinitomicaceae bacterium
TGCAGCAAGAGGAAAAACAGGCTTCCAAGCGACAAAAAATGCTTGAAAAAGAGTTAGAATGGGTAAGATTGAATCCAAAAGGTAGGCAGGCTAAGAGCAAGGCGCGTTTATCGAATTATGATAGGTTATTATCCGAGGATTTGAAAGAAAAAGAGACGAAGCTGGAAATCCCTATTCCAAACGGTCCAAGGCTTGGTGCTAATGTTATTGATGCAGAAAATGTTGCTAAGGCATTTGGGGAAAAACTTTTGTATGATAACCTGAATTTTAGTTTGCCTCCAAATGGTATAGTTGGTATTATTGGTCCAAATGGCGCTGGTAAAACAACCATCTTTAAAATGATCATGGGTGAAATACAGCCAGATGGTGGTCAGTTTACTGTAGGAGATACAGTGAAAATTGGTTATGTTGATCAGGCACATGCAGATTTGGACCCAGAAAAATCAGTATTTGACGTCGTTAGTGGTGGAACTGAATTTATTGAAATAGGGAGTCAAAAGATAAATGCTAGAGCATATCTTTCAAAATTTGGCTTTGCCGGTTCAGATCAAAATAAAAAAGTTGGCGTGCTTTCTGGCGGAGAAAGAAACCGCTTACATTTAGCAATGACGTTGAAGACAGAGGCGAACGTGTTGTTGTTGGATGAGCCAACGAACGACATTGATGTAAACACGCTTCGAGCCCTGGAAGAAGGAATAGAAAGCTTTGCTGGATGTGCAGTTGTTATTTCTCACGATAGATGGTTCTTGGATAGAATTTGTACGCATATTTTAGCGTTTGAAGGTAACTCTGAGGTTTATTGGTTTGAAGGGTCTTATTCCGAGTATGAAGAAAACAAAAAGAAAAGACTTGGGGATGTAGGGCCTAAGCGAATTAAGTATCGAAAACTAGTGAAGTAATGGAGGAAGATATTCAAGAGCGTCAGGATGAAAATAAGGATGAAGGGCAAGAGGTGGATAAGACAATTGGCGTATTAGCTTATTTGTCTTTTGTAGGCTGGATATTGGCTTTAGTGCTTAATAGCAGCAAAAAGGATGAGGAAAAACGCTTTGGTGCATTTCATTTGCGACAAGGATTGGGCTTATTTATTTTCTCCATTTTTTTATTCGTTGTGGTCACTGTTGTTTCTACTGTTGTTTTAGCGGCTACACTTAAAGGTAGTAATTTGGTTAGTTTACTTGGCTATGCTTTTTCTGCTTTAATTTTGTTTTTTATTTTAACTGGAGCATGGAATGCTATAAATGGCAATATCAAAAAGTTACCTTGGATTGGGGGCTACATCGCTAAAATATTGAAAGATACTTTTGAATAATTTTGGTATTTCAGTAATAATCACTACTTTTGCGCCCTAAATTAAATTTTTAACAAATGAACAAATACGAAACTGTTTTCATTTTAACTCCCGTTTTGTCTGAGGATCAGGCAAAGGAAGCAGTAAAAAAGTTCGAGAGCGAAATTGAAACTCTTGGAGGAAAACTTAAGCATTCTGAATCATGGGGATTGAAGAAATTGGCTTACCCAATTCAGAAAAAAACAACTGGATTTTATTTCATGTTGGAATTTGAAGGAGCAGGCGATATCGTTACACCATTGGAGATTGCGTTTAAACGTGATGAGCGAGTAATGCGATTTTTGACAGTGAAAATGGATAAACACCACATGGAATGGGCTGACAAAAGAAGAGCTAGAAAAAGTAACGTACAATTGGATACAAGCGCTCCAGTAAAATAACCTTTAAATTACCAAGACATGGCACAGAATGATGTAAGATATTTAACTCCTGTTAATATTGAAATTAAGAAAGACAAATACTGTCGTTTCAAAAAGAGTGGAATCAAGTTTGTGGATTACAAAGACGCTGATTTCTTATTAAAGTTATTGAATGAGCAAGGTAAGATTCTTCCAAGAAGAATTACTGGAACCTCTGCAAAATATCAGAAAAGAGTTAATAAAGCGGTAAAAAGAGCGCGTCACATTGCTATCCTGCCTTACGTAGGAGATATGCTGAGATAATCCAATTATTCACACTTGAAATTATTACAAAATGGAAATTATTTTAAAGAAAAACGTTGATAAACTGGGTTACAAAGACGATGTTGTTACTGTAAAACCTGGTTATGCTAGGAATTTTTTAATTCCTCAAGGCTATGCTGTTTTGGCTACAGCTTCTGCAAAGAAAGCGCATGCTGAAATTATGAAGCAAAGATCTCATAAAGAGGTTAAAATTAAAGAAGAAGCACAAGCATTAGCATCAAAATTAGAGGGCTTAACGCTTAAGATCGGTGCTAAAGTTGGTGAAAATGGAAAGATTTTCGGGTCTGTAAATACAGTACAGTTGGCTGAAGTGATTAAGGCTGCTGGTGTTGAAGTGGATAGAAAATCTTTGAAAATTAAAAATGAACCAATCAAGGAAATTGGAACTTATACTGCTGATGCTAATCTTCATAAAGAAGTGTCTGTAGAGATTTCTTTTGAAGTTGTTGGTGAGTAATAACTTGCAAGAAAAATGTTTTTGAAAGCACCTTCGGGTGCTTTTATTATTTTTGATAATATTTATTTAGTTAGTTTGGTTTTGGCATGATTTATGCCTAAAACTTGAAAAAAACCTGTGTAATGAAAAATATTTCTGTTTTCCTATTGATAATGCTTTTAATTGGGACATCTATTGCCCAATCAGATGATAAATCGCAAAAGATTCTAGATCAATTGTCTAGGGATATTAAAGCGTTAAACGCTTTTACTATTGATTTTAGCTTACAAATAAAAAACGCTACTACCGGAGAGAATGAAAGTCAAAAAGGTAGTGGTACTGTTAAAGGGAATAAGTTTTTTGCTGAATTAGATGATAATCTAATCATTTCCAATGGTATGAAAATTTGGACAGTTGTGAAAAGCGAAAAAGTAACCTATGAATCAGATGCGGATGATGAAGATGAAGAAGCAATTAATCCGAAAAAGCTTATGACTATTTGGGAAAAAGGGTTTAAAAATAAGTACGTTGGTGAGCAAACCGTTGGGGGTAAAAAAATGCATGTCATCAATCTTTTTCCAGTCAAACCAGCTGAGGCACAATACCATACAATTTCACTCTTTGTTGATGCGGCAAGCAATGATTTGCATAGGGCTGAAATGAAAATGAAAGATGGAACTAAAATGACCTACACAATTTTAAAGATGAACAAGAATGTTGAAGTTGATAACGCAAAGTTTGTTTATGATGCTAGGAAATTCCCAGGTTTTCAATTAATTAGGGACTAAAATTGACTGTATACTAGTCGAATAATTTTCAATGTAAGCATGAGCGGTGTGAATTATCGCTCATTTTTTTTTTGAGTGTTTCTAAGCGATTAAACTGTTGGTATGTTTATCGTTATATCGACCTCAGTTTTGGCCCTGTTTTTTTTCGTCATTACATCGTAATCAGCTGTGTTGATGCGACCTGTAAATACAATCTCTCCGTCCTTAATACTTAGTTGGAATGTTTCTTTTCTTGTTGTTGCCTTAATTGTAAGTAAACCTTCAATGTATAGTATATCGTCTTTAACTTCAATTGCTTTGGAAACAAATGTCATTTTCGGGTGTGCCTTAGCATCAAAAAAATCACTTGAAATTAAATGCTTGTCACGCATAGATATCCCAGTCTTGATGGTCGTTACGTCAACAGCGCCTTTTACTTTTGTTTGGGTTAAATCTGAAAGATTGATTTGAATGTCAGCTGTTAGTCCACTCAAAGAACCATTTACTTTGTCTCCATGAAAATAAAATCCCACTTCTGCTTTTTGCAGATTAAACTTAAGATTTTGTGCATACGTGAAACAGACGTTGCATAAGATAAAAATGCTCAAAAATAAATTTTTCATGTTCAGGGTTTTACATTAAAAGGGCAATCTTTATGCCAACTAAAATATGTACAAATAAATCTCGTATTTGTTCTGTTTTTATGCTTGTCGGATTTTGATAGTTTAATACTCAAAAGTTCTAACTATTGCAAAGCCCAGACGAAATTGTCCTTCTCTCCACTGCGAAGTTGTATAAGGAATGAATTGTTGCTCTGTAAAACCCCTAGCATTTGACAAATAGATACTAAAAACATGACCAAATGTCTTCCATTCCACGGCACCAGATAGGCTGTTACTATAATCTGTTCTTAGGCCTTCTTCATTCATGTTGTGGTAATACTCCATTAATACACCGAACTTCTCATTGATCTTATAATTAAAAGCGCCTCCAAGTGAAAAAAGCATGTTTTGATCATCTTGTTGGACTAAGTTGCGATGCACATAAGTAGGCATTAAGGCTAATGATAACTTATCTTGGAAGTTTCTAGTTGCAATAAGCTGACCAGCATAGGCGAGTCGATGACTAAAATCAGGGTAGGAGGTTATACTAGATAAATCAGTACTTGCCCTTACATAAGATAAAATTCCACTACCTAAAAAAGTGAGTGATAGCGGCATACTGTTGTCATCCATTTGAGACAAGATACGACTTTTAATAAATCCATCAATGATACCGCGATAGGGTCCAGCCCCTTTGGATCTGCCTAAACCGACCATTGCAAAATCCGTTATGCCATATTCAAAGGCAATTCTTATATCAGCTGAATTATCAAGTCCAAAGAATTGATCAATACCTCCTGCTGAACCAAACATGTCTCCAAATTTATGTTCTACCCGAAACTCTAAGGTATTCTTTTCTAGCACTTCATTTGAGTGACCATTAATAATCCTAGATGTATAAAAAGTGTTTTCTACTCTATTAGGGGTTGATTGTTCATTTTCTTGTGTAAAAGAATACTGGCTAATAAATGAGCAAGCTAGGGCAAAGCCAACTAAAAAACAAGATCTTTTCAGCATATAAAATGATTTATATTAATCTAGGATAAATTTAGTAAAATGCGCTATGAAATTACTTATTTATTACAAAAATAACATGTTCCAACTTTTTAGTTCCTAAATGGTACAAATAACAAACCGTCTGAGCTGAGAACAGCAGAGACGGTTTAAATCAATCAATCAACCACAAAACACATCTAAAACGTATGTGTAAGCTGAAAAGTTCTAGCACTTTTCTTAAAAAAGATTAAAAATATATTGGCTGGAATTTGAGTTGTTGCTGGTAATATGCTAATGTAGGAAAGGGAACTTTTATATGATTCAATAATTGAAGTGTTGTTCTTAGCCACTTTTTATTAGTAGGAATTGCTTCAAAATCTATATCAAAACTTAAAAAATATTGTCTGTAAGCATTAAATTGTTTTATCTGATTGTTATAGGTTGTTGTAAATACATTTTCTATTCCATGAAGTTTTTCTGCTATGGAGTAACCAACACTAAGATTGATCCAGTTTGGTAGGAAATTATCTTTTTTCAAAGTTGGATGGAAGCTAAGCCAATAAGTTTGCCCATTGTAATCTTTTAATAATCTACTAGCATAAGTATTTCCTAAAACTTCTGGTCGGTATTTAGCATAAGGTGATGGGCTGCTTGAAAACTTTAGTTTGACGTATTGCTCACCCCATATTAGTTCTTGAGAAGTGAATAGAGCAACACCTGCAACATTAGCAGCCATATCCCACCAAGAAAATCCCCAGTTATCACTAAAACCATCAAAAATCTCTAAGGTAGTTAGGTATCCTGTAGAGATTAAACCACTAATCATAAGCGATTGATGCTGGTTCCATCCTGCCCATTGATACAAATTATGCATATTTCTTTGAAGATGATAACCTGTGTAAGCATGCCCTACTTTGTCCATTTGTAGCCATTCTTTTCCGTCGTTAAAAAAGCGAAATCCATTACCCCAACTGTCACTGTACCAGAGTGTAGCAAGGCCGCCCATGCTTCCAGTCCATGCTGCACCTACACCAATCGATGAATAAAGGGTTCTTTTGCGGTTGATGCCTGTGCTGTCATTTTGTGCATGCACTGAAATCGCCACTATTAAAATTAGTGAAGAACTCAACAATATTTTCCTTAGTCTATTTGATTTAAAGAGATGCACATTGCAAATCTAAAACTATTTCAGGAGATTTTTATTTTCCTAGTATAATAAGCGTGTTGTAAATGCATTCAATACCTCGAATTTAGCAATTTCAGATTTTAAAATCAATGCCAAACTCGAGCGCTCCTTTTAATCATTTAGAGACAACCTTCTTTTCAAAATGCAATAAAAAATAGCTGAAGTAGGCAGTAAAACGATGTCGATTTCATCTCGTTTTAAGCTGCTTCCATCTGCGAACAACATGGAATAGAGGAGTGGTGTAAATCAATAAGAAGCTCGCCATCCTCTTTCAGTCTATAGCCGAATGTATATTCAACTTTAATACTATTGCCGTCGGCATCTTCGAAGTAGTAATTCCCCATTGCTAAAGCTCGGTTCTCATCCAATATCATCCCTGAATTTTCAAAGATAATTTTTTTCCAAGGTCTTAAGGCAAACCCTCTATCTTCGGGGAATTGCTCAAAACCAGCGATGAAATAAGACAAAGCACCTTCAAATGAATTTCTAAATTGAATTTGAGATGTTTTCGTTGGTTT
>JAFIEX010000169.1 GCA_020832365.1 Crocinitomicaceae bacterium
CCTTGAAGGTATACAACTGAATATCCTTCAGGAACGTTTAAGATGCGTTTAACATTTTCTATCGCCTCGTCCATTACTTGAACAAAATCCGCACTTCTGTGAGAAACCTCTAGTATGGAAAGGCCGTTAAAATCTAATACAGCTTGTGATGCTTGTTTGAACACTTCTTTAGGTAATATACAAGGTCCAGCTCCGAAATTGTGTTTCATTTTTTTTTGCCGCTAAGTTAAACACAATTTGTTTGCTTGTTATAAAATAGGTCACATATTTATATTAACAGATGACTTGTAATAATTTCAAAATGATTATCTGCAACTTTCAAATAGGTAATGCATCTTTCTTTTTGGCCAAATAATGATTTAGTGTCCTATAGCTCTACATGAGCTGCTTTTTATAAATGGCTGTTTGTAAAAAAAAACAAGTTTATTGTACCAAAATATACTGTTTTAATCGTTGAAAAGATGAAGCATTAATCGTTAAATGTCAATTCAAATATTTCTATTTATTGAGATGCTGTTAGCATCAAACTCCTTTTTTTTGACTTTAATTCTAATTTCGTTGGAATATGCTTATCTTAGCAGTCTATTTTTAGGGTCATGAAACTGATTTGTTTTTTACTATTCTTTTTTATCACTTTCTCGATTACATGGGGTCAAAGAAATGTAATAGAGGATAGGATCAATACGCCTTATGTCTCTGTCCATTATGGAGCAAATATCCCTGACGGTGATTTTGCAGAAAGATTTGGCTTTACTTCTCATCTAGGAGGTATTATTGGTTACAAGACCAATTTTAACTATATTTTCGGATTGGAAGGGAATTTTATGTTTGGAAATCAAGTAAGAGAGCCTTATTTATTGGAGAATTTAAAGGATGCACAAGGCACAATTACTAATTTTGGCGGTGGTCCAGCGGAAATACTGTTTTTTTTAAGAGGCTTTAATATTAATGGTATGATGGGGTATATTTTCCCAAATTCTGGCCATAACCCGAACTCAGGGGTGATTATGAATTTAGGAGCAGGTTACCTCTGGCATAGAATTAGAATTGAATCTCGCGAAGATGATGTTCCTCAAATTGAAGGAGACTATTTACAAGGATATGATAGGTTAACAACAGGTCTAAACACCAATCAATTTTTAGGTTATAGCTTTATGGCTAATGAAGGAATAGTAAATTTTTATGCTGGTTTTTATTTTGTTCAAGGATTTACCTATAATCGAAGAGAAATTTTTTGGGATAGACCAGAGTTTCAAGTGCCAACAGAACGAAGATTGGACCTGCAATACGGCATACGCCTAGGCTGGCTAATTCCTGTTTACAAAAGACAAGTTAGAGATTTTTATTTCAATTAATTCAATGTTATTCTACAACTTCGGAATTTTTCTCTACGGTTTGGTTGTTAGCATCATCGCACCATTTCACAAAAAAGCTAGAGCCTGGCACGAGGGCAGAAAAAATCAAAGAGAGCATTGGCCGTTAGTCCCTAATAACAAAAGGGTGATTTGGATGCATTGTGCTTCGTTAGGTGAATATGAACAAGGAAAGCCAATATTAGAGTGGTGGCGACAAGAATTCCCTAATGATTTTCTACTGGTTACCTTTTTTAGTCCATCAGGCTACGAAGTAATCAAAAATCAAAAGTTAGCAGATGCAACGCTTTATTTACCATTAGATACGCCTAAAAATGCCAAGCAATTTGTGCAGCACTTTCGACCTGAAATCACTTTATTTGTCAAGTATGAATTTTGGTTGAATATGCTTCAAGCTGCTAAAAATCAAGGGAGTGATTTGTACTTAATGAGCGCACTCTTTCGACCTAAGCAGCCGTTTTTCAAATGGTATGGTAAGGCATTTTTAAGGACTTTAAAATCCTTTGATTGGATATTTGTTCAAAATACATCTGCTTTAAAATTACTTGAGACGATAGACATCAATAAATGTTCCATTGCAGGAGATACACGTTACGACCGAGTTTATGAACGATCACTTGAAAGCAATACCTTCTCTTTTCTATCTGAGTGGTTAGGCGAGGAGAAAGCTTTTGTTTTAGGAAGCACTTGGCCTGCGGATGAAAGCATTACGCTGGATTATTTGAATAGAATAGGTGCCATTAAAAAGGTGATTTTGGCTCCGCACGAAGTTGATGAACACCACATTACAGAAATAACTAGCAAATTGAAATTGCGTTTTCAAAGGTTTACTGAAGTTGAGCATAACCAAAAAATTAATGATGATACCCAAATTATTGTTGTCGATTGTATTGGAAAGTTAGCTGATATTTATCGTTATGGCGATATTGCCTACGTTGGTGGTGGTTTTGGCACAGGATTACACAATATTTTAGAGCCTGCAGTTTATGGTTCTCCAGTATTATTTGGTCCTGAAATTGAAAAGTTTCCCGAAGCGAAAGAATTCATTGAAAAAGGAATTGGTTTTAATGTAGAAAATGCTTTGTCTTTTGAATTGATTTTTCAAAATGTACTAAATCGACGAGATGAATTACAAATTGTAGTTAATGAGTTCATGGAGGAAAAGAGAGGCGCAAAACAAGCGATTGTCACCCTGCTGTCTGAGAAATACTTACCTTCAGCCTCTTAAGTTATAGCGAATAGTAGAAAGGACCTAAAAGCTCACTAAGGATTAGAGCGCGTTGCTTTAATCATTAAGGTTTTGAAACACCTCTTTAATGACAAAAAAAGACAATCATTTCTTCCGTTTGATTTAGTTTTTCCAATTACTCTTTTTATTTTTACATACAAATAGGGCAAATTGAAATTTTTGCCTAGAATATCTTTTAATCGATGAATTTAGAAATAGTTTTACTCATTGTAGCGATACTTTTATTAGTAGTTGTTTTAGTCGTGGTTTTCAAGAAAAACAGCCAATCCAATCAAGTACAAAATGACTGGTTACAGCAGCTTTTGCAAAAAGAGCTAAAAGACAGTCGATTAGAGCTTCAAACAGCACTCAAAGACAATCGTGAAGAATTATCTAATGGCCTGGAAAAACTCACGCTTCGACTAGAACAAAAATTGAATGTTATCAATGAAACTTTTGCAAATGCGACAAAAGATAATCGCAAAGAATTAACAGAAAGTCTAAAGCAATTTGAAACGCAATTTGATAAAAGTGTTAAGGACTTTAACGATTTACAAAAGCAAAAGTTTGACCAGATGGCTGTCAAGCAGGACGAATTAGTTAAATCGACTGAGTTGAAGTTAGAAAAAATGCGGGAAACTGTCGACGAAAAATTGCATAAAACTTTAGAAGAACGCTTAGGGCAATCTTTTAAAATTGTTAGCGAAAGATTGGAGGCTGTGCAAAAAGGACTGGGTGAAATGCAGTCTTTAGCCAATGGTGTAGGCGACTTGAAAAAGGTGTTGAGCAATGTCAAAACACGCGGCGTACTTGGAGAAATTCAATTAGGAAATATTTTAGAACAGTTGTTGGCTCCTGAACAATACGAAAGTAATGTTAAGACGAAAAAAGGCTCCAACGACCATGTGGAGTTTGCCATTAAGTTGCCCGGTAAAGATGAAAACGGTCAAGAGGTTTATTTACCCATAGATGCGAAATTCCCACAAGAAGATTACGTTAGATTACAAGCCGCTTATGAAGAAGGAGACTTGATCGCTATTGAGGTTGCCAACAAAGCTTTGGCGAGGTCGGTAAAAACTTTTGCCAAATCTATTCGTGATAAATATATTGACCCACCATTTACAACGGACTTTGGTATTCTATTCTTGCCCATTGAAGGACTTTTTGCGGAAATTGTTCGACAGCCTGATTTGGTCGCTCAACTACAAAGAGAGTATAAAATTATCGTTACTGGACCTACTACGCTTGCGGCAATGTTGAATAGCTTACAAATGGGCTTCAAAACTTTGGCTATCCAAAAGCGAAGCAGTGAAGTATGGCAAGTGCTTGGTGCAGTAAAAACAGAATTCAATAAATTCGGTGGCGTATTAGAAAAAGCGCAAAAGAAAATCAATGAGGCTAACAAAGAGCTGGATTCATTAGTCGGGACCAGAACAAGAATGATGCTTTCCAAACTGAAGACAATTGAACAACTGCCCATTGAGGACACCCAAGCGATATTAGGGGATACGATTGACGAAGAAAATGATGCTCCCGAAGAGTAGGAAGAAGAAATATAAAAACATGAGCTATAAGCCAGTTTTTTAGCATGATGAAGCTTATTGGTAATTTTTTCAGTGAAATACAGGTGTTGTCGCTGATAAAGAATCGAATCAATAAGAGCGCAGCCAACTATTAAAAAATAGCAACGGGTTTTTTGTTTTCATCTAATGCCACAAAAGTGAAATTTCCAGTGATGGCTTTTTCTCGATGTTCCTCATACATTTGTTCAATAAAGATTTCCACCTTAACGTCTAAACTAGTGTTACCCACTTTTGAAACCTTACCAACTAATTCGATTATAGTTCCAGCTGGTATAGGCTTTTTGAAATCAATTCTGTCAGAGCAAACAGTGACGCATTTTTTTCTCGTAAAACGCGTGGCTGTAATAAATGCAATTTCGTCCATGAGCTGCATGGCTGTTCCTCCAAAAAGCGTATCGTAATGATTAGTCGTATTGGGGAAAACTGCCTTGAAAATCCTGGTTTCAGATGCTTTGATTTTTTCTTGTAATTGCATGTATGTTGTTTTTGTTATGAAAGTAAGTCTGGTCTTCTTTCTTTGGTTCTTTTCAGGGCCTCTTCCTCTCGAAAAGCATTGATTTTTCTAAAATCGCCAGATAGTAAAACTGAAGGCACCTCCATCCCCCTAAAAACAGGTGGACGAGTATAAACTGGTGGCGATAAAAGATTGTCTTGAAAACTATCTGTTAAAGCAGAAGTTTCATCATTAAGCACGCCGGGTAATAATCTAACCACGGCATCTACTAGCACCGCTGCAGCCAATTCTCCGCCAGAAAGCACATAAGAACCAATGGAAATTTCTTTGGTGATATACATCTGCCGAACGCGCTCATCCACTCCTTTATAATGTCCACAAAGTATAATTAAGTTGCCTTTTAAACAAAGTTGGTTGCAAATGGATTGTTCCAAAACTTCTCCATCTGGTGTCATATAAATAATTTCGTCGTATGTTCTCTCGGCTTTTAAAGCATCAATACAAGCCGCAATTGGCTCAATGGATAAGACCATTCCAGCTCCACCACCATATTGGTAGTCATCCACATTTTTGTGCTTTTTAGTGGAATATTTTCGAATGTCATGAATATATATCTCAACCAAGCCTTTGTCCTTCGCCCGTTGCATGATGGAGTCATTAAAAGGACTTTCCAACAATGATGGAAGAATGGTTAAAATATCAATACGCATTACTTAGTTTTTCCCACAAAAATAATGGTTTTTTTAGTTCATTGATTGCTAAAATCATTGCACTGCAATTCCTTTTAAACGTTTACTCAATATTTCCTTATGAACAAACCAAATTATTTTCCTTTATGAGAGAAACGTGAAGAGAGAAATGCTTATCTTTATAAATTCACTGATGTTATGATCGTGGTAAGCTAAAAAATGATTGAATAATGAAGAAAATTGCTGTGCTAACGAGTGGGGGAGATGCACCTGGAATGAATGCTGCTATTCGAGCGGTGGTAAAGAGTTGCTTGCATTATGGAATTGTGCCTGTGGGGATCCGTGACGGATTTGATGGCTTGATTAATGGTTGGTATGATGAAATGGATTATCCAGCTGTAAATAACATCATACATTTGGGTGGAACTATTCTGGGATCAGCGAGAAGTGAGGCTTTTAGAACCAAAGAAGGGAGAGCTAAAGTGGTGGCAAATTTTCAACAACACGGTATAGAAGGTTTAATCGTGATCGGAGGGGATGGTTCTTTTACTGGTGCACATGTGTTGTCGCAAGAAATGGAGCTTAAAGTAATAGGTCTGCCAGGAACCATTGATAATGATTTATATGGAACAGAAGCGACTATAGGTTATGATACAGCGCTGAATACCGTTATGCAAGCAGTAGATAAAATCAGAGATACCGCCTCCTCACACAACCGCATTTTTTTTGTTGAAGTAATGGGGCGTGATGCTGGTTTCTTGGCCTTAAATTCTGCTATTGCAGTCGGTGCTGAATCAGTGCTAATACCTGAAACGGTAACTGATATTGACCAACTTGTGTCTGACATAAAGCAACAAAACAAAGGTAAGCGAAGTAGTATTATTATTGTTGCCGAGGGTGATGACGCTGGTGGCGCATTGGATATTATGAAACAAGTCCGGCCACACTTCCCAAATTATGACTTGCGAGCTACTGTTTTGGGACATATCCAGCGAGGGGGAAGTCCTACTTATTATGACCGGCAATTAGCAACAAGAGCAGGAGTGAAAGCAGTAGAACTACTAAAAGATGGTGCAAGTCATTTGATGGTTGGCATCCGAGCGGATGAAATGGTAACAGTCCCGTTAAAAGAGGCAATTGAAAAACAAGCCATTCCAGACGTCTCAAAAGAAAAACTCATTGATGTTTTAAGAACGAAATAA
>JAFIEX010000170.1 GCA_020832365.1 Crocinitomicaceae bacterium
TTACGGTTTAAATCATCTTTTCCTGAAATACTTTCACGCTCTTCATCCCAACCCCGTTCTTCTAAAGCTTTCTCGCTTTCTAATAGTCGTGTTAAAATCTCTTTCTGTCGCTCAATTAACTCTGTATCCCACTGTTTATTAACCAAGCGCTCGTGCTGTTTGTCTAGTTCTTTTAATAAATCATTCAATTCATTTCCTTTACCTTTACCATCCTTATTCAATTCCTGCTTTAATCTTTCCAATTCTTTACGAATAGCTTGTTGCTGCGCTGCCATTTGTGCCGCTTGTTGGGAACCTAGCGGAATAGGTATTGGTTTGCCCGGTTTGTCACCCGGTTTATTTCCACCTTCTTGTTGACCTTTTTGCATTTCTTCAAGTTGCTTCTTCAACATTTCTTTAAGGCTTTGCATTTCATCTCCCTCTTCTCCTTGACCCTTACCCCCAGGATTATCACAAGAGCCCCCACCACTTCCAGAGCCCTGCATATCCTGTTGAAGATTTTCTAAAGATTCATTCAAAAACAAAGCTAAATTATTTAGTCCTGTCATAACAAATTGTTGACGAACCAAAAACTCTCTTTTTCTGCGCTCATCAATATCATCTGCCATATTCAGAATATTCTTATTAATATTAATCAACTCTTTATTAATAAAACTTGAAACTTCTGGAATTCTATCCGCGATAGCACGTAATGAATCTTCGACTGGTCGAAAACTCTCAATTAATGCACGCTGGTTACGTCCATACTGAACGAATTCTGGGTTATAAACACTCGTTTCACGTACTGCCAATAACAACATCTCTTGATCAAAACTCAATTTCAATAAATTCTCTAATAATGAACGAAGCGCCGCCAAATCCTCTTTATTTTGTTTCTCTTTACTTTTTTGTTTCTGCACAGACATAGCAGATGCCATTTCTTCCATTTTCTCGCCAGCTTTTTGTTGATCATCTCCAGCATTTTTATCCTTACCTTTTTCTAGATTATCACTGGCGCCATCCAAACGCTCTTGGATTTCTTTCGCTAACTCCTCCAATCCGTCAAGCTCTAATGGTCTTACCAAATCCTCGTTTTTTTCCATTAACTCATTCAGGTCATCCATAAGGTTCTCAAACTGCTCATTGATGTCGTTTTGTTTCTTCAAGGCTTCCTCCATTGAAATATCACCATTGTCTAAATCTTTTTTCAAATCCAACTGATCTTTCGCCAAATCTTCAAGGGCATTTTCTAGGTTGTCAATACGCTCATCAACATCCATGCGCTTCAACATCTCTAAGGTTCTATCTAACTGCCGCTTTTGATCATCCGCTTTCATTTCCATATCTTCAAAAAGCTCCTGAAAACCTTTCATTTGATTATTTTCCAACATCTCCTGAAGTTTGTCTAAAAGCTCCGATAACTCATCATCCATCAATTGCTCTAACAACTCTTCAATCAACTCTTGTTGTTTCAAAAGTTCTTCATCCATTAAATCAAAACGCTGCTGTTCCATTTTGTTTTGCATCAAGTCTTGCTGCAACTTATCTAGCTTATTCCTTAAAGATTCTTTTTGCTTCTGAAGTTCTTGGAGTTGCTGCAGTTCCTTCCAAGATGGGTTAGGCGTATTCAATAAATCTAGCTTCAATTTATCCAATCGATTTCTTAACTGTTCACTCTCCGTGATTGTTTCTTTAATAGCTTCTTTTTTATTCTCTTTCAGTTCTTCACGCTGCGCATTCAAATCTGACTTCGATGGCGCAGTAAAAGTAAAAAGAGAAGACCTCGAAGATTTAGAACCATTTACTCCATCATTGTCATAAACAACGAAATAATAATTCAGCCTATCCTCTAAATCTAAATTAAGACGATTTACATCAAAATTGATAGAAAAAGAAGCTGACCTTCCAAAAACACCCGGCACAGCTTGCTCTTTTCTAATACTATTACCGTCCTTTTTGGTGATTTCATACACAAAGACCACCTGCTTAATACCATGATCATCTTTAGCTATACCTTCTAAAAAAAACTTTGAGCGATTAAGCGAATCATTTGTTTGCTGAACTGAAATCTCAGGGTATTTATCTTTTATAACCGTAATGTTGTAAGTCAACACATCAGATTTATCCAAAGAAATATGATTCAGCGAAAACTCAATAATTGCATCATCAGAAAAAACATGTGACCATTTAAAGCCTCCAGATGGAAAAAAGGCCTTGTTTTCATCCAAAGCAATATCAAGACCACTAATGTTCTTTGTCCTTCCAGACCATTGTACCTCTGTACCTTCGGGAACAATTAAATCACCAACATTTTCAATCACTTCATCCGTACGTCCTAAATACCTTGGAAAAGACAAAGACGCTTTCAATCCTGCTAAGGAAGCACGTCCTACAATTTCAACTTCATACATAGCCGAATACCAACCTTGCGATTCAAACTGGAACGCAATTGGTGTATTTACTTTATCAAAAACAAAAGTCCATTCATTATTAGATGACTTCGACATTAAATAACGACCTTCAGAGCCTAAGATATACACCTTATCAGGAACACCCTCACCTTCCTTCGGAATTAACTTCAACTTAATTTCTAGCCTTTCACCTTCCTCAATCTTTAGCTCTTTATTTAATAATTCGAAGGTAAAGGGTGCTGGTGGAGTAAAAGTTTTGTTGTATTGAATAATTCGTTGCGATGAAGATGAAAAAAAATCAGGTATCCAAATTGCTAAAACAACACTAATTAAAAATATGGGTAGTAAATATTTCAGGTAGCGTGCATTTTCTTTTAACTCAATTGCTGAAGAGAATGAAAAGATAGAAAGTTTTTCACTATTCGCAGCTATACTTGCTTCCAATAATTCAATGTTAACACTCTTATTATCAATAGATTTTTTCATCTCTGAGAGCTCCAGTGTATTCAGTAATTTATCATTAACATCAGGAAAAAATCGACCAATAATAGTCGCTGCTTGTTTTCTATCAATTCTTTCACCGAAAGCAAACAAGTTTAAAATAGGCGTAATGAAGTACTTAAAAAGGATAAAAAAGTTAACACCAAGAAAAGCAAACAACAAAAAGCCTCTAACCCAAGAGCCAAATCGACCAATATACTCAAGCGTTACCACCGTAAGAAAAGAAAATAAGAGTATGATTAAAAAAATCAAACAACCCTTCAACATACGGTTCTTGTAATACTTTCTTATAAAGGCATCAACCTGAGATATTAACCTATCGTATTGTGACATAAACAAAACTAATTACTCAAAATTAAAATTAAAAACCCTTAACCTAACAAGGAAACGAGAATAGTTTGAATAAAGTTTAAGAAATTAGGAAAAAATATCAATTTTATCACAAATACCTACAATCCTTACTTTACACAACTTAATTTCGTTACTCATACAAGCTTAAAAAATACAAAGCACTATCTTTGCCAAAAAAAACTGTATGTCAAATAAAGAAGTTCGCGTAAGATTTGCGCCATCGCCTACAGGGCCATTACACATGGGAGGGGTAAGAACAGCGCTATACAATTATTTATTCGCAAAAAAAAATAACGGTAAATTCTTGCTGCGTATTGAAGATACAGACCAGACCAGATTCGTTCCAGGAGCACAGGAATATATAATGGATGCATTAAAATGGTGCGCCATTTTTCCTGATGAGGGACCAGGTATTGGAGGAAATCACGGTCCTTACATACAATCTGAACGTAAGTCACACTATGCACCAAAAGCGCAGGAATTAGTAGATCGCGGATGGGCATATTATGCTTTTGACACCGCAGAAGACCTTAATCAAATGCGTGAACAAGCCAAGCAAATGAAAATGCCCAACTGGCAATACAACAGTATTACAAGAGGTGCTATGAAAAATTCTCTTACACTTCCTGCTAACGAGGTAGAGGCAAGAATAAAAAATGGGGATCCCTTCGTTATTCGATTCAAAATGCCTAGGAATAGAGATATTCGATTTGAAGATATAATCAGAGGATGGGTGGTTGTAAACACTAATAATTTAGACGACAAAGTATTGTATAAGAGCGATGGAATGCCAACCTATCACTTGGCCAACATCGTGGACGACCATGAGATGGAAATTTCACACGTAATTCGAGGTGAAGAATGGTTACCATCAGCGCCTTTGCATGTGCTCTTATACGAAGCATTTGGTTGGGAATGTCCTCAATTTGCCCACTTACCATTACTTTTGAGACCTGATGGAAACGGTAAACTATCAAAACGTGATGGGGACAGACTCGGATTTCCTGTTTTTCCAACCAATTGGACAACATCAGATGGTGAAGTTTATTCAGGGTATAGAGAAAACGGCTATTTTTCTGGGGCCTTTATCAACATGCTTGCTTTTCTTGGATGGAACCCAGGTACTCAACAAGAAATATTTTCTTTAGAAGAATTAGTTGAAGCTTTTAGCTTAGAAAGAGTAAGTAAAGCAGGGGCTAAGTTCGATGCAGACAAAACCAAATGGTTTCAACAACAGTATTTGAGATCAACAGATAATACCATTTTAGCAAAAGAGCTTAAAGCAAAACAGCGTTTATCAGAAGACTTGGATTACTTAGAAAAAGTCTGCAACGTGATGAAAGAACGGGCTACTTTTATTAAAGATATTCATACTGAAGGAGACTACTTTTTCCAAGCACCACGTGACTATGATGAAACTGTATTAAAAAAGAAATGGAAAGCCGATACGCATCAAATTATGACCAATTGGTTAGACATATTCAAAAACATTGAGGAATTCAATGCTTCAAATGTTGAAGCCGCTTTTAAAAACTATTTAATCGAAATTGACAAAGGAATTGGAGCTGTACTACCTGCATTTAGATTACTTGTAACAGGTAAAGCAATGGGGCCAAGTATGTTCGAAATCGTTGAAATATTAGGACAACAAGAAAGTGTAAAACGCATGGAAACAGGATTAAATAACATTCCAGCATAAACTTAATTGAAATTGAAGTTGTTGATAAGGAAAAAAGATGAATCAAATCATTGAAGTCAATGGGATAAAGCTATATGCTTATCACGGATGCTTGCCAGAAGAAGGTAAAATAGGTGGTCATTACAATGTGGATGTAAAAGTTCACACTGATTTTAGCGCATCATTTGAAAGTGATGAGCTTTCAGACACTGTAGATTATGTTGCTATTAATCGTATTGTGGAAGAAGAAATGATGATCCGATCAAAATTGATAGAGCATGTTGGATTCAGAATCTTACAAAGGTTTGAAAAAGAGTTAACTGGGTTGAAGAAAGCGTGGTTAAAGGTGACTAAGATTTCACCACCCATAGACGGTGATGTTTCGAATGTGGCTATAATCTTAGAAAAAGATTATTCATAGATAGCAATTTGATTCTTGCAGAAACGAACAATAAAAAGTAAAAAATCATAAGATAATTTTATTATCTTTGCAAACCGCAATGGTCTCGTGGCCGAGCGGCTAGGCAACGGTCTGCAAAACCGTGTACAGCGGTTCGAATCCGCTCGAGACCTCAAACCCTCTCTGATTATCAAATAGTTAGAGGGGGTTTTTTTACTAAAACTATAAAATATGCCCGATTCTCAAAAACCTCAAAACCCACTTCAGTCGATTATTAGCTTAGTCATATTAATCGTTTCTATTTATGGCTTATACTTGGCTTTTACTGTACTTTTTTAAATTATTGACCAATTGACTGTTTTCTTTTATCTGCTATTTTATTCAATCGGAAATCCACACGATAATAGAAGATAGGTAAAAAGCCAAGCTGCATTCTTTCCGCAATTGGTTCAGCAGAAGGGTCTATTAAATTCGGTGCATAAGCCAGCGCTAAAATATTTTGAGTATTCAATATATTGACTAAATCTAAGCCTATCTCATGCGTTAATTTTGGTGTATTAATTTTATAAGTAAACCTGAAATCCAGTCTAAAATAATTTCTAAACTGTCTTTCATTAAACATCGAATCCAAATAAACCAATTCATTTGCAGCTTCCGTCGCTTCCACATTAACAAAACCATACCTTCTGCCACCAGCTGTTGTAATACCAATCCCTGCGGATAAAACGTTTTTATCTTTAATTTTGAACTCTTTACCAGCTAAAAAATTAAAAGCATAATTACCATTGAAGTCTGTATTTCGTTCTAAACCATCGCTACCTGTATACTTAGATTCAAATAGAGAAGCCGTAAACAAATAAAAAAAACTTTGATCAAAATATTTTTGAACGGTTAATTCAACACCGTAGTTTTGACCTGTTCCTTCATTGACCAATCTTTCAGGAAAAAAACGCTGGAAACCAGAACCCTGATTAATTAAACTAAATGCTGATGGAAATACATCCACAGGAATACCGAATAAATACTGATAATACACTTCCGTTTTTACACTAAATGCACGTTGAAACATTTTTTCATAACCCAGTGCACTATGTACACTTCTTGTAAAGTCCATGTTTTGATTTTTCCTTA
>JAFIEX010000171.1 GCA_020832365.1 Crocinitomicaceae bacterium
TCTTCATAATTAATTATAGAAGACATTTTATCAGCACCAATAACAATGACTTTTTTATACTTCCCTGTTTCAATAAATTGAGCGCCTGTTGTCAAGGCATATATAAAACCGGAGCAAGCAGCGTTTACATCAAAGCTCCAAGCATTTATCATTCCCACCTTATCCGAGACAATATTAGCAGTTGAAGGAAAAACATGATCTGGTGTTACAGTAGCACAAATCACTAAGTCTATTTCTTTGGGGTCGATCCCTTTTTTATTGAGCAACTCCTTCACCGCAGCAGCACCTATATGAGAAGTACCTTGTCCATCTTCTAAAATTCTTCTTTCCTTAATTCCAGTTCGAGTTGTTATCCATTCATCAGTGGTATCTATCATCTTTTCCAGGTCCTTATTAGAAAGAACTCTTTCTGGAAGATATCCTTGAACCCCTGTTATTGCTGCTGTGATTTTTTTCATTTTATTTGAATGCTTCTTTAATTTTTTGGGTCAATTTAGACGATTTTACTTCAAAAGCATGTTTTATCATGTTTTTAACTGCAATCTCATTGGAAATTCCGTGCCCAATAATAACATCATTATTAATTCCTAAGATTGGTGTTCCACCATAGTTCTCATAATTGAAACGATCAAAATAGGTGTCATTGATACCCCTTTCTTTCATGATGGAATAAATTCCTTCCGCCTGTTTCAAAACTACATTTCCTGTAAAGCCATCACAAACCACTACGTCTGCTTTTCCACTAAATATGTCTCTACCTTCCACATTGCCAATAAAATTATAGTCGGTTGAGCCGTCCATAATTCTATAAGTATTTTGCGTCAGTAAATTACCCTTAGATTCTTCTTCACCAATATTTAATAGCGCTACTCTTGGTTCAGCAATATTCAATACGTATCTTGCGTAAAGCGAACCTAAAATAGCGAATTGATTTAAAACGTCTGGTTTACAATCAGCATTGGCCCCAACATCCAAAATCAATGCATTTTCACCGTTTGGGATAGGTAGCAATGAGGTTATACATGGTCTAATAACACCTGGAATGGCATTTACTTTGTACAATGCACCTACCAACATAGCGCCAGTGTTTCCTGTGCTCGCAAAAGAATGTATTTGGTTATTGGACAACAAACCGAAACCAACAGCAATCGAGCTGTTCGGTTTTTGCGGTAAAGCGCGAGTTGGGTGATCATGCATTGTAATAACCTCTGGCGCATGAACAATATCAAAATCAGCTACATTGGCATTTAGTCGAGCTAATCCATTCAAAATCACCTGTTCATCGCCAATCAATACAATTTTTGCTTCACCATTTAATTCTTGATTAGCAAGCACAGCTCCGTGAATATTGGCCATAGGCGCAAAATCACCACCACTTATATCTATACCTATTCTCATAAAAAGTGAATTACTTCACTTACTGAACAGACTAAACTGCTACTTCTTTTTCAGCGATTACTCTACCTTTGTAATATAACTTTCCTTCATGCCAATGCGCGCGATGGTAAAGGTGTGCTTGCCCTGAAGTTGGGCAAATAGCAATCGTTCCAGCTGTTGCTTTTTTGTGCGTTCTCCTTTTGTCTCTTCTAGTCGTAGAAGTCCTTCTCTTTGGATGTGCCATATTTATTATATTTATTTACTAATCTAATTTGTTCTTCAAATTTTTCAATGCTGACCACCTAGGGTCAATTTGCTCTGAATCGTCTATTTCTTCGTTTGCTTCCTCGTTAAATTCCTCATCATCATCCTCATCATCATATTCAATTACCCCAAATTTTTCAAGGGCTTTCATCATTTCTTCGTCACACTCGCCAACTGGATGAACGTTTCGGATAGGCATATTAGCAAGGATTAACTCAAAAACAATTGGCGCCAAGTCCACTTTAAATTCGTGAGATGCAATGTTGAATAAGTTTTCATCTTCGCTCATTTCATCACTAAACTTGAAAACAATTTGCTCCACTAGCTCAAGCTGTTGTTGCATATCAGCAGTACAGCGGTCACAAGCGACGGTCACCTCTCCTTCAATAGCAAATTGAGCGACCATCATGGTCTCCCGCTTATCAAGCTCTAAACGAACACATAAAGCTGCGTTAGAAATTCCGATATCATCTAAATTTGCAAAGAACACCTTCCCCACATCATAATCGAAGTAATGCTTACCTACTTTTAATCCCTCAAAAAGCAAATCAAAATTAGTTGTCTCTTGCATTACTTATTAAAAAATGGACTGCAAATTTACAAAAATATACAGTAATACAATTTTTTTTCAAAAAAAGAACGTTAATAATCTAAGGAGGTCAATAAAAAGCTAGTTGAAGACGAAGAAAAACTGCATAAGTTCTAGCCGCAGTTCTTGCAAACACCCTGCGCCTGAATTTCTATTTGCTTTATGTCAAAACCATCTAAAACAATTTCTGGATATGCTGGCAAATCTATACAAAAAGTCTCTTGACAAGAATCACAGTGAAAGTGAAGGTGTTTGTGGTCATGCAGATGAGTATTACAACCGTCTTGACAGAGCGCCATTTTTTTTATGTCGCCTGGCATAAGAATTTCATGTATGATTCCTTTGTCTAGAAATGTTTTAATCGTGCGGTAAAGGGTAACACGATCAAACTCGCCAATACCGGATTCTAAATCACTCAAACTCAATGCGCTATGGGTTTTTTTAAAGACACTTAAAACCTTTATCCTGAATGGAGTTACGCGGATTTTATGTTTTTTCAGTAATTCAGCGCTCATATTTGCAATTTTGTTGCATTTGTTTATTTTTGCAGCATTAAAATTAAGACTTCATAGATGACAAATTTAAAAAAAATATTTTTTGTTCTGCTCATACTTCTTAGTAATGATCAAATCTCTGCTCAGAGCCTAAAAGGCACCGTTACGAACCGAGATTCTGAGCCATTGATTGGTGTAAATATCTTGATAGTCGAAACAGGAAAAAGATACATCATAGCAAAAAACAATCCTGGATTTTTTGAATTTCAACAACTTCCAACTGGTAAAATAACACTATATCTCGAGAAAGACAATTATGAAAGTAGAACCTTGATAATTGACACAAGGGTTTCTGATTACATAACCATTCAGCTTGAGGAAAAGCATAGCGTTTTTGAAGAAGTTGTAATTACATCAGCGGAGGGAAAATTGCAACGAGAAAATGTTAATCCAGTTAGCTACAGAAGTCGATCCAATCTTTTTGAAACTGGCGCAACTACGCTTGGAGAAGCTTTGATGAACATACCAGGTGTGCAACAAAATACAATTGGAATTGGAATATCTAGACCTGTTATTCGGGGATTAACAGGTATGCGTGTGGTTACCTATTGGGATGGTTTGCGCATTGAAAACCAACAGTGGGGAGAAGATCACGGCATGGCAACATCAGAATTAGGATTAAAGGGCGTGGAAGTAGTGAAAGGGCCATCTACCTTAATCTATGGCGCAGACGCACTTGGAGGTGTTATTCATTATCGAGATGAAGAATACCTTCAGTCTGGTCAAAATGCAGTTCAGTTCGCATCACGCTATGAAACCAATACGCAAGGCGTTAGAAATGAACTTGGGTTCAAAACGGCAGGAGAGCAATGGCGACTTAATGCGTTTGTTAACTACATGGGACATACAGATTACCAACTAGCAGATGGCAACTTTGTGGGTAACTCACGGTTTTGGACAAGTAATGGAAAGGTTGCACTAGGCTATAAAAATAGAGGCTACTTGCTAAACGCACGTTATCATGGAGCTATTAGTAGAATAGGTATACCTGGTCACACGCATGACCTAGACCCTGATTTTTCTCAGTTTATAAGGGACAGAAGAGGGTTAAGAAGTCCAGTTTTACCAGCACAACATATTTTTAATAACTTTTTAAATGTCGAACAAAAATGGATTACGGGTGCATCACATTTTAATTTACATACCGGATACACTTATAACCACTTGAGAGAGTTCGATCATGATAGATTTACACCTTTCACTAACTTAGTACTTCAAAATGCAACCTACAATGCCAGTTGGCAATATTTTATTAGCGAAAAGGTCAATATCAAAACTGGTGGCCAAGGCATGTTTCAGTGGAACCGCAATCTAAAACCTACTGAGTCATACTTAATTCCTGATGCCAATACCATAGATAACGGTATTTATAGCTTACTGAGTTTTGAAAAAGACAAATGGCGAGTTATGGGTGGGTCAAGAATAGATACACGTGTAATACGCAGTTTTGCGCCAGATTCTGGTATCGATAGTAGTATTATTCAAAATATTGATTCAAATCCTATTTTCAGGAATTATTTAACTTGGAATAACTCTTTAGGAGCAGTTAGAAATGATAAGCACAGCACATTGCGAGCCAATTTCTCAAGTGGTTTCAGAGCTCCACATTTAGCTGAATTATTAGCCAATGGTGTTCATCATGGATCTTTGCGATTCGAAAGGGGTGACAGAACTTTGGTTGAGGAGCAAGCATTCCAATTTGATCTTGCTTTGGAGTTACATTTTGATCACTTCGAGTTCATCATTAACCCATACGTTTCGATGATTAATAATTTTATTTATTTGAGCAATACAGATTCTATTGTAGCTTCTCCTGCTGGAAACTTTAAATATTTTGAATTTACACAAGTTGATAGGGCATTTCTTTATGGAGGAGAAGTTGGTTTTCATTACCATCCACATAGTCTCCATAGGTTGCACTTGGAATCTACTTTTAGTTTAACAATAGGTCAAGACCAGAATGGAAACCCGCTGAATTTAATGCCACAACCCGACTTAAACTCTAGGGTTCGTTTTGATATAAATAACAATAATCGTTTGTCCATAAAGCACTTAACCTTAGAGCATCAATTTTTCGCTAGACAAAATCGTGTAACTCCTTTTGAGGCGCCAACTGATGCGTTTCACATCGTTCATTTTGCTATTCATGGTAAGTGGAATAATTTGGGAAAAAGCAATTTGAATTGGGCGCTTGGTGCGAGAAATTTGATGAACACCAATTTTATAGCTCATTTGTCGCCACTAAAAAATCTTGGTGATGGCATCCCGCAGGCTGGAAGAAACTTTTTTATTGAAATTTCTTACGATCTAGATTGGAAAAAGAAAGCAACTCAAGGCAAATCTTAAAATATTTTAAAATTAACCTTTTGCAACTTGGTTGCATCAATAAGTTTTTGTAAATTTGGTCATCAAAAAAATTAAAAACATGAAAAAACGCGTATTTGTATTAAGTTTGGGAGTAATAGCTGCTCTAGCAGTAAGTTGTAAAAAAGATTATGTTTGTGATTGTCACAAAGATTTTAATGATGGAACACACCATGTGGATGTTGAGATTGAGTTCAATAATACCTCAAAATCCGATGCGGAAGAAGGCTGTGAAGCACAAGAAAATGTTTTCCGTGCTATGACAAATGTAGAAAAGGTGAATTGCCAATTGAAATAAAATGCTTTGTCTTTAAAAAAGCTGCCGTTGGCGGCTTTTTTTATTTATTGCTTTTTTATTTAGAATCATTATAAACAATTTATTTATCTTTGCAGAACACTTTATCAGATGAAGGTAACGGCGCAGAAAGAATTTACAGGTCATGCAGGAGCCATTTACGATTGTTTCATAGGGAATGGCACAGGTAAAATATACACAACAAGTGCTGACAAATATTGCACACGGTGGAATATCGAAAATGGTGAACAAGATCAATTTGCCATTCAATTACCTCATGCAGGCTACACGATTTGTTCAACACGTCAAGAAAAACATCTGGCTATAGGCAATAATAAAGGCGGAATTCATTTTATTGATTTAGAACTTAAAAAAGAGCTTCGTTACATGACACAGCATCAAGCTGCTGTTTTTTCCTTATGCTATAATTCCAAGCACAATGAAATCTATTCAGGTGATGCAGATGGTTATTTTTGTGTTTGGGATGGAAACACCTTCGATTTAAAACTTTGTCTTCCCCTACACTGCGGAAAAATTAGAAAACTAGTATTGAATGAAAAACAGGATCAATTAGTTATTGGAGGTCAGGATGGTAGTATTAGAATTATGGACACCACATTTTTCAACGAAATAGCAAATTGGAAGGGGCATACTTCTGGGACCAATTGTAGTTTGCTTTTATCAGATCACCTGATTACTGGTGGTAAAGACGCTCACATTAATGTATGGGATACTAATAACCTGAATTTGCTACAAAGTATACCAGCACACAACTATGCCGTTTATGATTTACTTTTTTTCCCATTACATCAATTAGTCGTCTCAGCAAGCTTTGATAAAACAATAAAAATCTGGAAATGGCAGGAAAACAGACTACAGCTAATGCAGCGTTTGGAGCGGAAACATGGCGGACACACACATGTAGTTAACAGATTAGTTAAAATAAACGACCATCAATTTGCTTCTGTTGGGGACGACAGGAGAAT
>JAFIEX010000172.1 GCA_020832365.1 Crocinitomicaceae bacterium
ATTTAGTTATTGGTGATGTTACACTTGCTTTTTCAATTGGTTCGTTGGAGCTTTTTACTAAAATGATTCTTTATTTTTTGCACGAAAGAACTTGGAATAAAATTAATTGGGGAAAATAATATTGGAAATGATGGACGTAACAAACGTAAATAAATTACTGAACAATCAATCACCGCGTGAACGTGTGGAGTGGGCAATAAGTCAAGCAAAAAACCCGGTACTAACGACAAATTTCCGCCCTTATGAGTCGGCGATTATTCATTTGGTCACAGCTGTAAAACCAGACATTAAAGTGATTTGGTGTGATACGGGATACAATACGCCGCAAACTTACCGCCATGCAAAAGAAATTATCGATCAGTTAAAACTCAACATAGCGATTTATGTTCCTCAATTATCTGCTGCCTACCGAGATGTGATTCTTGGAATTCCAGAGGTGGACACTCCAGCGCACGATGAGTTTACACGTCAAGTGAAGTTAGAACCATTTCAGCGTGCCATGGCCGAGCATCAGCCAGATTTATGGTTTACAAATTTGCGAAAAGGGCAAACGGCTTTTAGGGATTCAATTGATGTTGTTTCTCAAGGAAAAGACGGTATCATAAAAGTGAGCCCTTTTTATGATTTTTCAGATGAACAATTGGATAAATACTTGGTGGAAAATAACTTGTCAACAGAACACAAGTATTTTGACCCTACGAAGGTACTGTCCAATAGGGAATGTGGATTACACGCTTAAAAAAAAAGATGATGAAAGTACTTGAAAACAATGCATTAGAAAGCGAATCGATTTATATTTTTAGAGAAGTTGTGGCGCAATTTGAAAAGCCTGTTCTGCTTTTTTCCGGTGGAAAAGATAGTATTACGCTTGTGCGGTTGGCCCAAAAAGCCTTTTTTCCTGCTAAAATCCCGTTTCCGCTTTTACACGTAGATACAGGGCATAACTTTCCTGAAACAATAGCATTCCGCGATAAATTAGTGGAGGAGTTGGGCCTGGATTTAATAGTTCGGTATGTACAAGATAATATTGATGCTGGTAAAGTTAAAGAGGAATCAGGTAGATATGCAAGTAGAAATATGTTGCAAACGGAAACCTTGTTAGATGCCATAGAGGAGTTTGGATTTGACGCTTGTATTGGTGGAGCAAGAAGGGATGAAGAAAAAGCACGAGCGAAAGAACGTATTTTTTCGGTGAGGGATGATTTCGGACAATGGGACGAAAAGAATCAACGCCCGGAGGTTTTTGATATGTTGAATGGCGACATTGAACTAGGGCAAAATGTGCGCGTATTCCCAATTTCTAACTGGACGGAATTGGATGTTTGGAGCTATATTCAAAAAGAAGGTATTGAAATCCCATCTATTTACTTTGCGCACAAGCGAGATGTTTTCGAAAGGGATGGACTGATTTGGTCGGCACACGATGAGTATGTTTTCCGCGAAAAGGATGAGGTGATAACACAAAAAATTGTTCGTTTCAGAACTGTTGGAGACATGAGTTGTACAGCTGCTGTGGAGTCTAACGCTTTTACAATTGACAATGTGGTGAAAGAAATTCGTGAATCTTCTATCTCAGAAAGAGGTGCGCGAATTGACGATAAGCGCTCAGAAGCAGCAATGGAGAAAAGAAAACAACAGGGTTATTTCTAAAGAGTAAAAAAATGGATGTACTAAAAATAGCAACAGCAGGCAGTGTAGATGATGGAAAATCAACCTTGATTGGGAGGCTGCTTTATGATACCAAATCACTGACCGATGACAAATTAGAAGCCATAGCGCAAAATTCTAAGAAAAAAGGGTATGATTACTTGGATTTTTCTTTAGCCACTGATGGATTAGTAGCGGAAAGAGAACAAGGAATTACGATAGATGTTGCCCATATTTATTTTTCTACGGCTAAGCGTTCTTACATTATAGCGGACACACCTGGCCATGTGGAATACACACGAAACATGGTGACGGGAGCATCGACTTCTCAAGTAGCTATCGTGTTGATCGATGCAAGAAAAGGAGTGATTGAGCAAACAAAACGCCATTTTTTTATTAATAATCTATTGCGCATTAAAGATGTTATTGTAGCAGTAAATAAAATGGATTTAGTTGATTTTGATGAATCAAATTTCACTAAAATCAAACTAGATATGCTATCGTTACAAGAAAACGCTGTTTACAAAGATCAGAAAATCACCTTTATTCCGATTTCTGCACTGAATGGAGATAATGTGGTTGAAAAATCTGAAAATATGTTATGGTATCAAGGGACTTCCTTGCTAGACCACCTAGAAAACACATCAATTGAAGATGTGAAAGACGTAACACAAACTCGGTTTCAGGTGCAAACGGTTATACGACCAAAAAAAGCCGAATACCATGATTTTAGAGGGTATGCAGGAAAAATAAAAGGAGGAGACTTTTCTGTTGGCGATGAAATAATTGTTTTACCTGGTAATACGAGTTCAACAATAAAAGAGATTCATTTTTTCGACCAAACATTTGAAAAGGCGGTAAACGGCACCTCAGTTACACTCACCTTAGTGGATGATATCGATGTTTCTCGCGGGGATGTAATTGTCAAAGCGAATGAACTCCCGAGGTCAGAAAAGAATTTAACGGCGACAGTTTGCTGGATGGATAAAACGCCGCTTCAAGCAGGAAAAAAATACAAGGTTCAACATGGCGTTCACAAAGTAGTTTCAAAAATAACAGCGATTAAAACCTTAATTCAACCGGAGGAATTAGGAACGAAACATGACGTTGCTGAGGCTCTGAAAATGAATGATATTGGAGAAATAACATTCAAAGTAAACAAAGAACTTCATTTTGACAATTACGCAGAAAATAAGGAAAATGGGGCTTTTATTTTTATTGATCCACAAACTAATACAACGGCTGGCGTAGGGTTTATAGGTTAGTTATACATCATAAATTAAATTAGAAAATGAGTTTTAAAATGCATATGACTTGTTGTTGTTGGGTATGTAAAACATACCTACTAAGGTGACTGGAATATTTCGAAATTAAATAATCTATTGAATTCCGTTTGTCGCCGCTGAAAAACGGAATTTTTTTTAAATCAAAGTAATAATGAAAAGTTTTAGAACAGAGTTTGAATCTCCTTTCGTTGAGAAAGATATAATAGAGTTAGAGCGAAAAATTCGTCTTTTTAAAGAGGGCGAAATCGATGAGGAAAGATTTAGAAGTTTACGTTTGGCGCGTGGAGTTTATGGTCAACGTCAACAAGGGGTGCAGATGATCCGAATTAAAATTCCGTATGGACGTTTAACAAGTAAAAAGTTGTATAAAATAGCTGATGTGAGCGATACGTATTCGACAGGTCGTTTACACATAACAACACGACAAGATATTCAAATTCATTACGTAAGTTTAGACCATACGCCACAACTTTGGGCGGAGTTAGAAAAGGAAGAAGTAACGTTAAGAGAAGCGTGTGGTAATACAGTAAGAAATGTAACGGCTTCAGAGTTAGCTGGAATTGATACAGACGAAGTGTTCGATGTTTCTCCTTATGCAGATACGCTGTTTCGTTATTTCTTGCGCAACCCAATATGTCAGGAGATGGGGCGTAAGTTTAAAATTGCTTTTTCAGGTTCTGAAAAAGATGATGCATTGACATTTATGCATGATTTAGGATTTATTGCCAAGGTAAATGAGGAAGATGAGCATGGGTTTAAAGTGTTATTGGCTGGTGGCTTAGGTTCACAGCCTCGTGAAGCAGATGTGGTGTATGAATTTCTTCCTGCTGAGCGCATTATTCCATTTACAGCTGCGGTTCTTCGCATTTTTGACAGACATGGAGAACGTGTTCGTCGTTTAAAGGCCCGTTTAAAGTTTTTGATTAATGAAATTGGTTTAGAAGCGTTTTTGGCAGAGGTTGAGAAAGAAGAGAAAGCATTGCCTGACAAGGTTTATCCTATCGATTACAAGGAAACGACTTATGTTTTATCTGAAGCTATACTTCCAACTAATGTGACGGTAGATTCATTTTTCTCACAGTGGAAAAAGTTAAACTGTATTCCTCAAAAACAAAAAGGGCTGTTTGCTGTAGGGTTAAAAATCAAATTAGGGGATTTTTATACGAATCAAGCACGTGTTTTGGCTGACTTAGCTGCGAAATATGCTTCAGGAGAATTGCGACTGACCTTACGACAAAATTTAATTATTCCATTTGTTAAAGAGGCATTGCTTCCCTTGTTTTATCAAGAATTGAAAGCATTGGGCTTAGCAGACATTGGTTTTAACAGTACAACAGATATTACGGCTTGTCCTGGCACAGATACATGTAACTTAGGTATAGCAAGCAGTACTGGGATTGCGGCTGAATTAGAACGTGTGTTGGAAGAAGAGTATCCTCATTTTGTTGAGAACAAAGAGGTACTAATTAAAATTAGTGGGTGTATGAATGCGTGTGGACAGCACAATATGGCGCATATAGGTTTTCAAGGGATGACCATTAAAGTGGATAAGTTCACTGCACCAGCACTTCAAGTTTTAATAGGGGGAGGAACCTTAGGAGGAGGAAAAGGACGATTTTCTGATAAGGTGATTAAAATCCCAAGTAAAAGAGGTCCACAGGCTTTACGATTGATTCTGGATGATTTCGAGCGTGAAGCAAATGGAGAAGATTTCTTGGGATATTACGATGCAAAAGGTTCGACTTATTTTTATGAGTTATTGAAGCCACTCACAGACACGTCCAACTTACAGCCGGAAGATTTTATAGATTGGGGAAATGAAGAGGTGTATAAAAAGGAGATTGGGGTAGGTGAATGTGCTGGGGTTGTAATCGATTTAGTCTCCACCTTGCTTTATGAATCAGAGGAAAAACTTACTTGGTCTAAAGAGGCGGATCTAGAAGGACGTTTTGCTGATGCTATTTATCACGCTTATAATGTGTTTATCAGTGCTGCTAAAGCGTTGCTAACGGCGACTAAAGCGAAAATTAATTCGCAAGCATCAATTGTAAGTGCATTTGATGAATATTTTGGTAGTGAGTCATCGCTGTACTTGGGAGCTCCATTTAGTGAAATAGTTTACGAAATGCGCGAGCAGGAACCTTCAGCTTCTTTTGCTAAGGCTTATATAGCTAAAGCTTCTGATTTTCAAGAAAAGGCATTAACATATCATAATTCTAAACTCAATGAAAACAATAACTAATTATAATAGAACCCCAAAATTAACGCTTATTGGAGCAGGTCCTGGGGATCCCGATTTGATTTCAGTAAAAGGGGTAAAGGCATTGCAAAACGCACGTGTTGTTTTATACGACGCTTTGGTTGCTGAGCAGTTATTAGACTATGCTCCCAATGCGATAAAAGTGTATGTTGGAAAACGCGCAAATAATCACACGTACTCCCAAGAACATATTCAAAAGTTAATCGTTCAATATGCCTTAGAGTATGGTCATATTGTACGCTTAAAAGGCGGGGATTCTTTTGTGTTTGGTAGGGGGACAGAAGAAATAAACTTTGTTCAACTGTACGGAATAGAAACGGAAGTTGTACCGGGGATTTCATCTGCTTTTTCTGTTCCTGCAGCTGTTGGTATTCCTGCAACTGAGCGCGGTGTAGCTGAGGGCGTTTGGGTAATAACAGGAACGACCACACAAGGAAAGCCTTCAAAAGACATCGCAATGGCTGCTCAGTCTAATAGTACTGTGGTTATATTAATGGGGGTGAAAAACTTGCCATACATCGTGGAAGCATATCTACAGCAAGGTAAAGAGAAGCTACCTGTTGCAGTGATTCAAAACGGAACAACTCCAGCGCAACGTCATGTTGTGGGCACTGTTGACAATATTGTTTCATTGGTAAAAGCATATAAAATAGGTTCTCCAGCAATTATTGTAGTTGGTGAAGTTGTGAAAAATGCGCAAAAATTAAATGCTGTTGTCCATCAGTTAAATTACAATTAAATGGAAAAGAACGAATTATATCCTGTTTTCCTTAAAACCAGCGCGTTTAAAACCTTAATAGTTGGTGGTGGAGAGGTAGCAGAAGAGAAACTACATTTTTTATTGAAATCAAGTCCTGCTTCTAATGTGAAAATGGTCGCAACTTTTTTTAGACCGGCAACCTCGACCTTAGCTATTAATTATGGGATTGAAATGGTTGAAAAAGCATACGACGATTCAGATTTAGATGGTGTTCAGTTGGTGATTGCCGCTACGAATTTTAAAGAGGTAAACAATCAGGTGTATGCGGCAGCGAAGGCTAAGGGTATCCTCGTAAATGTTGCAGATACACCCGAATTATGTGATTTTTACATGGGAGGGATAGTAACTAAAGGTAACATCACACTTGCTATTTCAACCAATGGTAAGTCACCTACAATAGCTAAGCGTTTGCGTCAATTTTTTGAAGAGGTATTACCAGAGGATTTAACCACTTTGGCAGACAATTTAAATGA
>JAFIEX010000173.1 GCA_020832365.1 Crocinitomicaceae bacterium
TTCATCGGTTTGATATAAACTGGGGATGATTTTTTTTCTGATAATTCCAAAATTTCACTAAGCAAATGTGAGGATGGGTTATGCACTAACCAATTATCAGCTAACCAATTAGGTCTTGGCAACCAATAGCAATGATCATCTTCGATATAGTCTTTTATTCCTTCAACTTCATTAAAGAAAAAATAAGGGGCATAAGGCAATTTAGAATTCTTCCAATCTGGTAAGTTGTTATCACGAGAAAAAAAACAACCGCGTAAAAACATGTAAGAACTTGCAAATATATTGGTGTGCTCCCTGAATAAATTTGACCTTACAATCGGTAACTGATGGTTTAATACTTTTTGAATTTTTAAGGCAAGATGGTCATTACCAGAAGGACCAATCCAATGTGAAAAATCATTCGGTTCACCATAACACAAATAATATTTCAGCGATAATTCGAGGTGAATGACTTGCTCTTGCCACTCTAGGATAAAATCAATCTCGCCAAGGGTAACGCCATGTTCGTCAATAACTTGGAAGTTCTGCAAAAGCAAACGGATACTTGGCGCATGTTCAAAAAAATAACCGAGTAGCAATTCTGCATAGATACCCATTCTTTTAGAGCGGCTGTTTTCAATAAGCTCCATTAAAGGTTTTGAATTAGCATCTAAATGCAATAAAAAGGATTTATTTTCTATGTACCACTTTTCACACCAAAGCTGGGGGATTTGTGGTAACTCAATGATACCATTTTCCGCTATCGGAGAAGGAGAAAGTAATAACCACACTAAATTTTTTACATGTTGCTGCTGGTAATTCGCTATTTCCTTATGAGGATTCATAGTAGCATATTCGCATTGTAGTAGGTAGGATTTCCAGTGACCTCATCTGTTACCCAATTGGGTAATTCAAAATCCTCATGTTCATCTGTCAATTCAATTTCTGCTAAAATTAAACCATTCATAGGCTTAATAAAAACATCAACCTCCCAAAGCTTACCTGAAAAACGAATCTCGAAGCGCGTTTTGTGAATGAATCGCTTGCAAAAACTTTGTAAAAGCTCCTCTCCTTCTGCCAATGGAATCTCGTATTCATACTCCAAGCGCTTGAGTCCATTCCCTTTATTTTTAATAGTAAGAAACGATTGATTATCTGCAATTCTTACGCGAATGGTTTTTGCTGGGTCGTGCGACAAATAACCTTGCTTCAACTGCTTTCCTTCCGCTGGTTGAACAGCCTTCCAAAGCTTTTCATCAACTAAAAATTTACGTTCAATTTCTACCCCCATTACACTTTTCGAATTAAATCAATTAAACGATTGGAGTAACCTGCCTCATTGTCGTACCATCCAACTAATTTAATCATATTACCCACAGTGCTTGTCAATAAACTATCAAAAATACAACTGTGGCTATTTCCTATGATGTCAGAAGATACAATAGGATCTATTTCATATTGTAAAATACCTGCAAATCTCGTGCGTGCAGCTTCTTGAAAATGATTATTAATGGTCTCAACAGAGGGCACCTCTCCACTTACGTTAATGGTTAAGTCAGTTAAAGAGCCATTCGGTACTGGTACTCGAATACCACAACCACCAATCACATCTCCTAAATCTGGAAATATTTTGGTCAATGCTTTCGCTGCTCCTGTGGTTGTTGGAACAATTGACTGTGCCGCTGCTCTTGCTCTACGCAAATCTTTATGCGGTGCATCATGTAATTTTTGATCCGTAGTGTAACTATGAACAGTTGTAATATAGGCGCTTTCTATTAGGCAGATTTCTTTGATCAACTGGACCATTGGTGCTGCTGAATTCGTAGTGCAAGACGCATTACTGATTAATAGATCATCAGGCTCTAGTAAATGGTCATTTACACCCAAAACGATAGACTTTATCCCATCATCTTCCGCGGGTGCACTGATGATAATTTTTTGAACACCTTCTTTCAAATGTGAACTAGCATTGGACTTGTTTTTAAACTTACCCGTAGCCTCCAGTACATGGGTTACGCCTAATTCATTCCAAGGAATTGATGATGGTTCATCCAATTGACTAAACCGAATTTTTTTACCATTTGCAAACACCAAGTCTTGTCCTTCGATATGAAAAGTGTGTTTCAAAGACCGATGCACAGAGTCGTATTTTAACAAATGTGCCAACGTATGAATATCAGAAACATCATTAACCATCACGACCTCCATATCGTCTTGCTCTAATGCCAATCGTGTGAAATATCTTCCTATTCTTCCGAACCCGTTTATTCCTATTTTTTTCATCTACATCTGCATCATTAACATTGATAGTTTAACCAAAAGCACATCATAATGTTTCAAGACTGCTTAATTAATCGCATGAGCTGAATTTAAAACAGTAACCTGCATCACTCCTTCCCGATCTATTTCATTAAATTGAACCAACTCCAATGTGTTTACTTTCTTTTCTTCAAAAGGCACTTTCACTTTCAAATAATTTTCAGTAAATCCATGCATCCAACCATCATGGTTGTCTCCTTCCCAAATCACCGTACCTGTTTTTCCAATTTGACTTTCGTAAAACGCTCTTTTCTTTTTATCCGATAAAATATGCAGCATTTTACTCCTATCCTTTCTCACCGCAATTGGCACGGCATCTTCCATTTTATTGGCTGTGGTATTCGCTCTTTCGGAATAGGTAAACACATGGAAATAAGAAACATCCAATTCTCTAAGAAAATCATAGGTGATCATAAAATCTTCATCTGTTTCACCCGGAAAACCAACAATTACATCCACGCCTATGCAACAATCAGGATTGCGTTGCTTAATATGTTTTACTCGGTTACGATACAAATCGCTTAAATATTTTCTGCGCATTTGTGTCAAAATTTTATCGGAGCCAGATTGCAGTGGAATATGAAAGTGCGGTACAAATTTTCGGGAGGATCCCAAACAAAAAGCAATGATTTCATCACTTAACAAGTTCGGCTCTATGGATGAAATACGGTATCGCTCAATCCCTTCCACTTGGTCTAAGGCCTGAATGAGTTGAAAGAAGTTTTCATCTCCGCCTTGTCCAAAGTCCCCAATATTTACACCAGTAAGAACGACTTCTTTCACCGCTGTGGCAGCAATTTTTTCTGCTTCAGCAACCGTTGCAGTTATGCTGGCATTTCGTGATTTACCTCTCGCCAAAGGAATCGTGCAAAAGGTACAGAAATAGTCGCAACCATCTTGAACTTTAAGAAATGACCTCGTTCTATCTCCAATTGAGAAAGAAGGCACAAAATCTTTAGTGGTTTTGATGGACTCATTAAATACTTTTTGACTATTGGAGTCTCTATTATCGATGTGTTCTAAAACATTGAATTTTTCGTTTGCTCCAAGCACAATGTCCACACCATTAATTCGAGCAATTTCTTCAGGTTTAAGCTGCGCATAACAACCAATGATTGCAACAAAGGCCTCAGGATTGATTTTTTTCGCTCTCTTTACTAGCTGCTTACATTTTTTGTCTGCATTTTCCGTAACAGAACAAGTATTGATGACAAAAACATCTGGCGTATCATCAAAATCAACCTTGGCATAACCACCTTCTTCAAATCCCCGTGCAATGGTAGATGTCTCTGAAAAATTCAGCTTACAACCCAAGGTGTAAAATGCCACTTTTTTGTACTGATTCATAACTGTTGCAAAGTTATAAAAATAAGCAGTAGGATAATTACTTTTAGGTCTTGGATGATTAATTTATAACCATCAAAGTATTGGATTGATAAAAGTCGTGATCAAGTTAAAAGAAAACGCTACTTGTGATGATAAATCCATATCCCCGTGGAGCTTTCTTTAACTTTTTTGGCATCATTATAATTTTCAAAAACACCAACGATGACATAATACTTGTCATTTACATGCATCATTTGAGCTGTAATTGCATTTTCCTTTAAATAGGCTATCTTTCTTTGTGCGTTTTCCTGCATAGTATAAGACCCTGCAACCAAATAGTATTTATTGATCTGCAACTCACTCGAAACACTCATTTGAATAGGTAATTTATCCAATTTAAAAGCACTAGGTTGATAATTTTCTTGCTTATTTACACCTCCACTGTACTGTTTTCCTACTAAATCAATAGCTGGATCAAAATCTTCAATAGCAAGTGGCTTTTGGCCTTTGGTTATTTTAACTTCTGTTCTTCTGTTCTTTTGAGCAGCAGCTGGGTTTTTACGTTGCTCAGCACAATCAGAAACTATCATTTTAGTTTTGCCATAACCTTCATAAGAAATGCGGTCTGAAGATATACCTTTGTTAACCAGATAATCTTTACAAGCTTTTGCCCTTCTTTTAGATAAATCTATGTTGTACAATTCATCACCAAAGCAATCCGTGTGACCACCCAACTCTATATGTATTTCAGGATGGGTTATTAAAAAATTCGCTAATTTATCTAGTGTTTGATGAGATACAGGTCGTAAAGTAGCTCTATCAAAATCAAAATAAATATTTCTTAGCGTGAAAACAGCTCCTTCTTCTGGTCTTGTTTTTAATTCATAAGGCTGAAACCGTTCACGAATTGAAACATATTCCGAAGAATTTTCTAAGATTTCCTCAACTATTTCCTCTGCACTTTCGTAGCCTCTTTTTTGAAATACAATTCGATGCTCTTTGTCTTTTTGCCACCTGATTGACCAATCTCCGTTTTCATCTGTAAAAGTCTGTTCAACCAATTGCCATTCCGAATCTTCCCAACGGAAAATCTCTATATTCACTCTTTCAATGGGCTGTTGACTGATGTCGTCAACTACCTGGCCACCAAATCGAAAAGGTTCTAGTTGAGTAACCGTTAACTCCTCCGATGGGTTTTCTGTAAGCTGAACTGTTTTATTAAAGTATTGCGGGTGGCTAAAAGTAAAAATCTCTCCCACTTGTGGTGTTTCAGCAGCTTTCCATTTACCATTTGCATTAGAAAACAACTCAATATTGTTTGCTTGGTTCGTGATGCGCACTTCGGATATGAATGATAAGTCTTCAGCATCTTGCACTACAAAATTGGCCAATGCTTTAAGATTTCGCAAACGATAAACTTCATCAACGTTGCCGAACTCAGATACCCTATTGGTTGTTAAGAGGTACATACCCAAACGCTCATTAGGTAAATACGAAAAATCGTCTCTGGCGCTATTGATCGGCAAACCAATATTTTGAGCTGATTCCAATTTTCCATTTCTGAATGGAGCATAAAAGATATCAGAACCGCCATAGTTTTCATGACCATAACTTGAGAAAAACAAAGTATCGCTTTTAAAATAGGGGGTTAATTCGTCGAATTGGGTATTCACAGCGGGGCCTAAATTTACTGGTTCCAGCCATCCGTCTGCCGTTCTGTCTGAATAATAAATATCTAATCCCCCATAGCCCCCTGGCTTATCACTGATAAAGTAGAGTCTATTGCCATCTCTAGTAATAAAAGGATGAGAAAAGTTATGCTCTCCATCACAGAAAGGCAATTGAATGGCCTTAGAAAAATTGGAAATGGTACCATCCACGTAGAATATGTGTTGAATATTTTCTTCGATATTTCTATTTTGTTTTCTTCTTTTGGAAATATTTTGTGTGAAATAGAGTCTATTGTTCACCTCATCATAACTTGGGTAAGCCCTGAAAAAGCGGTTATTTTCTTGAAGTCCTAAACTTTTGGCTTCTTGAAAAACTGGTGGAGCCAGAACAGCCAAATCATAAAACCGTGTTCTATTCTTTCTTCTTGTTGAGCCAACTCCCGCAATCATGGTCGTATCTGATAAAAAAGTGTATCCCATGCCTTTTCTCGTATTCGGCAATAACAATTGATCCCACTCGAAGGACCAAGTCATTTGTTGATTTTGCATTGGAAAAGTAATCCATTGATTTTCTATGCGTTGTATTTCAGAAGAACTCATTAGATTTCCCCCAAATTCAGCCAATAATTGACTAGCCGCTAGATAGTCGGAGTCATAGCGATGCAACTGCAATAAACGATAAAAAGAAAATGCGTCTGGTTCTTGTTTTAGTACGCTGGCGTAAAGTTCCTTTGAACGGTCCAGTTTTCTTAGCTGAAAATAACAATCGGCTAGTTTTCGTTGTTTGCTTACTTTATCTTTAACCTTCCTGCGATTGAGTTGTTTTTCAAACTCATTAGCCGCTTCTTGGAAATAGCCTGCCGTATAAAGCTGCTCGGCTTTATTTTGGGTATGTGCTACTCCAATACCAAAGAAAAAAATAAGAATAATGTAGTACCTCATCAAAGTTGTTAAGTCAAGGACAATAATAGACAAAAATAAGAAGCAAAGATAAATTCTCGCAAGGTGATTTCACCTCAATACGATTATTGCCTATACTACTGACGAGAAATAACATTCCAAGCAGCCCCATCTGACAGTAACACAATACCTTCATGACTAGGACCAGATAATGAAAAATTATTCAC
>JAFIEX010000174.1 GCA_020832365.1 Crocinitomicaceae bacterium
CACATGGGAGCTAAAATTCCAATTGGTGCTAGGTCAAGATACACAAGTAATACGTATATCATGCCAAACGTAATTTACCAATACCAACAAGGCTTTATGGAGTTGAATGTCGGAACTTATGTAAAATACAATGTTTTTACAGTTGGTGCATGGTTGCGTAGCAGGGATGCTTTCATTTTGTCAGCTGGTATTAATACAGGGACATTTAAAATCGGTTACAGCTACGATGTAACGGTATCAAGATTAAATAATGGTGTTTCAGGAGGGTCTCATGAAGTTTCTCTTGGATTTGATTTGAATTGTAGAACGAAGTCGCAGGCGTTTAAAACGATTTCCTGTCCTTCATTTTAAGAAACCTAGTTAGGTGATTAATCGTTGTTTTTTGGGGTTTATGCGATTAATGTTGTTTTGTTTAGAAAAGGTGTTGCCGTGGTAACACCTTTTTTATTGCTTTTATACTAAATGATTCTAACTGGCTTTGTCTGGTCTTCCCCTCAAATATTTTCTCCAATATTGATTTGGTAATTTTCCAGTATAAATCTTTCAGATTAACCCTATTATTACGATATTTACCACCTCACAAATTTTCGGATATAAAATGGATCGCAACCAACAGTTAATTGAAAAAAGAAAAGCGTCTTCTCTAGGTGGTGGACAAGACAGAATTGATGCGCAACATAAAAAAGGAAAACTAACGGCAAGAGAAAGAATTTCATTGTTGTTAGACGAGGACTCTTTTCAGGAGCTAGGAATGTTTGTCGAGCATCGTTCAAATTCTTTTGGTTTAGACAAACAAAAGTATCCAGGTGATGGTGTTGTTACAGGTTATGGTACCATACATGGTAGATTAGTTTATGTTTTTTCTCAAGATTTTACCGTACTAGGTGGTTCACTCTCACAAACACATGCAGAGAAAATTTGTAAAGTAATGGATTTGGCGGTTAAAAACCAGGCGCCTGTAATTGGCTTAAATGATTCTGGCGGTGCGCGGATTCAAGAAGGTGTTGTTTCATTAGCAGGCTATGCGGATATTTTCTACAGAAACACTAGAGCTTCAGGTGTTGTGCCACAATTAAGCGTAATAATGGGGCCATGCGCTGGTGGAGCAGTTTACAGCCCTGCCTTGACGGATTTTATTTTTATGGTTGAAGACACCTCCTACATGTTTGTTACCGGCCCAAATGTTGTAAAGACCGTAACACATGAAGAAGTTACTTCTGAGGATTTAGGTGGAGCCAAAACGCACGCTGAAAAATCTGGTGTAAATCATTTTACGAGTCCTAATGATGTTACTGTCTTGCAAGAGGTTAGAGATTTAATGTCCTATCTACCACAAAATTGTGACGCTTTAGCACCACATATTTCCAATTATAAATTTGATGAACAGAAAATAACGCAAATTGAAACGATACTTCCAGAGAACTCCTCCTTACCTTACGACATAAGAGAGGTGATTAACTGCGTAATTGACGATAATTCTTTTCGGGAAGTACATAAAGATTTCGCAACAAATATTGTAGTTGGTTTTGCAAGAGTTGAAGGAAGGACAATCGGTGTAGTGGCCAATCAACCCATGTCCTTAGCGGGTGTTTTAGATATTGATTCGTCTAGAAAAGGCGCGCGTTTTGTACGTTTTTGTGATGCTTTTAATATTCCTTTATTGACTTTTGAAGATGTACCAGGTTTTCTCCCGGGAACGGACCAAGAGTGGAATGGAATTATTATTCATGGAGCCAAATTGCTTTATGCTTTTAGTGAAGCAACAGTTCCTAGAATTACCGTTATCACAAGAAAAGCTTATGGTGGAGCGTTTGATGTAATGAACTCCAAAAATATTGGTGCTGATATCAATTTTGCTTGGCCAACAGCAGAAATTGCGGTTATGGGCGCAAAGGGAGCGGCAGAAATCATCTTCAAAAGAGAAATTGCCAGTGCTGAAAATCCTGAAGAACGCTGGAAAGAAAAAGAAGCAGAGTATGCTGAGATATTTGCTAACCCTTACCGTGCTGCGGAAAGGGGCATCATTGATGATGTAATTTTACCTTCAGAAACTAGGCAGAAAGTAGTTCAAGCATTTAAGATGTTAGCAAACAAAAAAGAGGAATTACCTAAAAAGAAGCACGGGAATATTCCTATGTGATTTAGTTAAGGTTTCTAAAACTGACACAAATCATTTTAATTTATCTAGTCGCTAGTGAATTGCTTTATTAACTTTGGTGTATGAAGCTAAAATTTTTAGGCGCTGCAAAAACTGTAACCGGAAGCAAGACCCTTGTTGAGCTTTGGGACAATACCAGAGTGTTGTTAGACTGTGGCATGTATCAAGGATTGGGTAAAGACACTTATACTTTAAATTCAGAAACGCCAATAGATCCAAAAACACTTAGTGCCATTGTTTTGTCACACGCGCACATCGACCATTCTGGTTTAATACCAAAATTTGTGAAAGATGGTTTTGAGGGAAAAATATTCGCCACAGAAGCAACCTTTGCCTTGTGTGAAATCATGTTACAAGATAGTGCGTTTATTCAACAAGCCGACGTTCGATATTCTAATAAACGAAAAAATAGAACTGGTGCAGCAGCTTACGAACCAATATACAATAACAGTGACGTAGAGCAAGCCTTATCTCAATTTGAAATCATCAAGGAAAATGAAAAATTTAAAGTAGCAGAAGGCGTTGAAGCCACTTTCATTCCTAATGGGCATATTTTAGGAAGTGCAGCAATTTATTTAGAAATTGACGAAATAAAAGAACAATCAACAATTTTATATACCGGTGATATTGGTAGGTATAATACCGCCCTAATCAAAGACCCAGAATGTCCCCCTCAGGCAGATATTGTAATTTGTGAATCCACTTACGGTGATCGTTTGCACGACAGAACACTAGATGCAGAACAAGAGTTGTTGAGCGCCGTGATTCATACTATCCAAGAAAAGAAAGGGAAATTAATTATTCCTGCATTTAGCCTAGGAAGAACGCAGGAAATTGTCTTTACCTTAAATAAGCTAGATTTATATGGGTTATTGCCAAACGTAAAAATATTTGTGGATAGCCCCTTGGCGGTAGATGCAACGCAAATCACCAAGTATTTTTCGCATTTATTGAATCCAGAAGTAAAACGCTTTATAGCTTCACGCCCCGATCCTTTTGGTTTTAATAAACTTAAATACGTAAAGAAAAAAGAAGATTCCCAAAAAATAAATGATTCTAAGGAGCCGTGTATCATTATCTCAGCGTCGGGAATGGCTGATGCTGGAAGGGTAAAACACCACATCTACCATGCTATTGAAAACCCCAAGAATACGATTTTATTCGTTGGATATGCCGAACCTTTGTCACTAGGCGGTAAGTTACAAAATGGGGATCAAACAGTTACTATTTTTGGAGATGAAAAAAAGGTCTTAGCAGAAATAAAAGTAATTTCTTCTATGAGTGCACACGGTGATTTTAAAGAAATGATGGATTATTTAAAATGTCAAAACCCAGAAAAGGTGAGTGCAATGTATCTCGTACATGGTGAGTACAAAGTTCAAAAAGCTTTCCATAAAAAGCTGAAAAATCTAGGGTTTCAAAAGGTTTTTATACCTAATCTAGAGGAAACCTTTGTGCCAACTATTCATTAAGTTTGAAAACAACTTGTGATATGATTGTAAATTTTAAACGATTTGACAATAATATATTTAAGGCATCTGTATGGATTTATTAAATTTGTAAAAACTGTTTATTAGTGTCTGAATTAGTCTTAAAAGGTATCGTAACGGGATTGATTTTAAGTATTATGCTTGGTCCTGCTTTTTTTGTGCTCTTAGAAACAAGCATCAGAAAAGGAATCAGAGCAGCACTTGCCTTCGATGCTGGTATTATTATCGGTGATATTATTTACATCGTAATTGCATACGTTTTTATAAAACAAGTGGCATCGCTTTCATCAGGAACGGATAATGCGCTCATTAAAATCGTTGGGGGTGTCTTGTTTATTGTCTTTGGCTTAATCATGTTTTTCAAGAAAATTTCTGAAAAGAAATTTGAACAGGAGTCTAAGAAATTTCGAAATTCCAAAGATTATTGGCTGTTGTTTGTGAAAGGTTTGATTTTAAATTTAGCAAATCCGCTAATTATTTTTTATTGGTTTTCCGTTATGGCATTAGGAAAAACCGCTAATAAAGATGCTTTTACTGGATGGGATATGTTCTTTTATATTTCCATTATCCTTTTCACCTTTTTTACCATAGATGTTTTGAAAATAATCGGAGCAAAAAAGCTGCGACCATTTATCACCAACAATGTGTTGAGGTCTTTAAATAGAATCACTGGATCCATACTTTTTGGTTTTGGAGGTTTTTTGATTATCAACGGAGCACTTATTTGGCTCGGTTATGGTAACTAAATCATCAATTCTGAGTTATTAAAGAAAAAATTATGCGACAACTGACCTTCTTTTTGTTTTTTTGTTTGCCAATTGTAACATTCACACAAGAGGTACATAAGCGCAATTTAAGTAAAAAGAAATTCTTCTATTATGATGCGCATCAAACACAAGTTGAAAGCGAGGGATATTACTACAAAGACGACCTAGGAGAAACAACACTTCGACATGGCAGATGGAGGTTTTACGATAAAGAGGGGGGACTACTAGAAGAACGATGGTATTTTAAAAATGAACTTCATGGTCCAGCTCAAGTCTATTTTGCTAATGGTGTTGTAGCAACCGAAGGCTATTTTTTACTTGGTCAGCAAGACAGCACTTTCATAGAGCGATTTGAAAATGGAAATATCCGTCAAAAAGGATTTTATAAAGCAGGCAAGCCGATTGGTGAATGGCAGTATTTTTATCGCGACGGAAGATTAAAAATGGTGGAAGAAATATCAGGGGGAACCTCCTATGTTTGGACTTTCCATCTATCCGATTCTGCACACACACAATTAATAGCAGACGGAAATGGTGAGTTAGCAATTTATTATACAAATGGAAGATTAAAAGAGTACTATAATTACGACAACGGCATGAAGAATGGTCCTTTTGAAGAGCGTTCTGTTTATGGATACCCCTTGTTAACTGGTGAATTTGTGGATAATCAACCGCATGGAGAGTGGACTTATTTTTATTATTCTGGTGATTTGGAAAAGAAAAGTAATTTCAAAGAAGGTGTGTTGCATGGCCCATACAGTTATTATTACGATAACGGTCAGGTAAATGTTGAAGGAGTTTATTTAGAAGGAAACAAAGATGGAAAGTGGACTTGGTACACCAATAAAGGAACCATTGATATGATTGGTCATTTCCAAGAGGGTAAGCAACATGGAGAATGGCGCTATAATTTCCCCGAAGGTAACTTATCTTATATCGCGCATTTTAATGAAGGACTAAAACATGGAAAATGGGAATATTTTTATAAAACTGGTGAGCCTTTCAAAGTTGGTCATTATGAAAATGATTTGAAGCATGGGAACTGGAAAACATGGTACGAGAATGGACAGTTACTAATGGATGGTGATTACAAAGCTGGAAAAGAGGAAGGCGTTTGGCAAAACTTTTGGGAAAATGGTCGACTAAAAAATCAATCTACATTTAAATCGGGGGAATTACATGGTGAATGGCGCTCTTTTTACAACGATGGAAAACCTAAGTTAACAGGAAGCTATGACAGAGGATTGAAATCAGGAGAGTGGCGTGATTATTTTGAGAATGGACGACTAAAGGACATTGAGAATTACAAAGTCATCACCAAAAAATCTAAGGCAAAAGACCCAGTAATGAAAGGCAGAGCTAATTTAATTTCTGTAAAACATGGTGAATTTGTTTCCTTTTCAGCGAAAGATTATCAAAAAACACAAGAAGGGAAGTTTAAAAACGGCGATAAAGATGGTGAATGGATTGCTTTTCATCCTGGAGGAAAAATGCCAGCTGTGGTAACGACATATAAAAAAGGCAAGCTAGAAGGACCCATGCGCACTTATACTTTTAAGGGAAACAAATTAATTTCAGAGGTAAATTATAAAGATGGTAAACAACACGGAACAGTTAAAATATACGACAAACGCGGTCGTTTGATTAAAGAAGAAGAATACCGAAATGGTATTCGAGTAGTAGAAGGAACGGCTTCAGGGACAGCGTTTTCTGGTGGAAAGAAGTAATCGTCCCTGACAATACCAAAAAAGCTTTTTAATTCTGCATGTCGATCTCAAGCTTGACAGGCAAGCTGAAAACCCACTGACTTTCCTGTAGGCTTTCTATTTGATTAGGTATTATACTATTAAATATTTCATGATTTCTAAATTTCACCTCAAAATTACCTGCAAAAACTGGGTTTACAAAATTGAATTCCACAAGTATTAGGTCTATTACTTGTGGAATTCGCATATTTTGATGTGTTTACTAATCTATGACTAG
>JAFIEX010000175.1 GCA_020832365.1 Crocinitomicaceae bacterium
TTTAAAAAATTTTCATATACAAAGTAAACCACGACACTTCCTTGAATTGCATCCAATAAATCTTTGAGGAATTCACTTCCCGTATTTACGATTCCAGTTTCAAACTGAATAATATTGTCGTGAATTGCTCCTGTGTTTTCATCTGAAACACTTATGCGATCGATAATTTTTCCTAGCGTAAATTCAAATTCTTTGAATAAGTCCGATTCTTTAAACTGAGACAGCGTTGAAGCGGCAAATTTGATGGCGTCTAATTCATCTTTAGTGAGCGGAATTTCATTGATAGAAAAATTGGGGTCAGCATAATAATACCCCTTGTGCTTCTTACTATATTTTATTGGTGCATCGTGCTCCATTCTCATCGCGAATAAATCTTTTTCAATAGTCGAATCACATATATGCAGCCCATCAGGAGATCCAAATAAATTCTCCTCACAGGCATGGCGTAAATCTTGCTTCGATGGGTATAGCTTATAGCTATTTCTTAAGCATTTATCAATAATTCGATAACGAATAAGTGCATTTTTAATGTGTGGCATGATAATAAATTTCGAAAAAAACGATTAAATTAAAAGTTTTGCGCTTAGTAACATTATTTTTGCACAAAAATTAAACAAAGGATATGAATAGACGCAACTGGTTTTCAACTTTTATAGCAATGGGTTTGCTTTTGTCTTGCGGCGATGAAATGACTCAAGAAGCTTTAAGAGAAAGACTGATTTCAGGTGAATTTGACGCTTATCATTCCTTACCACAAATACCTTGTGATAGTTTAGCAGCAGATGATCAAGGTAAGTATCTTTTGGACGACTCCCTTTTTACGGGTATTTGCTATACTAACTATGAAAATATTGACGCCAAGTTAGAAATTCGACAAATTTTTCAAGGAGAACTTCACGGGTATCGAATGATGCTCTCACCCAAAGGTGATACGCTTTCCATGAATTTATATAATCATGGTAGATTAATTAGAGCCTCCATGGGAGAAAATGAGCGCGTAAATTGCGACTCCCTTGAGGTTTTCACCAATAACCAAGGAAAAGAAGTACGTTTTTATTTTGGCGACCCTTATACAGGTATCTGTGAGCGTTACTATTCAGACCTAGATACTACAGCAATATACATGAGAGCCAGTTATCGCAATGGACTTCCTGAAGGAGATTTAATTATTTTTGATAGAGAAGGAAACGAAATTTTACGCGAAACTTTTGTGCGGGGCGAAAAATTAGGGAATTAGAGGGGGCGATTGGACTTGAAATCTTTCGTTGCAGCGGTCTCCAAAAGCGATTCTAATACCCTTTTTATATCGTTTTAGCGCTTTTACCTACTCAAATGTTGATAACTACGTTAAAAACCCATTAAATTAAAAGTAAACATGCTTAATTCTTTTGTATATTTGCTGATTAGAAATTTTATTTTGAGTTTCTTCAGAAAATGTTAAAACACAAGATTTAAATATACAGCATGAGTGATGATGTAAGAAAGGATTATTCAGCGGATAATATCCAAATTTTAGAAGGTTTAGAAGCTGTTAGAAAACGTCCAGCAATGTACATTGGTGACGTTGGCGTGAAGGGTTTACACCATTTGGTTTATGAGGTAGTCGATAACTCCATTGACGAAGCAATGGCCGGTTATTGTGATACAATTAAAGTAATCATCAACGAAGGAAATTCGATCACAGTTGAAGATAACGGTCGTGGTATTCCCACAGCAATGCACACCAAAGAACAAAAATCGGCACTTGAGGTGGTAATGACTGTTTTACACGCAGGTGGTAAATTTGACAAGGATACCTATAAAGTATCCGGAGGTTTGCATGGTGTAGGGGTGTCTTGTGTTAACGCACTTTCTACTCATTTATCAGCTATAGTTCATCGCGATGGAAAGATTCATCAACAGGAATACAGCATCGGAAAACCACTATATGATGTTAAAGAAATTGGTGTTTCTGATAAAACTGGAACTATTGTTACCTTTCAACCAGATGCATCCATTTTCGACAACACTGAGTATAACTATGAAACTTTGTCCGCTCGAATGAGAGAGTTAGCTTTTTTAAATAAAGGCATTACTATTCATATCGAGGATCGTAGGGAAGATGCACAAGATGAAGATGGTAAATTCCCGTCGCAAATTTTTCATTCAGACGGCGGTTTAAAAGAATTTGCGCAATATTTAGACCGTAATAGAGAACCATTGATTCAAGATGTCATTCATATTGATGGTGAGAAAGATGGTATTCCAGTAGAGGTAGCTTTAGTTTATAATACATCCTACACGGAAAACATTCAAGCCTATGTGAATAATATCAACACTTATGAAGGTGGAACACACCTTTCTGGTTTTCGAATGGGTTTAACTCGTACTTTAAAAAAGTATGCTGAAGACAGCGGCATGCTGGCTAAAGAAAAAATTGAAATTGCTGGAGACGATTTCCGTGAGGGATTAACAGCTGTTGTTTCTGTCAAAGTAGCCGAGCCACAATTCGAAGGACAAACAAAAACAAAACTTGGCAATAGAGAAGTTCAAGCGCCAGTTTCTCAGGCAGTTTCTGAAATGCTGACCAATTATTTAGAGGAACACCCAAATGATGCTAAAAAAATAGTTGAAAAAGTAATTTTAGCTGCTCGTGCAAGAAATGCTGCGCGTAAAGCACGTGAAATGGTGCAGCGTAAAAATGTAATGTCTGGTAGTGGACTTCCAGGGAAATTAGCAGACTGTTCAGAAAAAGACCCAGCACAATGTGAAATATACTTGGTTGAGGGTGACTCAGCAGGTGGAACAGCCAAACAAGGAAGAGATAGACACTTTCAAGCAATTATGCCGCTCAGAGGTAAAATACTGAATGTGGAAAAAGCCATGCAGCATAAAATCTTTGAAAACGAAGAAATCAAAAATATCTATACTGCGCTTGGTGTTCGCGTTGGAACAGAGGAAGACCCAAAAGCGTTGAACATGGAAAAACTGCGTTACCACAAAGTAATTATAATGTGTGACGCCGACGTCGATGGATCGCATATCGAAACATTAATTTTGACTTTCTTCTTCCGATATATGAAAGAATTAATTGAGCATGGTTATATCTATATTGCAACACCTCCGCTTTATTTGGTGAAGAAAGGAAGCAAATCTGATTATGCTTGGGACAACGCCCAGCGCGATAGACTGATTGAACAAATGCGTGGAAATGCACCTGCTAGTTCAGTTTCAGTTCAGCGATACAAGGGTCTTGGTGAGATGAATGCAGAACAGCTTTGGGACACAACCATGTCTCCAGAAAATAGAACGCTTCGTCAAGTGACCATAGAAAATGCAGCAGAATGCGATCAAATTTTCTCTATGTTGATGGGAGATGACGTACCACCAAGAAGAGAGTTTATTGAAAAGCATGCGAAGTATGCTAATATTGATGCATAAGTAATGAATAGTAATGATAGAGGCTGTCTTTTGGACGGCCTCTTTTTTTGTATAAGAAAATACCAAGGTTTCAAGTTTGTGTGTATTTTTGCTTATACTTCATCCGATTAATGGATTAAATTTAGACGTATGTCAAAGAAAATAGCATTAGTTATTAACGAATCCGAAATTTCCGCTGGAACAAGGGGAGCTAGTTTAGGCCCTGGCGCCATGAGGGTTGTTGATCACGCAACGGAGCAATTCATTTTTGGTAAATATCCCAACTATTTTGTTTCAGACTGCAATCACCTTTTAGACCAACCTACTGATTTAAGATGGGGGAAAAGAGCTGATGGCCTGGCTGAAGTTTACCAAAATACGGCGGACATTATTTCTGAACGAAGAAAAAAAGATGATTTTGTATTAGTCATTGCTGCAGACCATGGTTCAGCCGGTGGAACAATCGCAGGATTGAAAATAGCTCACCCTCAGAACAGCATTGGCGTGCTTTGGATTGATGCACATGGCGATATGCATACACCATACACCTCCCCTTCTGGTAATATGCATGGAATGCCCTTGTCAACAGCGCTCAACGACGATAATTTGGAATGTAAAAAGAATGAGGTCAGTGAAAAAACGCAACATTACTGGAATGTGATGAAAAACATTGGCGGTATTGCACCAAAAATTCAAGCTGATGACCTAGCTTTTGTTGCCTTGAGAGATTTAGAACCAGAAGAAATTGCACTGATGAAGCGAAATAATCTTCGCAATATTTCAGTTGAAGAATTAAGAAAGCTCGGCGTTCAAAAGGTCAATGAGCATTTATTAGCTAAATTTGCCAACTGTGATGAAATTTACGTTTCCTTTGATGTTGACTCCATGGATCCTGATATTGTTTCTTATGGTACTGGAACACCCGTGAAAAATGGATTAACGCCTGAAGAGGCGAAGGAGCTCTTGGTTTTCTTTGCAGCACAAGAAAAGGTGAAATGTATAGAATTTGTAGAAGTGAATCCTTGTTTGGACAATAAAAAAAATAAAATGGCTGAAACTGCTTATGACCTATTTCAAGCGGTTTTAAGCGCAGTAGAAAACAGATAATAAAATGGAAAAAGTCATAACAGACCTGATTTTAAGCAACGCAAAGACCATATTTAATCAAGAAATTGATGCTACGCTAATACAATTTCAACAAACTAGGAAGGAGTTTGACGGAGATTTAACTTTAGTTACCTTTCCATTCACCAAAATATTACGACAAAAACCTGAGGATATAGGCGAACTCATAGGAGCGTTTCTTGTGGAAAAGGAACCCAACATCGCTGCCTATAATGTCATCAAAGGCTTTTTAAATATTGTACTTTCAGATGATTTTTGGACAGCTACATTAAATAATATCGCTGAAGAGGAAAAGTTCGGATTTGCAAAAGATAAAAGCGGTAAAACATTAATGGTAGAATATTCTTCACCTAATACCAATAAACCTTTGCACCTAGGGCATTTGCGGAATATTTTTTTAGGTCATAGCGTGGCCGAAATCCTGAAAGCCAATGGTCACCATGTGATTAAAACACAAATCATCAATGACCGCGGAATACATGTTTGTAAAAGCATGTTAGCCTGGGATCGTTTTGCACCAACAGATGCTAAGGGACAGAAAGAAACTCCCCAAAATACGGGAATAAAGGGAGATCATTTTGTAGGTAAATACTACATTCTTTTCGATCAAAAAGCAACGGAAGAAGCATTTGAATTGATGAAAGAATGGCAAAAGCATAATTTTGAAGGTGCTGATGCTGATGAAAAAGCCACCTTCGAGCAATTATTCACGCGTTATGAGGAAGAAACTGACCAAAAGCAGAAAAATAGTCTCTATCGTAAAATTGCTGGATTCAAAAAAGAAGCGACCACACTACAAAGAGACGCCCAGGAAATGCTGATTAAATGGGAGGCGAAAGACCCTCAAACTTATCTGCTCTGGAATACCATGAACGGTTGGGTTTACGAAGGATTTGACAAAACCTACCAAAGGATGGATGTAACTTTCGACCATCTCTATTATGAGTCTGATACCTATTTAATTGGAAAAGATCACGTAATGGAAGGTGTTCAAAAAGGTGTTTTTTATGCCAAGGATGATGGCTCCATATGGATTGATTTAACCGATGAAGGCCTGGATGAAAAGCTACTTTTACGCAGCGATGGCACGGCAGTTTACATGACACAAGATATAGGTACTGCAATCGATAGATATACTGACTACCCAACTTTAAGTGGTACTATCTATACAGTTGGTAATGAGCAGGATTATCATTTCAATGTTTTATTTTCTATTCTAAAAAAACTTGGCTATGATTGGGCGCAAAATTGCTTTCATTTATCCTACGGAATGGTGGACTTGCCCGATGGCAAAATGAAATCCAGAGAAGGGAAAGTTGTAGATGCGGACGATATCATGGAGGAAGTTGTTCAAAAGGCCAAAGAGAGCGCACAAGAACGAGGTCATTTGGATGGTATGTCTGAAAAGGAGAAAAAACAACTATTTGAAATGGTTGGTCTTGGCGGATTAAAGTATTATTTGCTCAAAGTAGATCCCAAGAAAAGAATGAAATTCAATCCTGAAGAATCTATTGACTTAAACGGAAATACTGCTCCTTTCATTCAATATGCGCATGCTAGAATAAAATCAATCCTGCGCAAAGCAGAAGGTTTTGACCAAAAAATGACTTTAAAAGTTGGGAATCCTGAGCGTATTTTGATTAAAAATATGGCGCAATTCCCAATTATTGTGCAGGAAGCGGGTGACAACTACTCCCCTGCTCTATTGGCGAATTATACTTTTGAATTGGTGAAGTCCTTCAATAATTTCTATCAAAATGTTAGCATCTTGAATGAAGCGGATGAAAATATAAAAAACACGCGCTTACTAATTTGTAATGAAATTGCAAAAATAATTGCCAGTTCAATGGAATTACTAGGTATAAAAGTTC